>NZ_CP023434.1:1893750-2209375 GCF_003546865.1 Suicoccus acidiformans
CATCATCAGCAGCAGCGCTTTTATCAACTAAATTTATTTCTTGCTGACTTTCCAAAAATGACTCTGAGTGTATCTCAGGCTGCTTCATCTGATTTCGTTCAGAAATATCTCTATCCAGCATTTCCTTGACTTGATCATCTAAACGGGGGATAACATTTGTTGAGCGTAAAGCTCCACTATGTTCAACCGCCGTTTTTCCAGCATCGACAGCAGCTTGTACAGCGGCCACATCTCCGTACACCATGATGGTGGTAATACCGCCCTTAATTTTCTGACTATCAAGTAAGTGGACGTTTGCCGCCTTTAAAGCAGCATCACAGGCTACGATTGCTGAGAGCTTTCCTTTAATTTCAATAAGTCCTAGAGCAATGTTGGCCATTCAAATTCCCCCTTAATATACTAATGGGTTACTTGCAACAGCTTTTACCGCTTCAGCAAATGCATCACAGGCTGCTTGACAAGCAGATTGGCTTCCCGTTAGCAAAGCTCCGCCAAAGTTAGTCTCTGTTGGTGGTTCATAGAACACCTTAATTTCGACGTCTGCTGCTTTCAAAGCTGCGTCCACCCCAAAAACAGCTTCCAATGGAGGTGCAATTAGATAGGCAATTGCCTGCCCTTCAGACACTTCTGCCATTTCCGATAAATAACTTCCACTTCTTGAGACATTATGCGCGAAATAAATAACCGAATCATCATCATTAGCACTTACGAAATGAGCCTCTTCTTCAATAAAATGTACTGCAGCATCTAACCCGGCTCGAACCTCAGCTGGAGATGGCCCAGCTAAAATCCCAATGACTTCCCCTGCTAACGCAGTATTTGCATTATCTGCTCCAGCATAAAAACTTGAGCCATATACTACATCAACTGCCGCTTTCTTAGTAGCTTCGTCTAAAGCTACGTAAGTTACATCATCTGAATCACAAGTTAAAATACCGATACTACTTTGGTGATCTTGCAAGTTCAGTTTTTCAGCTAGACCTGCATCCACATTAGGAATCATCCGAACTGAAAGAACATTCGCTTTGATACGATCATTAATCATAGATTGTTGCCTCCTCGTTATTGTTCTAAACTAGTCCCTGATGCTTTCTGTTTTAGAATTTGTTCAATAATATCTGCAATATACGCACCTGCTTCTACCGCCGGTGTTCCACCGTCATGAATGTTTGAAATAACTGTCCGTCCAGCTTCTGGCATTCCAACTGTCGGTCGATATGCAATATAGGCACTCATCGACTCAGCTGTTACCAAACCAGGACGTTCTCCAATCAACATACAAATGACATTGGCATTCGTAATATCTCCGATTTGATCCATGGCAGGAACGCGGCAATGTTTTACAAATAATACATCTCCAAAATCAAGATTATGAGTTTTTAAGCCCTGTCGAATCGCTGGTAGAATGTCACGAACATTGGCTTCGATTGCCGCAGAAGATAAACCATCTCCAACAACCACAACCACATCTGCATTTTGTGGAACAACTTCTTTAATTTTTTTCGCTGATTCTTCAGAAAAGACGCGACCTAGGTCAGGACGCTTTAAGTATTCGTCCTTATCTTGACAAACAGTTTCTAATGGCACTAAATTTAAATCTTTAATAAGCTCTTCATCAACATATGAATATACAGCATCTTGCGCGGCCGCATGGTCTGCTCTAAAACGAAGAACAGGTTGTGTTTTATATCGACTTCCTGCACGTCCCATCCCTAGACGCGCTGGAGTGTGTTGCTTAATTCTCATGTAACCTTCTTCATCTTCAGCATTATCAACATAGAAGGTCTCCCGGATGTTTAACTCGGTAATATCATCTAAAACTTCATCAGAAACACTATTTTGTTTTACTTGTTCTGTTTCGTTAGTTGAACCAGCAGGATGATACGTTACTCGTTCTGAAACTTGAATGGTTTCTTTTGAATTAGTTTGCAAACCCGATGCATCTTCTGTTATCTCATCGTTATTACCTGAAGCCATCTCAGTGAGAATCGCTCTAATCATTTGCTTTAATTCTGTTTGTTCCAATGTACTTGCTCCTTTCCGACTTTAACCATTACTTTAAGAAGATTGAAGCATCACCAGCTCGATCAGTCAGGCGACCATCTTCCAGGATTCCCATTTTCTCGCACCACTCTTCAAATTCTTTGATTGGGCGAAGATTAAGTAGTTCCCGAGCTGACACTGTTTCATGGAACCCAGTTGACTGATAATTAAGCATAATATCGTCCCCACTCGGAACACCAATAATAAAGTTTACTCCCGCCACTGCTAGAAGAACTGTTAAGTTTTCAGAATCATTTTGATCTGAGTCCATATGATTGGTGTAACAGATATCACATCCCATTGAAATACCACTTAATTTGCCCATGAAGTGGTCTTCTAAACCTGCACGGATTACTTGCTTAGAATTATATAAGTATTCTGGTCCAATGAAGCCAACCACCGTATTTACAATATATGGATCCCAGTTTCTAGCAAAACCATAACATCTTGCCTCTAAAGTCACTTGGTCAATGCCGTGATGGCCATCAGGATACTCTGAACCTTGACCAGTTTCAAAATACATCAAGTTTGGCCCTACCGCTGAGCCTGTCTTCAAGGCCATGTCATAGGCCTCATCGATCAGTTTAGCGTCAATACCAAAGCCTTCATTCGCCCGTTCAGTACCCGCAATAGATTGGAACACTAAACCTGTTGGTGCACCTTTTTCCATGGCTTTCATCTGAGTAGTAATATGAGCTAGCACAACATGTTGAGTTGGAATTTCCCATTTATTAATGAAATCATTAACTTCATTTAAAATTTGATAAGTAGATTCTACATTATCATTTACTGGATTTATCCCAATCGTAGCATCCCCAATACCATAAGAGAGCCCCTCCATAGTTGTGGCCATTATACCATCAATATTATCTGTTGTATGGTTTGGTTGAAGACGGGAAGAAAATGTTCCTTTTTTTCCAATAGTTGTATTGGCAGTCTTTTCAATAATTATCTTTTGAGCTCCAACAATAAGGTCTAAGTTTGTCATAATCTTTGCGACAGCAGCAACCATCTCTGACGTTAGGCCAGAAGAGATACGGCGAATATCATAATTAGTTATGTTTGAATCCAGTATATATTCACGTAACTCTGAGACAGTCCATTCTTTGATTTCTTCATAAACTCTCATGTTAACATTATCGATAATAATCCGTGTAACTTCATCTTTTTCATAAGGAACTGCTGGATTTTCAAAGAAATCTTTCAATTGGAGATTCGCAACAACTGTTTTAGCAGCTACTCGCTCTTCTGCACTTTCAGCTGCAACTCCTGCAAGCTCATCTCCTGATCTTAGCTCGTTCGCTTTACCCATGACTTCGTAGATATTATTAAATTCATAGACTCTACCAAATAATTTTGTTTTTAGTATCATTTCAAACCTCCATTACTTTAGCTAAAGGCCAATGTTTTTATGACAATTGGTATTGCTCGACCACCTGATATTGGTTTACCAATGTCTATATAATCTCCATCATTCACAGCAACACTATCCATGCAAATAAATTCATAATCTTTCGGTAACTTTGCTTTAAAACTATGTCCCAACGCTTTAGCCATATCTTCACGTAAGATAATAATAATCGGGAAGTTCTCTGTTATTAAATCTTGTAAACCAGACAAAAGCGTCTCTGAAAATTCTTGAACCTCATTAAAACTCGGATTTTTGATACCTTCAAAAGCAAATGCTACTACTTGCTTCTCTTCTTCGACTTTAAACCATTCATATTTATTTTTCATAATAGAGACTAAATCTTTTGCATTCTGCTCTTCACGAGAGAATCTAATCACTGGAACATTCTTCATCGGGAAGATATCCCCGTGATAAAGAATTGTACTGCCACTAACATCTGTTGTATGCGAACCCGCTCCAACAACTGTCGCTCTGATTGTCTCTTCTGTTTCATAAACATCATATGTCTCGAATAATTTCGACTTAGGGATATATCTTCCAAATAAGACACCAATATCCCCGTACTCAAATTCTTGAACTGATTTATTATTGCCATAAACAGCATCAGCAACTCCGCCTGAAAACGATATTACTTCAGGTGTAATGTAATTGCTGAAATCGTTATTGGTTAAGAGCATATTGTAATATTTACTTTTCTCTCCAATACCTGCAGCATTCTCTAGGACTTCGATTAATATGTCGAATAATTTGTTTAGCTCGGTATTATTTAATGGTTCGCCCATATGAATCGATATATTCTCCTGTCGAATTATATCTTGATATTTCGGAGAAATATATGTTACGTTCTGGCTGTTATCCACTCGAATTAGTCGACCGCCTATATCGAAACATGTTGTGTCTACTGTTACCCCATCCTGGAAAATCACTAGGTTTGTCGTACCACCACCTATGTCATAATTTATCGTAGAAGTATGATGATTTTTTGAATAAGAGTATGAGCCAGAACCTTTTCCAGCAATGACACTCTCAAGTTCCGGCCCTGCGGTAGCCACAACAAAATCTCCTGCTAAACCACTTAAGGCATCCGCTACCGCTCGAGAGTTCTCTTTTCGAACAGTTTCCCCAGTAATGATAATTGCTCCTGTTTCGATTTCATCAGGCTTAACATCGGCTTTACGATATTGTTCACTGACGAAGTCCTGAATGCTTTTGGAGTCAATTAAATTGTCTCTATTTATAGGTGTGAAAATTATATCGCTTTTATATATCACTTCTTTATCTGTTATTTCGATGGTAGGGATTGTAAAAGATGATGATGTGTTTTCAACTTTTAGCCTCGAGAGCACCATCTGACTTGTAGATGTCCCAATATCAATCCCTACGCTTAGTAAATTAGCCATTCAATCACTTCTCACTCTATAGTATTCTTGAAATTTATCTTCACCCGTGTTCCAGGATGATTTGGTTCATAAACAATCAAACCATTCAACTTACTATTCACAAAACTTTCGACAATTTGTAAACCTAAGTTTTTGTGATTATCATTTGAAAAATTAATTCCACTTCCATTATCTGATACAATCATCTGAATTAACTCTTGATCGGATTTAATCGATACTTCTATTCGAGCCTGCTGCTCCTCATCAAAACTACGAAAAGCATGCTCTAATGAGTTTTGGACTAGCTCATTAATAATTAAGGCTAGTGGGACAGCCATCTCAAAATCTAGCAAGAGGTCGTCTATATTCTTCTCTATTGTGATATAACCTTTCACTGCATGAGAATACATTAAGTTATCTACTACAGAATTTATAACAGCTTTAATATTAATTACATCTCCTGTATTACTCTCAGAAAGAATATCATGTGTTGTAGAAGTTGCCAAAATACGATTAATACTCTCGCTTAAAGCTTTTGCTGCTTCATCTGTTGATGTTCTATGGAGCTGTAATCTCAAAAGGGATACTACCGTCTGTAAATTATTCTTAACCCGATGATGAACCTCTCGTATCGTAACCAGTTCATTATTTATCTCATTTTCTAAAAGTTTCTCCTGAGATCTATTTGTCATAATAACTACATAAAGGCCACCTGGAGACTCACAGTACTTAAAATCAACATAATAATTCCAGAAACTACTTTGCCCTTCATAAATCCCATATTTCAAAAGTTTTTTTACATCTTCAAATCTATGTTCATTTAATGATAGATTATTAAAATGCATCTGTTGTATAGGATCCATATAGCCTATATCATGATAAAATTGATCAGCAATTTTATTATTAGCTATTAAGAATCCATCTGAATTAAAGACCAGAACTATATCCTGAATTGCATTAAAGATATAGTCAAATGTATCTTTCGTTATCGTTAGTTTCGACTTTTTGGTATGATTCTTTGACACGAGCTCGTCATCTTTCAAACTGGTTTCAAGTATTAATACCGCAATCGTCTTATCGCCAAACTCTATCGGGAACGAAGTCTGTTTAATGGTAGCTCCTTCCTGAGAAATCGCCATCAAATTGACCGAGGGCATTCCAGTTTGTAGAGTTCTAATTGGACCAGGTTCGTCTTGAATCAAAGCGTGTTTACCAACAACGTTTCCATCATATAATGACTGACCTTTAATTGGACGTCGGTGCCATACAACAATCGCTTGTTGTGAAATTTTATCCCAAGCATCGATGAAAATATCGTAAGTCAAATAATCTTTCTCAATCGGTAAATTATTGGCATAGCTTATAAGATAATTAATTTCTTTGGTATTTAACGAGGTGTATTTTTCACAAAGCTCCTTGATATTACTATTAATTTGTTGATTACTCATCGAGTAATACCAATGTTTCTGCAATTTCTATCATTGTAGTTCGTTTATCCATACTTAATTTCCTTATTTTCTGATATGCTTCGTCTTCAGTAATATTTTCTAACTTCATTATAATACCCTTGGCTTGTTCAATAACTTTACGATCACTAAGATTTTTCTTTAGTTGTTGTATTTCTTGAGATAAAGCAGTAAAATGCCTGCTATTTTCGAGTGATAATTCAACCATTGGAATTAAAGCATGCTCACGAATTGGTTTAACGAGGTATCCTAGCATTTTGTACTCTTTTGCTTTCTCAATAAATTCCTTATCACTATATGCTGTCAATAAGATAATCCCAGAGGCGGAACCGTCTTCAAGAATTTTTTTCGAAGCCGTTAACCCATCTAACAGTGGCATCTTAATATCCATTAATACTAAGTCAGGTTTATATTCCTTACTCTTAGAAATTGCTTCAAAGCCATCTGTCGCTTCTCCCACAACTTCATACCCTGATGTTTCGAGAATGTCTCGTATATCTAGTCTAATCAAAGGTTCATCATCTACGATGAGAATTCTACTCATATCATCACCTCAAATATCCTAACTAATGCTCATTGGGTTAATATCATAATGCAATTCGTCAGAAAGAAGTTGAATCGCCGCTGAAAGAGCAGCTTTGACCGAATCTAAAGTTCCACTGATGATAAGTGATCCTGTAAATCGATCCATATATTCAATTTCAACTTCCGCCGTCTTTACTGCTATATCAACCGCTATTATTGCTGCCTCGCTAGGTGTTATAAGCATAATCCCTATCGCATTGTGTGAGCGATTATGAATACCGATTTTTTGTTTTAATTCTTCGTCAGGATTAGCAATAATATGAACTAAAGTTGCCTGTTTACCAGGCACATATTCCTGTATGACTCTTTCTTTTGACAATGATATCACCTACTAAAAAACATTCTTGAGTATCGCAATAACATCTTCCTCGGAAGGCTCAATTGGATTGGTATCAGTACAAGCATCTAACAATGCATCTTTAGCGATTTCATTAATATAGTTTTCTAGCTTTGCTTTATCAATACCAAAACCTGAAAGACTCAAGGGACGTTCTGTTGATTTTAGTAGTTTGGTAATCTCATTGATTAGACTTCGTGTGCCGATACTCGGACTCACTGCATTTAAGTCAAGAAAACCTGCAATTTGACGATATCTATCTGCAACTTCCGTATGCAATTGATTTCCCACTAATCCACTATTGAAGCGAATAACCTCTGTTAATAAAATACCATTTAAGCGTCCATGAGGGATATGTAATCTAGCTCCTGCTGCGTGGGCGATACCATGATTTAAACCTAACGAGGCTTGATTAAAGGCCATACCAGCCATTGTAGATGCAATATGCATCTTCTCTCTAGCTTCTCGGTCACTTCCATCACGGTAGGCTCTTGGTAAATATTCGAATACATATTTAATAGCTTTCTCCGCTAGAGCATCTGATATTTCTGTAGAAGCCGTAGAAACATATGCTTCAATCGCATGTGTTAATACATCTACACCGGTATCAGCCGTTTGATTAGGCGGTAAACTTTCCACAAAGTCAACAACTAAGATAGCATCTGTCGGTTGAATTTCATCCGTCACTAACGGATACTTCACACCTAATTCTTGGTCAGTTATGATGGAAAAATTTGTAACCTCAGAGCCGGTACCACTAGTTGTAGGAACAACTATGAATGGGATATTACCAGAAAGCATCCCCATACGTTTAGCAAAAAAGTAAATCCCTTTTCCAGCATCTATCGCTGAGCCACCACCAAAAGCAATAAAAATTGTTGGCGAGAACTCAGAAACCATCTCTAATCCTGAAACCAAATTTTCAATCGGAGGATCCGGCTGAACTTCATCAAAAATACGTACTTCACAGGATCGGTCAATTTGACTTGTCAAAGTATCCATAAATGGCGAAGAAGAAATAAAGTTATCTGAAATAATGATAATGTTCTCGTCTTTGAAATCATTCAAAATCGTCAGACTATCATCGCCAATATGAATTTTAGTGTCAAATTTTATTGTTATCATTTCATTCTCCTTTCCAACAAAAAAGCCACAAGTTAAACTCACCCCTGTATTAAATGTCAGTGGTCTCGTTAACTTATGGCTTCATTGCACTTTCCAAACACATCGTTGTGTTCTGTAACTGTTTTCATAATACCCTTATATTTTTGCTTTGTCAACTGATAATTGTGAAAAATTGAATTACTTAAAATCATCAATGTCCTCTTTTGTAATTTGATGAAAAACCTTTCCACTCCGCTCATAAAACACATCATCTTTACTTTCATTTGCATTCACATATCTTGCAATTGCATAAAAATAATCCGATAAACGATTTACAAATCTTACAACCTCAGAATTCATATCATTATCCCATTGAAAGTGCACAATATCTCTTTCTGCTCTTCGAGCAACCGTCCTTGCAAAGTGAAGAACACTCGCTAAAGTTGTCCCTCCGGGAAGAATGAAAGATTGGACACTTGGTGCCTTATCCGAATAATAATCAACTCGGCTCTCAAGCCATAATGTATGATCTTTATTCAATCTATATTCAGCATAACCATGAGGTGTTGCAATATCTGACCCACAATCAAATAGAAACTGTTGAATTTGCTGCAAATCGTCAGAAAGCACCTCATCTTCTTGAATCAAAGAGACTGCAATTCCAACAATGCTATTTAATTCATCCAACGTACCGTATGCAATGACTCGATTGGAATCTTTAGCGACCTTTTGACCGCCAATAATACTTGTATAACCTTTATCACCTGTTCTTGTATATAATTGCATTTAACCGACCCCTCTTTCCAGAAAATCTTTAAGTTCTATCAGCCCTGTTCCTTCGATAGAAGAAATAGAGAATATTCGCTCTGCACCTGCTTGTTTTAATTCAAATTCTGCTTGCT
Organism: Suicoccus acidiformans; assembly: GCF_003546865.1. Lineage (GTDB taxonomy): Bacteria > Bacillota > Bacilli > Lactobacillales > Aerococcaceae > Suicoccus > Suicoccus acidiformans. Next base: position 1,902,978 of record NZ_CP023434.1, read on the forward strand.
CAATATCTTCTACGGTAGATAAATCTATCTTTGTGATGACACCAATAACTGGAACGCTAAATAGCATTGCAAAAGTTGGAGAGTAGACTTGTCCTGTAAGATTAGCCGGCAACACTAGACAAATAATGCTCGCATCGGTTGATAAATTTTGTAAAGAATTATAAAATCGCCGATGCTGAATGAATTCTCCTGGTGTATCAATAATACGCCCTTCATATTCTACGGCTTGAGTCTTACTGTATTCTAAAGGCTGCCCATCTAAAGCCTGCTTTAGTGTTGTTTTCCCAGCGCCGACTGGCCCAACTAACATAATTTTGTCCAATTTCTCACCTTCTATCATGTTCTTGTAATTGCCGAAGTAGCAAATCCAAGGTTTGTACTGAGAAAATTATTAGCCGATTGCAAAGCAGTTTGAACAGATGATACATCCCCCATAATTATCATTGAACCACTAAAACGATCTACGTAACCAATCTCTACTTCTCCGGTTTTCTTTGCAATATCTGCAGCTATAATAGCTGCTTCTCCAGGTGTCACAGTGTAAATACCTAAAGCACTCACACCATCTTTTCTATCAAAGCCTAATTTATCAAAAACTCTCTCGTCAGGCCCTGCAATGACATGTGACATTGTTACTTGCTTGCCGGGTACAGATTCAAATATTTTTCGTTCTTTTTTCTCTGACAAGCGTCCACCTCTATTCTCATTTTATATATATTCATTCTATTTTATCAACAAACAAATGTCAACGTTTACAAAAAGTTCAACATAATAACAAAAATGTATCAAATGAGTATTCTCTAACCTCTATTTGATACATTGTAAGCGGTCTATTATGAGGTATCTATCAAATTTAAATCATCTCCATTATTCTATAAGTAATAGAAAGGAGATGATTTTTTGATTCGACTAACTGAAGAAGACAGTTATTACATCGTCTATGGTAAGACTGACCTGCGTAAAGGGATCGACACCTTAGCAATTCTCCTTCAACATGATTTTAATCACGACCCTTTTGATGGGGCTTACTACTTCTTTTGCGGTAGTCGCTCCGATCGTTTCAAAATTCTACATTGGGATGGTGAAGGCTTTCAGTTAATCTATAAACGATTGGAGAATGGTAAGGTCCACTGGCCCAGAGCTAATCAAGCCTGCTTAGAGCCCATGAGTTTGATGGAGGTGACCAGGTTATTAAAGGGCTTTCCCCTTAAATCTTCAATCTCAGTTTCGTCAAAAAAGTTATTTTATTAGTGTTTTAGTGGCTGCTTTTTGGAAGCAAATCTAGTAGAATAGGGGTATCTATTTAAGGAGGAGGTGCCCCAGATATGGTTGATACCTTAACACGCGAGGAATTGCTTTCAGAACGAGAAGAATTACTTGTCCGTCATGAACAACTCGCTAAGCAATTAGAGTTACTCCAACAAGAACTCCACTTGAAGAATGAGGAGAATCAGTACCTGCGCCACAAACTCTTTGGCCGGTCCAAAGAGACCCATCAGGTCGCAGACGGTCAGCTATCTTTATTTGATGGGGTGCCTCCCATTGAAGAATCTCCAGACTTGCCAGATGAAGAAGACCTGGTAGTTCCTAAAAAGAGAAAGAAACAAAAAGGACAAAAGCGCAAAGTCTTGGAACAGTTCGAAGAAGTTCCAGTGGTCCATAAGTTAGAGGATAAGACCTGTCCTTGTTGTCAAGACGAAATGGTGGAAATTGGCAAGACCAAGGTCCGGGAAGAAGTAGTCTACCAGCCTGCTCATTATGAAAAACAAGTCCATTATGGGACCTCTTACAAGTGCTTAACTTGCTCAGAAGAGGAGCCTCAAGATGTAATCGTCAAAGCTCCTGTTCCAAAAGCCCCGATTCAAAATAGTCTGGGGTCTGCTTCGGTGATCGCTCAAACCATTCAACAGAAGTATGTCCTCAAAGTTCCCGCTTATCGGCAAGAAAAGGTCTGGAAAGAGGGAGGGCTACCGATTAATCGCCAACAGATTAATCGGTGGCATATTCTGTGTGCCCAATATTACTTTGGTTATCTTTGGGAAGAATTGGCCAAGGAGCTTCTATCCCAAGACATTATTCATGCCGATGAAACCAGCTATCGAGTGATTGAAAGCGATAAAACCAATACTTATTATTGGCTCTTTCAATCTGGCCGTCATGAGGCCCACCCCGTGGCAATCTATCTACACGATGAATCACGAGCTCATCGGGTGCCTCAGGAATTCTTAGCTGATTTCAAGGGCCATCTCCATTCGGACATGTACAGCGCCTATTTGAATCTGCCGGATGAGATCACGGTAGTGGGATGCTTTGCCCACCTTCGTCGCAAGTTCTATGAGAGCCTGCCCAGCAATGCCCCTCCTGATTCAGTTGCGGCTCAAGCGGTTGCCTACTGCGACCAAGCTTTTGCCTTAGAGAAATCTTGGAGAGATTTGCCGGCTGAAGAAAGGTTTCAATTACGCCAAGAGGAACTGTCTGTGGTGTTGACCAACTTGTTCGATTTAATCGAACCCTACAGTTACCAAGCGACAACAGGCAAACTCTCCAAAGCCATTGCTTATGCGACCAAGCATAAAGAATACTTTATGAATGTCCTCAAGGACAGTCGCTTAGAGCTAAGCAATAATCTGGCAGAAAGGTCCATCAAAGAACTGGTCATCGGCAGGAAGAATTGGCTCTTTTCATCCAGCCTGCAAGGAGCTCAAGCTTCTGGCATCATCCTATCTTTGAAAGTGACAGCTGACTTGAACGGCCTCTCTCCGGTGGCTTATTTCCAACTGCTCTTAGAAGAATTACCCACCCTGTATGCCGAGGGAACTTTACTCGACCGTCTACAGGCTTATTTACCATGGTCTGATTATGTAAAAGAAAAACTCGGTAAAAAAGAATCATAATAACAAAGCAATGCCCGTTAGAGAGCTTAACTTTCTAACGGGCAATTTTATTTAGACTTTCTGTAAATTGCTTGAGATCCTTGGTTTTGGTGTCCAGGTTGTCAGAGAATTATCAAGTTACCTGATTATCGACCGCTTACGATACATTTTTGTAAACCTGAATTGTAAAATTAAGCTAGAAAAAACAAATAAGACCATTTGTGCTACACTATTTATGAGTCCAATCATAAATAAAGGAGTAGACACAAAATGGCCTGCACACATCTTACCACGAAAGAACTGACTTGGATAGAAAACTATTACGAAATTGGCGAAAAAGCTTACATAGTCGCTAAAAAGTTAAGAAGATCTGCTCAAACCATCTATAATGTCTATCATTATTTAGACGATGGTGGGACTATCATCGACTATTATGAACGCTACAAAGCTAACAAATCTAAGTGTGGCTCTAAGAAGAAGCAGTTCACAGAAGATCAAATCACCTATAACAATGACCGGGAGTCACAAGGGTGGTCACCGGACGTGATGATTGGACGCCAGGAAATTGACTTGAATTGCTGTGCAAAAACACTTTGCCGTCGCTTCCAAGATGACCCTGCTTTTGATGTCAGAGATTTACCCATGCAAGGTAAACGAAAAGCGAATCAGCATGTTGAAACGAGGGGCCGTCCAAATGACCGTAGAAGACTAGAACAGCGTCAAGAGGCTTATCCTGATTGAAGGGGATACTATCGTTGGTAAGAACCACCAAAGTGCGGCCATTACACGAGTGGAACGAATAAGTAAATTAGCAATCACCCTGAAGACAGAAGGTCGTAAAGCATGTCAAGTAACGGATTCATTGAGGCGTTTCTTCCTTAAATCCCTTACCGTTTGGTTAAATCTCTGACTTTGGACAATGGCAAAGAGTTTTCTAACTGGAAAGACTTAAGCAATGAATTTAATATCGACATCTTCTTTGCAGACCTAGGATGCCCATCTCAAAGAGAACGGAATGAGCATTCTAACGGATGGTTAAGAAGAGAAGGTCTGCCTAAAGGTACTGATTTTAATGAAGTGGATGAATACTTTCTTAAGGAAGTAACCTTCAAGCGACATATCATTCCACGTAAATCTCTTAACGACTACACTCCCCTAGAGGTTTTCTTGGCCCAACTTTTGGATCAAACACCTGGCTATTATGCCAGCCACTTAAGAATATGGTTTCATCAAGCACCTGGCTCCTCCAGAGTCGCTAGCGCTTTTCCTCTTGACCAGTCAGGAGTTTGATGAAGGGGGTTGTTTAAGGTGGTTAGCATAAGTATGTCACCAAGTTCAATCACTCATAATATAGTGTAAAAATTTCTAACTTAAATTGACAATCGAGAAAATATTATAAAATTATCAGTGTGTCTAACAAACGGTATAGATCACCTATCTATCATCGTACACTACCGATAGATCAATCGAAGTCCATACTCTGTAGTCAATATATCCACATCCACACCATACACATTAGCAATATTATCCTTAGTTAAAACATCCTCAGGCTTTCCTTCGAACCGAATACAGCCTTCATCCATTAGATAGATATAGTCACAAAACATAGCAGCTAAATTTAAATCGTGCAAAGTAACTAAAATACTTTTATTCAGAGCCTTTAAGCTTCTTAGAATCTTCAATTGATATTTAATATCTAGGTGATTTGTCGGCTCATCAAGAAGTAAAATGTCCGTATCTTGACACAATGCTCTAGCAATATAAACTCGTTGACGCTCACCACCTGACAAACTTGAAAATAAACGTTGGTCATAATTCACAAGACCAACCCTTCGCAAAGCTTCCTGGCAATACTGGTAATCTTCTGGTTTTTCTGATTGAAAGATAGATTTATAGGGAGTGCGTCCCATCAATACTATGCTCTCTACCGTCATATCAAAATTTATCTCATTATTCTGTTCTACCGTCGCAATCTGCTGAGCACTTTCCTTATAACTTAATTTTTGAATATCGTCACCTTTTATTCGAACTGATCCTTTATCAGGATTTAAAGAACGATAGATAGTTTTTAAGAGCGTGCTTTTACCTGAACCATTAGGCCCGATAATACCTACAAATTGTTCCTCCTTGACATCGATTGACACATCTTTAAGAATTTCCTTCCCTCGAATATTTAGGTGAATATTACTGGCTTTAATATTAGTCATTGAACACCTTCTTTATATGTATGACGAATGAGAATATACACAAATACAGGAGCACCTATTAATGAAATAAGGATTCCAATCGGTATTTCTGTATGACTAATTAAGGTGCGTGACAATACGTCCGCTAAAACTAGCACAATGGATCCTAGCAAACTTGAGACAGGCAACAAATACTTATGATTCGTCCCCACAAGCATTCTGGCAAAATGAGGGATAATTAATCCTATGAATCCTATAATACCCGACGCATTCACGATAAACCCTACAACTATCGACACAATAAGTATGCACATGATACGATATTTACCTAAATCAACACCTAACGTAAGAGCTTGTTCATCTCCAAGTAGCATCAAATCTAGCAAGCGATGAAACAGAGCAAAAAATACAAAACCTGAAATCACAATAATAAATAATAAACGGTTGCTTTCCCAGTTCACCCCTCCTAGACTCCCCATCGTCCAGAAAGTTACCGTCCGCATGCCCTCTCGATCATTTGCTAGAAAAACGATAAAATTAGCAATGGCTTGGGATGCAGAACTCACTGCCATCCCTGTTAGAAGTAATTTCATCGTATTACTTCGCCCGCCTATTTGAGCAATGACCAGTACTAGAATCGCTATAAGTAGTGCACCAAGGAAGGCACTTATACCTATCGCTTCAGATCCAAATTGACTTTTACCAAAGCCTAGCATAATAGCCAACACCGCTCCTAGGTAGGCACCAGAAGATATTCCCAAGGTATAAGGATCTGCTACCGGATTTCTAACCAGTGCTTGCATCACTGTTCCAGCATATGAAAGTCCGATTCCGACAAGTACAGCTGCAATAACTCTTGGTAAACGTATCAGAGAAATAACATCCTGAACGGTTTTGCTTAAATAATCTTCAGGTAAATAGCCGATTTTAATGAGTAAATATTGCCAAACTTCTTGAAAGGACACATCCGTGCTACCATAACTTACGGCTACCATGCTTACGATAAACACTGCAATACCTAAAACAAATATGAGTAGCGTTGGTTTTACTCTAATTGCCTTCATTAGCTTCGTATAGTTCTGGATAAATCCCTTGAGCTAAACGTTTAATACCATCAATCGTGCGAATACCCGAGCAATACATTTCACCTAATGGGATAGCGTAGACTTCATTATTGGAAACGGCAGCTACATTCGCTAAAGCTGGATTATCTTTGAAAGCTTCCACTGCTGCCTGCTCTCCTGAGACTGCATCTTCTTCCAGGAAGTATACTGAGAAGATGACATCCGGATTGATAGAGACAATATCTTCAACACCGATTGTAGACGCTTCAGTCGAAATTAAGTCTGCTCCGAGTTGCTTCACCATATCGCCACCAAGCGTATTCTCTCCATAAAGCATAATAGAATCTCCAGACTGCTCAATAACCATAACCGTTCTTGGTTCACTATCTTTAGCATGTTGCGCAACCTTATCAATTTCTTCGCGCATTTCTTCGACAATTTCTTCTGCTCGATCTTCTACATCAAAGATACGGCCTAAATTTAGAATATCGGTATACTCATTCTCCACGGTACGTTCTGCTAGTGGCCCAGAGTTACTGCTCATATAAGTATGCACATCCCGATCATGCCATTCTTTAACGTCTCCCATGTGATCCTCACCAAAGAAAGAATACCAAGAAAGAATCATATCCGGTTCTAACATCAATACAGATTCCTTATCCGGTTGATAATCCGATAGAACATTTACTTTCTCTAGAGAGGCTTGTAACTCAGGTTTAACCTCATGATCCAAACCTGCAACACCAACTAAATGATCTTCTAGACCTAGGGCTAACATCGTCTCAACAGAGTTCTGATAAACTGCAAGCACCTTCTCTGGAGCTTTCTCGTAAACTTCTACGGACTCTTCTTTTGCATAATCATAATTTATTATTTCAACAGGATAATGAGACGCTGCGTCGATTGAAGTCATCAAGGATAAACTCAATAAAGCAGTGATTGTTAACGAAAGTGTCTTTTTTAATTTCATTGTTATTACTCCTTCTTATTTTCATATTAGTCATTGATACATAAATCTACACCCATAGCTTCTAATTCATTCAACAAATAGGCGTAAAGCGGGGCTTCCCCAGTGATTCTTTTAGCAACCATTTGACTATAAGTCTGAATGTGTTCCCTACCAAGCTTTTGATAGTAGCTGATAAGTTCTTCATCATATATTTTGAGTGCATCTAATTTTTGAGAAATGGGCTCATATGTATTCTCACTCAGTTTAACTTCTATCGGAAGACGAGGACTTAACTCCGGGTTTTCATCAGGATAACCAAAGCCTAGACCAAGTAATGGCAATGTTAGCTCCGGCAAATTTAACAATTTCTTCATTTCCGGTAAATTATCAGCGACCGTAGACAGGAAAAGCCCTCCCAAACCATCTGTTTCAATGGCATTCATCATATTCTGGGCTGCTAAATACATATCTCCTATCGCAACAAAAGCAATATCGAAATAGTAATGCTGAACTTTTCCGGGTGCGAGTCTATCTGTTAACTCTTTAAATCGGTATAAATCTATAATAAAAATTAATAGTTCCGGTAACTTTTTTATGTATTCTTGTTGAATCGCCTCTCCAATAGCCTCTTTAAGCTTTTCGTCCGTGATACGGATAACCGAATACCCTTGCATACCCCGACAAGCCGTACGGTTCATCACTTCAAGATAAATTTGTACCTTTTCTTCTTCCACTGGTCTATCCTTATATTTACGGATAGATCGGTGTGTTAATTGTTTCTCTATGCTCATTTCCATTATATGTTCCAATCTAACTAAGCTCTTAAACATCAAAGCCCCTTTGTCTCAAATAATCCACAAAATAAGCTCGAGGCGTACTATTAGGATCTTTCGTTATTTGTCGAGCAATTCGCTGACTATAATTTTTTGGATTCTTATAGCCCTTTGCCACTTGTCTATCATATGTAATCTTGTCAAATGCTTCTAAGCTATCGGCTTTCTCTTTTATGGATTGATAATAATTCTCACTTACTTTAAAAGCTAGGTCAGGCTTAGGTGTTAAAGCAGTCTCTTGTGCAGTGTAGCCAAAACCTAGACCGAGCAATGGATAGGTTAGCTCTGGTAAGTTTAATAAAGCAGAGACCTTCTCAACATTGGATGAATCAATCCCCATTAGCATGCCACCTAAGCCATCAGATTCGATTGCAATTAACATATTTCGAGCGATACAAATCAATAATAAAAATACATAATTCTGGTACAGCAGCCATGTATTTCTTTCCTGTCACTTCAGCAAGCTTTGTTTTTAAATAAGCGTCTGTAAAACGAATAAGAGAGTAATTTTGTAAATTTAAATGTGACGTGCTGTTCATGACTTCTAAATAAGACCAGATCTTTTCTTCTTCCACTGGCTTATCAATATACTCTCTAACAGTTCGGTGCGTAAGTTGCATGGCAATGGTTTCATTCAGCATATTAAATCCTCCTAAGACTCTGTTGCCGATAGCCAGCGAGCAACATCCTTAGCAAAATATGTAATAATCAAATCTGCCCCGGCTCGCTTCATACCTAACAAACTCTCCATCACAATACTTTCTTCATCAATCCAAGCGTTTTGGCTAGCGGCTTTAATCATCGAAAACTCTCCAGACACATTGTAGGTAACGATCGGTAAATCTGTTCTTTCCCTAACATCTCGAATAATATCCATATAAGCTAGAGCTGGTTTAACCATGACAAAATCCGCTCCCTCATCAATATCACTCGCAAGTTCTCTCATGGCTTCCCTGCGATTTGCAACAGGCATCTGATAGGTTTTGCGATCTCCGAAACTTGGTGCGCTATCCGCTGCATCACGAAACGGACCATAAAAAGCTGAACTATATTTAATCGCATAAGACATAATCGGAACAAGAGGAAAACCTGCTTCATCCAAACCTTGGCGAATAACATGTACAAACCCATCCATTGCACTTGAAGGAGCGATAATATCTGCTCCAGCTCGAGCTTGTGCAATAGCTGCTTTCTTATGCAGTTCCAAAGACTCATCATTGAGCACATACCCTGCATGATCTAAACAACCGCAATGCCCATGATCAGTATATTCACACAGGCAAGTATCTGTAGTCACCAATAAATCGGGCGCTAAAGCCTTAATGACTGGAATCGCTTGCTGTATAATTCCATCCGATGCATAAGCTTGACTACCTAAAGCATCTTTTTCTGCCGGTATACCAAATAATAGTACCGCAGGAATTCCCAGTCTAAGAACTTCTTTGATTTCTTCTTCCAAGCTATCTAGAGTATGCTGGTAGATGCCTGGCATCGAAAGGATTTCTGTCGCACCCTCCCCTTCTTCCTTCACAAAAATAGGATATATCAAATCTTGAATTCGAAGTTGATTCTCTTGCAACATCGCTCTTAAACCGGGATGTTTCCTTAAGCGACGATGCCTTCTAAAATACGTCATTCCATTCTCCTCCTACAATTCCGTCAACAATGCTCTCATAAGTACTACACTCTGCTTCAAAAGTGACCTGGCCTCCATGGTTTTTAATATATTTACTCGTTACTGGCCCGATACTTACAACAGGACAGGGTGCTTCCCAAATTGACGCGATTTGTTCCCAGGCTGAACCGCTCGCGACCACAAGACAATCATCCGTTCGCAAATATTGCTGAATTAAAGCTAATTGTCGAATAGACTCTGGCGATGGCCCATTATAATAAACTTGCCATTCTATGACAGTCCATTCAGGCAACATATTCTCAGCTAATACGGAGTACTTTCCAATAGACTTCTGACTTATAGGAACCAGTAGTGTTTGAGTAGACTCGTGACTAGCAAGATAGCTAAAAACATCTTGAGAGGTTCTCCACTCTCTCTGATAGTGACAGTTTATATTATAGTTCACTTTTGCATATCCTGCCGTCTTTGCTCCCACGGTCCAATAACTTACATCCGGACGAAGTTGCTTCTCCTCCAGATAAGTTACGTAATAATCACAGGACCATTGACTTACAAGATAAACTATATCAATATCTTGCCATTGAAAAGCTGGATTTTCGTAATGAGACTGCGTCGTAATGACTGGACACCAAACACTTTCCCAACCATGTTTCTTTAGACGTTTTTCCAATCGAGCCTCTAAAGGACGCGATTGAGTCCATACAACTTTGGGCATATTATCGTCCCCACTCATCTACGCTACTGTTTTGGGAAATCCCATCGAAGGCCGCGTTCCCTAGATCCACGGGATCAATATTCGTTCCGCTTTGTGTAAAAGTTTGACGGATGATTTGTTGACCTGTTTCATCTCCCAGCATAGCTATTAGCGTCAAATCTCCTGATACCGTAAATTGACAGTAAGCTCCGATTGGATAGCGACAATCTACACCAAATCGTCGCAAATATTGCCGTTCAGCTGTGACACATATTTCGCTTTTCTCGTGATTCAGCGCCTGTAATCGTTTCATATTCTGACTGTCGTTTGACCGTATCTGAATAGCCAAGCACCCTTGCCCAATAGCAGGGACCATTGTGTCGACATCGAAAAGCTCAGTATAGTAACCATCTCCCTGACTAATGAGTGATAGACGATCAATGCCTGCCATTGCTAAGATGATTGCATCCAAATCTTCGGTTTTCAATTTATTTAAGCGGGTATCGATATTCCCACGAATTTCAACAAATTTTAAGTCAGGTCGTAATTGACGTAATTGACTAATGCGGCGAAGGCTTCCCGTTCCGACTTTTGCACCCATAGGTAAACGATTAAATTCAGGATATTCCCTTGAGATAAATACATCAAATGCATTTGCCCTTTTGGGAAAAGCAGCTAACATTGTGCCTGAGCTTAACTTTGTGGGTACATCCTTTAAACTATGAACGGCCATATCAATCTTGCCATCAAGCAAAGCTTGTTCAATCTGCTTTACAAAGACTCCCTTTCCTCCAATTTGCGATAATTTGGAGAATTGGTCTTTATCCCCTTCTGTTTGAATAATAATTATTTCAAAACTTTCCTGCGGAAACTTCTCTTCTAACATTGCTACCACTCGTCGGGTTTGGTTCAAAGCTAATTGACTGCCTCTACTACCGACTTTAATGCTCTCTTTTTCTTTACTCTGTTCCTCCGTGATTTCCAAACCAAAAAGATCTGCAACAAAAGATAATTTTTCATGTGGCTGAGGACTAGCCATCAGCTCTTTAGTCACTTTTACAGGCTCCTTTAACATGGCATTTACTAAACTCTTTAAATGCTTAGATATAACCTTTTTCTCCCTGGGGGACAAATCCGGTAATTTATTTTCCAGACTCGTTTCAACAGTCTCTAAATGGTCTGTCATCTTCTCACGAAGACCTTGGACAATTGGTACTGCATCTAAATTGTTCTGCCATTGGAAATACTGTTCAATCTCTTGCCACACTTCTTGACGGATGAGGTGAATTTTCTCCTCCAATTCAACAGCGTGGGTATCCAGTAAATGATTTATATGATCTACATTGTAAATTTGAATTTGGGGCAAAGCATCCACATCCCGGTGTACGTTTCGTGGCACACCTAAATCATATACCGTCTTTATCTTATCGTCTGGGAATAAATCTGCACCAATCAAAGGTTCCACACTATCCAAAGCGGTCACAACAATATCTGCTTGATTTACACCTTGGTCTAACTGATTCCAAGGGAGTGCCTGAATATTATTAGACACATGTCGCACACTCTTAGCATACGTTCGATTCACCAGAATAATGTTTTTTAATGGAAGCTCCTGCAAATACGTTAACACCAATTCTCCTACTTGACCAAGGCCAATCAGCGTCAATGTTTGCTTTTCTAGATTCGGGCTTTGCCGAATCAACTCCACTGCTTGATAGGAAAGAGATTTTGGATGTTCGTTCAACTGATATTTACTGTGGATATCTTTAGCAAATGCTGTTCCTTGTTGAAACAGATGGTTCAAAATAACACCTGTAGTCCCTGCCTGCTTTGCAGCTCCATAGGCTTGACGCACTTGTCCTAAAATTTGAGTTTCTCCTAATACATCAGATTGGGCTCCTGTCATTAATAGAAAGAGATGCTCTACCATATGTTCGTTATAGCGAATTTCAATATAAGGCTCAAGACTCTCATAAGGCACACCAAACCATTCACCGATAAAATGTTTAATATAATATTGGCCCGTATGTTGTTGGTCCGCTAAAGCAAATATCTCTGTCCGGTTACAGGTTGAAAGAATTACACTCTCCAATACCGACTTATAATGGCTTAAGGATTGATTTGCTGTCGCTAAATCTTCAGTCGCAAAGTGTATTTTCTCCCGCAATGTAAGTGGTGTCTTCCTTGATGTCAAGCCTATATTAACTAACTGCACACAATTTACTCCCCTTCTTCTAATAAACTTGGTAACTCGTCCTTCACCCAGGAGTCTAATAATCGGGTAACGCGCTTGGTTAAGTGATAATCCATTCCTTGACTAGACACACTAAAAATCAAATTTTTAGAATGAACCAAACCTTGATTATAAAAATCCGATGCTAAACGATTGCTGGTATTATTCACCCACTGTAAGTCTTGACTTTCTTGATATATCTGTTCATTCAAATCTGCTCGATCGGTACAAGCAAGAACAAGAGAAAATCCTGCCAAATCACTTTTGTCATAATGTTTAGCTCGCCAAGTAATTTGCTTGGTCGGAATATCTGGATGTAAATCAGGAGAAACAATTGTAATACGAGCACCTGCTTCAAGCAGATGTAAAAGTTTCCGTTTAGCTAAGCGTCCACCTCCGACAATTAATACAGGCTTATCTTTAATATTTAAGAGCACTGGGTACATGCTCATTCCTCCTCTAATTCTCTCTTAGTTTCTCCGCAACTTTTCCCGTCCCAAATATATCTCGGCTTCGCTCATAGAGAACATCACTCTGACCGGATCGATAATTTAAGAGTCGGCCTAGTATATAGAAATAGTCAGACAAGCGATTCAAATAGATTAACACTCCTTGGTTTACCATCTCATCTTCTTCCATGAGACCCACCACTAAGCGTTCTACCCTTCGAGTCACCGTGCGACAAACTTGAGCTAGGCTCGCCGCCTTTGCCCCTCCGGGAATGGTGAATTTTGTGACAGGAGGAACTTCTTCTGCATATTCATCAATAAGTAGCTCTAGCCAATCTGACGCATCTAACCTTACTTTATAGGGACGTCGGTCACGTATAGTAGCTAAATCACTGCCACAATCAAAAAGTTCCTGCTGTATGCGAGCGAGAGGCAAGAGAACATCCTCCATAGATACATCTATTTCAGATACTAATAAGCCAACAAAGCTATTCAATTCATCTACACTACCATATGCATGAACACGCAGATCATTCTTGCTAATGGGATAGCCGCCGAAAAGTCGAGTCTCTCCCTTATCGCCAGTCCGTGTATAAATAGCCATCAATATCGCCCCTTTTGTTTAGAAACAATCATAGTTGTGAAATATGATAAGCGTTGGCTAATATCAAATTCTGTTAAATCATCAATGATTTTTTCTTTCTCTTGTGAAACCTGCGATATAATCACGCCATCAGCACGACGATTTGTAGCATCTAGAGCTCGGAAAATTTTATTTAAATGATTTTTTATTTTCAAGAAGACGACTGTATCATAGTGTTCCAAGGCATTGTTTATGATAGCTTCATCAGCGGTTGCAGGAACAACACAAAATGCTTCTGTATCTAAGGCTAAAGATTGATTCAGAGTCGCTGCAATTTGGTTATAAGAGGTAATTCCCGCTATAGTTTCTACGTCATACGCTTCATCTAAGCGATGAAGAATATAGCTATATGTCGAATAAGTACTTGGGTCACCTAAAGTAATAAATCCAACATTTAACCCTTGATCTAAATCTTTCGCAACTTCTTCCGCCGTTGCTTGCCAGAAAGGTTCATTGGATTCTTCATCCTTAGCTCTAAAAATATGTTGCTTAACTATCGTATCTTCCTGAATATAAGGTTTTGCAATTTCATAAGCCAAACTGTCCTTGTTGTCAAACATCGTAGGACAATAGATGACATCCATTTGCGTGAGAACTTCTGTTGCTTTGACCGTAATCAAACTTGAATCCCCGGGGCCTACACCTATTCCATAGAATTTCCCCATACTTACACCTCTTCCATCAAGCTCGCTAGACTATCCTTATAAATTTGACGTATTTCTGGATATTCCCCAAGACCAATAATGTGGGAAGTTACCTTGAATCCCTCTGCTTCTAAAGTACCTTGCCAAGCATCTGAATCTTTAGAAGCCATATCATTGTGAGCGTGATCACCCGCCACAAACATAAATGGATATAATTCAATCGTATCATATCCTGCTTGTTTCATATGTCGAACACTCATCTCTAAATCCGGATACCCTTCTACAGAGCTAACGAAAATAGGGGCATCATCTAGCATATATGCTAACGCAGGATAAGCTACAAAGGACGCATCGTCTGTACCATGCGACATATATAATAGAGCTTGACCAGGCTCGAGTTCTGAGGTTTTCTCTAGTAAGAAAGCAATAACCTTTTGATAATTAGCCATACCAACAAGGAGCGGATGACCTAAACGAATTACCTCAAAGTCTTTATTTGCTTCAGCAAGGGTGACTGCTCTAACAAGTTTTTGATATTCGTGACCTGGAATGATATGCACAGGTTGAACATAAACATGATCATACTTTCCTTTCATCTGCTCCAACTGATCATCGATGCCGAGATATGTAATACCTTCTTCTTTTAAAATGCTCTGGCGTACCATTGCAGAAGTATAGACTTCAAAGACATCTGCCTCAGGGTATGTCTGAGCGATTTCATCTCGAAGCACCTCAAGGGTCTTCTCCCGAGTATCCTTATAGCTCGTTCCAAAACTGGCTAATATAATTCCTATCTTCATGATGAACTTCTCCTATCCAAAATTTTGACTGAGTAATATCAATGCTTTCTCTTACTTGATCAGATACGGTTCCAAATTTTAGCCCTATTTCCCTAGAGAAAAATCTCTCAGCAGAGTGCATCGATTCTATACTAGGAATAAAAACCCAACTGATGTTTTCTGACTCTTTTTGTATACGTTTGGTCCCTCTTGGATACAGCACCAATTCAGCACCCATGCTTTCAAAGGCTATCATCTGCTCAATTCGAGCTTCAGTTGGAAAACCGACACGTTGACCAAACCAAGGCAGTCTTTCAAAAGTATTCAAACTTTCAGAAAAATCCACCACATCTCCAACCACAATCACTACTGGTGAAGTAAGTTGGGCTTTTCTTACCTTCTCCTCTATCGTTCTCAACTCACCGATGACTGTACGTTGATTAGGGCGACTAGCCCACTGAACTAAGGCTATAGGTGTTGTTTCTGGCATCCCAGCTATCTGTAATTGCCTAACTATATTAGATAATGCTCTTAAACCCATCAGAAAGATGTGGGTTCCTCCAAACTGAACAATACTGTGCCAATCGAAGTCTGTTTCCCCATCCTTGCTTTGTGCTGTATAAACATGAAATGAACGGGAATATTCTCGATACGTCACTGGAATTCCTCCGTACGTCGGACCATTAATTACAGAAGAAATCCCTGGTATAATTTCAAAGGTAACTCCGGCATCTTTTAGAGTCATCCCTTCCTCACCGCCACGTCCAAATACAAACGGATCTCCACTTTTTAAACGTAGAATTACTTGATGCTTCTGGGCAGCTGCTAGCAATTGGGATTCAATATCTTCTTGAGTATGACTAGAGGCGTAGGGTTTCTTACCAACATACACGAGTTCACAGTGCTCTTTAGTCAGTTGAAGCAAATTATCATTCACCAGTCGATCATAAAAGACAATATCTGCAGTCTTCAATAACTGATAAGCGCGTAAAGTTAAATCACTAATCCTACCCAATCCTGAGCCAACAATATACACTGTTCCCTTATTTTTCATATAGTCTGTCAACTCTTTCAATTACCTCATTTATTGTATGGTATTGCTCTGGATATTCCACATAAGGTCTTTCAATCAGAAATACAGCTATTCCGCTTTCTAAAGCTGCTCTAATCTTCGTATCTACCCCTCCAGATTGACCACTTTCTTTAGTAATCATACTCGTTGCTTCGGACATCTTGTACAATTCTTTATTAAGTTCCATTGTAAAAGGTCCTTTAATTGCGTGAATCTGCCCAGCATTTAATCCAAGATTTTCCATACTTTCTATAACCTCTGCTACTGGTAGTACACGCGCAATAACTCGTTCAACAGGCAAATAATCTAAATATTCCTTCATTGACTTACTCCCAGTAGTTAAGTAGATATTTCCTGCAACTTCCAATGCCTTCAAGCAAGCCTCTTGAATACTTGAAACACGGACAACTTCCTTCGGATACTTTAAACGTGGTCGTTCAAATCGAACATATGGAATATGAGTGCTTTCAGCAGCCGCAATAGCGTTCGATGAAACGATATCCGCAAAAGGATGAGAAGCATCTAAAATCAACTCAACCGAATTCTTTTTAATAAATTCCACCATATCTACTTGGTTTAAGCGTTTTTGGATGACTCGATCCCCAAAATTTCGACTAAAGGTTTTACCATAAGCAGTTGCTACAGAGATAACCGCATCATAATCTTTTGACAATAAGCCGTCCATAAGTTTAATACTATCACTCGTTCCACCAAATACTAAAATCATAAATCGTAACCTCGTGGGGTATACATGTAATCCCCGTATACTTTCGTGTATTTATTCCCTACAATTACAGTGGTTGTCATATCCACAAGCTCTTCATCTAGTGTATCAATGCTCGTTATAATTGCTTGCTCACCTTCTCGATCAATATCCTTGACGATTCCTACTACAATATCTCCCCCCTTATACTCTCGAATAATATCCAGTGCCTTAGCTAGATGCTTCGGCCTACCTTTAGAGCGAGGGTTATATAGACAAATCACAAAATCTCCTTGAGCAGCTGCATGGAGCCGTTTCTCTATCATTTCCCAAGGTGTCATCAAGTCACTTAAACTAATATGGCAGAAGTCATTCATCAATGGCGCACCTAAAAGCGCTGCTCCAGCAATACTCGCTGTGATTCCAGGAATTACTTTCACTTCAAGTTCTAAAGTTTCAGCTGCTAGAATTTCAAAAACTAGACCAGCCATGGCATAAATTCCTGAATCTCCACTAGAAACTAAAGCCACTTCCTTGCCTTGCAATGCTACATTAACGGCTTGACGGCACCGCTCGATTTCACCCGTCATACCGGTCGAAATAACTTCTTTACCCTCTATGATTTCTTCAAAAAATTGTAGATAATATTGATAAGCAACAATAACTTCTGCGTTTTCAATTGCTTGATGTGCTGCAGGAGTCATATTATTGAAACTACCTGGTCCCATTCCCACGACTGTTAACATAATTTCTCCTCATTTCTTATAATTATTGGTATTTTCCAAGTGCGAAAGTCACACCCTCATTGGCATAACGCTCTGTTAATACAAATTCACCCGTTTCCTTATGAACTGATGTTTGTGCAACAGAACTCACGCCTACGGTCTGCTTTACAAAATTTGATCCTGGATAAAAATCTTCAAACTCTAACAAGTCTTCCTTGCTATAGGTCTCAAAAGGGATATTCAAAGACTCTGCTAAATTTATGATTGCGTTTTCTTCTTTCTTTAAATCAATACTTACAATCTTAGTAAGTCCAATAGCTAAGAAGTTATGCTCAAGGCAGAAAGTTCTAAAATTTGCTGAAAGCACCTCACTATCTACACCTTTGCGACAGCCTACCCCTAGTACATATTTCTTTGGCACTAATTGAGCCAATGCATAGTCTTCAGGTAATTTTTTACGGTAGGTATCCAGAGCATTCATCCTGACACTAATCATAACAAAACCTGCATAATCTAAAAGTTCATTTACATCAGGAAGATTCTTGAAGATTTGGTACCCTGAGGTTGATACCAAATTTAGTTGTGGCTCATTATAAAGTGCAATAACTTGCTCCTCTGCTAAAAGCATATTAAATTGCTCTGACAAAACTTTCCTTGGTTCATATACACATCCTGCTCCCTTGGCTAGCATATCTAACCCGAGAACACCTTTGTTATCCGTTGCTGTCGTAATAACGGCCTGAGCACCAAGTTCCTGCGCCAAAGATGTTGCGTATTCATTCGCACCTCCAACATGCCCACTGAGTAAGCTTACAACAAATCTTCCTTGCTCATCTAAGAGTAACACAGCAGGGTCTTCGTATTTACTTTCTAACATAGGAGCAATACCTCGAATAACGATACCACTCGCCATAATGCAAACTAATGAGTCATATTTTTTGAAATTCTCTCGAAGTGTCTTGAGCATCTTCCCATCAATCAAACCATACTCCCGGTATTTAGCTTCCAGTGGATCAGCATCATCCCGGGTCTTAACGTATAAATCAGCTAGGGGATGCCGAGTTTGAATCCTTCGAGCCAAGTGTCGTCCCTCCTGAGTAATGGCATGAATAGCCATACTCTGTCCTTTAGTTTCGATACTCATGCGAGAAACTTTCATCGTATAATTTCGAGTAATTATACTCACTACCTAAGAAATCCCCAACAAGAATAAGCGCAGTTTTGCGAATTCCAGCTTCTCTCACCTTGTGACTAATGTCTGCAAGAGTACCTTGAACCACGGCTTCATCTAACCAAGTAGCCTTGTAGATTACTGTAACTGGTGTTTCTATTGAATAACCGTCAGGCTGAGTTAGCTCAGCTACAACCCCTTCGATGTTCTGAACAGATAAGAAGATAGCCATCGATGTTTGATGTTTAGCAAAACTTGCCAAACTTTCTTTGTCTGGAACCGGCGTGCGTCCTTCAATTCGAGTAATAATAAGAGACTGACTAATTTCAGGAACCGTATACTCAACACCCAAGCTAGCAGCTGCCCCAAGAAAAGATGAAACACCCGGAATCACCTGATAATCAATTCCTAGTTTTTGTAACTCTTCGACCTGCTCACGAATAGATCCATACAGCGAAGTGTCTCCCGTGTGAAGGCGTACGACTCTCTTTCCTTCATCTACTCCTTCACGTGTGATTTCAATAATCTCTTGTAAATTTAATTCTGCTGAATTATAAATAGTGCAATCCTTCGAGCAGTATTCTAACAAGTCTGGATTGACTAATGAACCGGCATAGATAACAATATCAGCTTTCTCTAAAGCCTGATAGCCTTTTAAAGTAATAAGTTCTGGATCTCCTGGTCCAGCTCCTACAAATACAACTGGTTCTTTCATACTATTCTCCTTTAACTTCTGTACGGATAATAATTGTCGGATTATTCGGCTTGAAGTAATGACCTGAGCCTAGAGAATGCCAACAACTTACTTGTAAAAGTCGCATCTCTACTTCCATTCCTAACTGGGTTAAATGCTCATAAGCTTCTAGAGCGTTCTCCATTAAAATAAAATTTAGTACCAATCTGCCACCAGGACTCAATACGTCAATTGCTTGATCAATAATCTGTGTTAAGTTACGACCACTTCCGCCAATAAAAACTGCATCATAAGTTACTTCTGGTAAGCTTATATCGGGGGCAACACCTTCTAGAATTTCAATATTTGATAAGTTAAACTTCTTCTGATTTGACTGAATTAGCTCAACAGCCTCTGGGTTGCGCTCCACTGCAGTAACTTGCAATTGGGGGTACTCATATGCTGCTTGAATACTGATACTACCAGTTCCTGCTCCGATATCTAACAAATACTTAGCTTGAGATAAATTCAAAGCATCTATAGTAACCGCACGTACCAATTCTTTAGTCATAGGTACCTTTCCCCGAATAAATTCACGATCTCTCATTCAGTACCACCACCACATTCATATCATAGTCTCGATCAGGAACCATATCTAATGAATAACTACAGAGTTGCTCTTCTGGGTAACTGAGTGCTTCTCCAACAAACATCGTTCCCTTCGCGCCCCTTGTCAATAGCTCCTGAGCAATCTCATAAGGCCCATTCGCTTCATCTGTCACCATCACTAGCTTAGGCATCCGCACTAGAAAATCATAATTCGGCTGGCGTCCGTGGGCGGATGATAGAAAGCAATCATTCATACTCATAGGAATGCGACTAAATATATATTGCAAGGAGCTGATGCCTGGATAAATTTCAAAGCTTCCTTCAGGCAAATGCTTCGACAAATAATTCCCAATACCATATATCATGGGATCGCCCGAAGCTAAATACATGACGCTTTGCCCCATTGACTCTTGCTTTAAAAGAAAAGGAACAATTTCTTTGAACGGGAAATCAATTACGCGTTTCTTCTCAAGTTCATCTATTTCAATAGTCTCTAATTGACGTGAGCTCCCTAAGATTAGGTCACATTTCCTTGCTAAATCATCAATAACCTTTAATTGAAGTGCCCCATCACCTGGACCAATTCCTACAATATGAATCATAAGGAATACTCCTTTTCTAATTTCACCAAAGATTTTGTTGTAGCAAAGACAGGTTGGTCTTTCAGAAAAGCTATCGCTTCAATCTCGATGTCAGGATCCCGATATTTGAGCTTTGCTAATGATCTCTGCTTGATTTTCTCGACAAGAACATCATAAACCTGACCATATCCTGCTTCCAGAATAATTTCAGCTTGAGACTCCGTTGTAAGTGTATTATTTACTTGCTCTAGTAAATCTAAAGGTGCTCCCAATAAAGCCAGATTAGCAACCATAATTTCATTACGTCCATCCGCATCTTTGCTGTGCGTTGAGAAAATACCCCCTGCAAGTTTAATAAACTTACCAAAATGACCTACCAAAAGAATTTTGCGAAAGCCAATCCGCATCGCCTCCAGTAGTACATACCCTACGAAATTGCTCATCTGTACGACATAAATTGGGTTTAATTGTGTATGCTCTTTTATATAATCTTCCCCATAGTTTCCTGGCGTAAGTATAATGCGATCATGACCTTGATTAAATTTAATTTGCATCTCTCCAGTGATTGAATGCTTCCAACTTTCCTCTGACATAGGTGTAACAATGCCGCTAGTACCTAGTATTGAAATACCACCCACGATACCTAAACGAGGATTAAAAGTCGCCTTGGCAGTTTCCTCACCCTTTGGTACACTAATAAGAATATCGCATCCTTGTCCCTCTTCTAATAGTTTTTCTGCCACTTCACGGAGCATCCTGCGAGGGGTAGGATTAATGGCTGCGTGTCCTGGTTCAATTTGTAAACCTTTCTGGGTCACTCGCCCAACACCCGTTCCACCATCAATAACAATTTCTCCATCTGTTCGCAAAGTTACCTTAGAGAAAATATCCAATCCGTGAGTAGCATCCTGATCATCACCACCATCTTTAATAACTGAACAAGTGGCCGTATGGTTATCAAATTCCTGATTATGGATTTCAACATCTAGATTGACGCCTGAAGGTGTTGTCAAATTTACTCGCTCAACACGTTCCTGAGTTTGTATCATCTCAAGCGCAGCCATCGTAGCTGCAGTTGCACAAGTTCCTGTTGTATAGCCTTTTCTCAACCGTTTACCATTATAGGATACGTATTGATCATCAAATTCTAATTGACCTATCTTCTCCTCCTTACTGGACATGCTAAACCTCCTTTACTTCGTATAAACACCGATGACATCTTGAAGATTATACTGAATCGCATTAATAATCGCTGCAGCAATATTAGAGCCTCCCTTACGGCCTAAGCCGCAAATACTAGGAATATTGGACTCATGCAAGTCCTGCTTAGATTCTGCTGCTCCAACAAAGCCAACCGGTACTCCAACAAGCGCTACAACATCCTGAAGACTTCCCTCATCCAACATTTCCATAATACGATAAATCGCTGTCGGTGCATTTCCAATGACAAAAGTTTTAGGTCCGGAAATCTGAGCAGCAATCTCAATCGCTGCCATCGAACGCGTCATATTTTTTTGTTCAGCTAATTCAAATGTTTCTGGATTATTCACGAAGCACTCATAACGACAGCCATACTTATCTAATATTTTCTTGTTAATACCTGATAACCCCATATTGGTATCAGTAATAATTGTCCCTCCATTTTGGATAAGTTCTTGAATTTTTATATCTGCCTCTCCAGTAATCTGAAGATTCTCCATATAATCATAATCCGCGCTAGTATGAATACAACGTTTGACGATATCTTCCTCCAACTTAGAGCGGAATTGATGCTCAGGAAAATCTCGTTCAATTTCTTTACTAATTATTTCGAAGCTACGCTCTGTAATATTCTGTGGCTTACGAATGTATGTCATTATTATTTACTCCTTCTGTAATCACTCATTGCTCGAATGAGATGTCTGATAATGTTTCGATTTTGATAGAAATGCAAGTACATATATGATGCAAAACTGCGCCTTACTTGATACCCACCTGTCCAATCTTTTAAACACTTACCATCTCTGATTTTCTGAAAATCTGCAACCGTTGGAAGAGTAGTATCAAAATCCGAGTAATGAAACTCATGGCCACGAAGGATATCTCCTTTCATGCCGAGTACTGTATCTTCCTTTAAGGTCATCTCGCAATAACCAAAGCGACGGAGTCGAGGAGTCTGATAAGACACTCCCGGGAAAACTCCAACCATAGGATGGACACCTACTTCTGTTTCTAACGTTTGACCTAAGTACATTAAGCCACCCGTTTCACCATAAATCGGTGCTCCGCTTTGATGCGCATATAAAACTGATTGACGCATTGACTGATTCGAAGCTAAGGCCTCGGCATGTAATTCAGGATAACCCCCACCAAAATAAAAGGCCTCTGCTTCAGGCAAAGCTGAATCATTCAGCGGACTAAAAGGGATAAGCTCAACGCCCCAATCCTTCAGTAAACTGAAATTGTCCTGATAATAGAACTGAAAGGCAGGATCCTTTGCATAGGCTAAACGGTATGGAGCATCTAAATTAAAATGTACCTCTTCTGACTCATCTGGCTGAAATTTCGCAAGGATAGATTGCCATGAGCGGTGCTCTCTGGCAACTTCAGAACAATCCAAGAGCATATTGATATCCACTGTGTCCTCTAAAACTTCAGCTAATATTTGAACTTGTTCTAGAAGGTTAGTAATTTCATTTTCAGGCACTAGCCCAAGTTTTCGTGAACTTAGATGATACGCTTCATTTTTTGGCACATAACCGAAAACAGTAATATTTGTATAGTGTTCAATAGCACGTTTAAGTAACTCAAAGTGACTTGTCGAATTGACTCGATTAAGAATAACACCGATAACATTTAAACGAGGCTCCAAATCTACAAAGCCCTTAACAATGGCTGCAGCACTGGTCGATGTAGCTGCACCGTCAACGACAAGAACCACTGGCAAATCAAGATGAACTGCAATGCCAGCAGAAGAACAATAGAGTTTATCTAAACCATAGCCGTCATAGAGCCCCATAACTCCTTCTACCATAGCAATATCTGTACCTACTAACGCTCGCGCATAGAGGGCTCTTAAGACCTCTATATCTTGAAGCATGAACTGATCTAAATTAACAGATGATCGTTGAGTTATTTTTGTATGAAAAGCAGTGTCTACATAGTCAGGCCCAACTTTATATGGCTGTACAATCAGCCCTCGATTTATTAACGCTTGCATCAAACCAAGTGAAATCGTCGTTTTACCAACTCCACTAGTTACACCAGCAATGAGAAATTCTTTCATTATATTAACTACTTTCTACATAACGATTGGAAGACTTTATCAATCGCTTCTACTGTCAACTGAAATTCAACTTCTCCATGTTTCGTTGAAACGAATAGCGTTTCATATTGAGACGGTGGAATGTAGATACCTAAGTCTAATAACCCTGAGAAAAATCTTTTAAACATTTCCTGATTACTAGCCTGAGCGTCCGCATAATTCTCCACTGGTGTCTCTGAGAAGAAAATACTAAACATGCTGCCAAAGCTTTGAAATTGTACAGGTAAAGCATACTGCTCAGCTAAACTTAAAACTGCCTCTTTCAATCGTTCAACGTAGTTCACTAACTGATTAAAATCTTCTTCATGATAATTCTTTAAAGTAGCAAGTCCAGCTGCCATAGCTAAAGGGTTGCCGGATAGAGTACCCGCCTGATATACAGATCCCAGCGGTGAAACAAAAGCCATAATTTCTCGTTTACCGCCGTACGCAGCACAAGGAAGTCCACCACCAATTACCTTTGCTAAGGTCGTAATGTCTGGTTGAATGCTATAAGCTTCTTGAGCGCCACGATATGCAGCACGACTTCCTGTCATCACCTCATCGAATATCAATAAAGCACCAAATTCTTCAGTAAGTTGACGGATTCTTTGCAGAAATATGTAATTGCTTGGTACCAAGCCCATATTACCTGCAACCGGTTCAATAATGACCCCAGCAACTTCGTTTCCATGGAGTTCAAAAAAGTCCTCCAAAGCAGCCATATCATTGTAAGGCAAGGTACTAGTTAAGTTAGCAATTTCTTCAGGAACCCCTGCAGAATTAGAAGTACCATAGGTAGCTACACCAGAACCAGCTTCCACCAGAAAAGAGTCTCCATGACCATGGTAACAACCAGAAAATTTTACAATACGTTTGCGTCCTGTATAGCCTCGAGCAAGACGGATTGCACTCATCGTTGCTTCCGTACCAGAATTAACAAAACGTAATTGTTCCATAGATGGATATAAACTCTGTAGTAATATCCCAAGTTCTGTTTCAATGGGTGTGGTTGCACCGTAGGAAGTGCCTTTGTTAGCTTGCTCAACAATCGCATCAACTACTCTTGAATCGCTATGTCCTAACACGAGAGGCCCCCAACTCAGCACATAATCTAAGTAATGATTCCCATCAACATCATATAAATACGCCCCTTCACCTTTTTCGATAAATATCGGATCTCTTTCCATCGCACCGAAGGCTCGTACTGGGCTGTTTACACCACCAGGAAAAACCTTCTGAGCCTCATAAAAAGCTTTTGTTGATTCGACATACTCCATGTCTCCACTCCTTCATTTCTGTTGCCAAATGACAGGCTAATTTTTGTATTTCTTGAATATCATCATCGAAATCTGGATATTTATCTACCTTTACGGGATGATAAACCGATTCCCCTCCACATTTGATAAGCAAATTTTGAAAACTTAAGCTTGCCTTGCAAAATTTATTTGACCCATAATATAAATCTCCTGAACCAAATACACCGAAGGGTAAACCTTTTAAATTCTGGTCTTGTAACCATTCATACACATCTAGCATTTCGTCAGGTATATTTGCATCATTTCCATAGGTATACGTTCCTATCAGAAGCCCTTGATAGGGCTGAAGGTCTCCAAAAGTAAATATTTCAGGTGTTACTAACTCAGTTTTTACCCCATAACTATCAAGAAACTTAGCTAGCATTAATGCAATTTGTTGCGTATTCCCTGTAATACTAGCGTATAAAATCAAAACACGAGGTACCCTCATCATTCTATGCGTAATCACCCATCTCATTTGCTACTTTAATACTTGCTTCACATATCGGGAACATTAGGGCAGCCCCGGTTCCTTCTCCCAAACGCATCCCCATATTCAAACACGGTTTTAAGCCCATTGCTTCGAGCGCGATTGGTCCACCATGTTCTGCTGAACTATGAGACGCAATTAAATAATCAACAATATCTGCTTTGAATTTGTAAGCTACAAGGCCTGCAGCATTAGAAATAATTCCATCAAGAATAGTTGCCGCTCCCGCATAGGCGCCTCCCAAGATTGCCCCAACATTCGCCGCTATTTCAAGCCCTCCAATCTTGCTTAAGACATCAACAGGGTCATCGGCGTGAGGTTGATGCTTCGCAATTGCTTCATCAATCACTTTTACCTTTCGTTCCAAGGCAATATCATTAATACCTGTACCGCGATTTGTAACATCAGCAGCAGGACGACCTGTGAAGAAGCTAATCAAGGCAGAACTTGGTGTCGTATTAGCCATTCCCACTTCCCCAGTTGCCAATAAATTATTTCCCTCAGCCACTTCATCTATTGCAATTTTAGCTCCGATAAGCAAAGCTAAAAGTACTTCTCTACGACTGGCAGCTGACTCCTTCGCAAAATTCTTGGTCCCGTTTGTAATTCGCCATTGCGCAGAATTCGCCTCAGTTGGCTCGCTAGCCATCGCGACATCCGTACAAATCACCTTCGCTCCTACATGATTGGCTAATACATTAATACCCCCTTTATTCTCTAAGAAGATATGAAACATGCTATCCGTTAAGCTCTGTTCACATTGGCTGACCCCTTCTTCAATAACTCCATGATCACCACTCATCACAAGAACCGCCTTCCCAGTAATCTCTGGTTTGCCGGTCCTCTGCACTCCGGCGAGTTTAATAGCCACATCTTCTAAAACACCTAAAGCGCCCACTGGCTTACACTTATTAGCCAAACGATCAACCATTACATCTTGAGCCTTCTTATCTACCTGTTTAATACCATCTAATATTTCCTTGAATATTGCCTCTAATTCCTGGTCAGTATACAGTTCAAAATCCTTTGCTTTTGTTACATTGTTCAAAATCATTGTGAATTCCTCCTTTTAATTGATGGTACAACAAAAAGCAATACACTCCTCCCTGTATTGCTATCGAAATATTCTTAAAATGTTGATGTGCTGAATAAGCTTCATTGCTTATAAGTTCGTCGTTGAACATCAGATTGCAACACATCAAGAATATTCTATGATAGAGACTCCAATACCGCTAAAATGAGCCTGTTTCAATCGATGTGCGACGATGCACAAAAGACGGCACTGTTTTACCTCGAAACAGCAGCGTTTAAACTTTAGCAAACTAATATAAAGATCTGACTTATATCTTACGATAATTACAGTGGCGGGACCGTGTTGGATTTTCACCAATCTTCCGAATATTAGTTTCTCTTCGTTTCTATCCTAAACACATTTTATTAAATCCTTTCCTAAAGGTCAAGTTAAATTAAATTTCCCTCAATATTTATATCCTCTACAAATGAAATATCCTACTCTAAGGTCATAGTATCCTAGAGGAAGGGATATCACGCAGTCAATAAAAAGCGTTAGCCTGAAATATTAATCGATTCTGAGACACTAAAAGAAATAGTAAAACTCTATTGAGTCAAGTATTTTGACTTTAATTTTGCACATTTCAGTGAAATGCTTAAAGATGATTAGTGAATTCATATATCAAATCAGTCCCTTCGAAATATCTTGAAAGAAGTGATTGTTATCTCTCCTCTGTCAACGAGGAAAATCAATTGAGAAATAAAAGCTAAACTGGAAAAGAAAGGTGAAAAACGGTTAATTAAACAAGAAAAAGAAACACTTAAAATGTAGTTACCGTGGAAGGTCACAAAGCTCATCTAACACAATCTCATTATAAATATGCTGGTGATTTCTTACAAATGGACGCCTCGAAGCATCATTGGTTTGTCGATGATAGTAATTATTATCCTGAATTATCCATAAGAATTAATAATGAAATAACCCTTACTAGAAATATTGTACTGCCCCTAAAGTTGGACCAAGAAATCTAACTTTAGGGGGTATTTATATGGCTAAATATAGTTTAGAACTTAAAATGAAAGTAGTCGGAGAGTATCTGTCTGGCACAATTGGAATGAATTCACTTGCTAAGAAATATCATATTAAACCGCCTAAACAAGTGCGAATTTGGATTAATGCCTATCAAACATTGGGGATCGAAGGCTTAAAGCGCTCTCGTAAAAAGAACTCATATAGTGTAGAATTTAAATTAAAGGCAATCACTATGTATGAATCAAGCGAGAAATCCTATCAAGAGGTGGCTAATGAGTTGGGGCTTAATAACCCTAGCCTCATCGCCAGATGGCGCAAAGAATATCAAGAGCAGGACATTAAAGGACTATCTCGCAAACAAGGGAGGCCAACATTGTCTAAGAAAGATAAAGGCAAAAAAGAACAACAAGCACCTTCTAAACCCTTAAAAATAAACGACCTTGAACTGGCAAATCAGCGAATTGAAGAACTTGAATATGAACTAAAAATGCAAACCATTAAAAATGAATACTTGGAAATGTCAAGGAACTTGAGGCAACAGAAAGCAATGAAGACAAAGCAAGAGTCATCCACAAGCTCCGACAACAAGAAAAATACACCTTAACTGAGATTCTTGCTGCCATTGGCTTTCCCAAATCTACTTATACGTATTGGCAAGCCCAGTGGAAAAAAACAAATCCTGATAAAGAACTAAAAGATGAGATTCTAGAGATTCGAAAAGAGCATCCAAACTATGGTTATCGACGGATTCATGCCACCCTTCTTAAGAGAGGGATGGAAATAAACCGAAAGAAAGTCCATCGTATCTGTAAAGAATTAGGAAGCCAAGTGAAAAACTTTGGTCGTAAATATCGAAAATACAGTAGCTAAAAAGGCGTTGTCGGAAGGATTGCACCGAATCGAATTAGACGTCGATTTAAGAGTTCTCTGCCATACCAGAAGATCACTACCGATACGACTGAATTCAAATACGATGAGCAAGATGCGAGTGGGAAGCCACAAATTAAGAAATTATACTTAGATCCATTTATGGACTTGTATAATCTAGAGATCATCAGCTTTAAGATATCTCATCAACCAAATAGAACAACGATGCTTGAGGCTTTAGCAGAAGCCATCGAAGCTCCAAAGGAATGCTCATAATCTTCCAAAGTATGTCCAGAAAAGGCAATTGCTTTGACAATGCACCGATTGAAAACTTCTTTGGTGTGATGAAACAAGAAATGTACTATACCACAGAGGTGTGGTTCAAAAATTATCATTTTTATCTGTCTACTTGACAGGGGGCACTCCAAAGGCTTAGCGCCTCTTTTTAATGTCTTCATGAATAATACAGGATTATTACTTGCACGCAGCAATTGACATAAGAAATCGGACTCACTTTTATATGAGTCCGATTTCTCTATACATCCCAAAGCTTCATCCGGCCTTGCATCAGACTTTGGACATCGAAGCCGTAGGCTGCTTCTAAGTTAGCGCTAGATAATACGTTGCTTAAATTGCCTTGACGGATTACTCGGCCATTGGCTAGTAGCAGTCCGCGGTTACCATAGGCTCTGGCAAGGGTTAAGTCGTGCATAACGCTGATGACCGCTCGGTTTCCTTGATTAAGCCAGTGTTCAATATGGGAGAGAATCTCTTCTTGATAGGCTAAATCTAAATGATTTGTCGGCTCATCCAACAGTAAGACTTGGGGATCTTGGGCGAAAACCTGGGCCAAGAAGACACGTTGTACCTCACCGCCAGATAGTTCATCGAGTGTACGTTGACGCATCGTTTCGAGGCCTGTTAAGGCAAGCGCCTCGGCTACTTTCTGCTGATCGACTTGCTTCAGTCGGGCAAAGGGGCCATTATGGTAGGCGTAGCGGCCAAGCTGGACCACGTCTTCTACGCGGTAAGCATAGCTAGGCGCTTGCACTTGGCTTAAAAAGCCGATTGCTTGGGCTCTTTCGGCTGGGCGATAACTCTGGACTGCCTGGCCAAGAAGTTCGACCTTGCCTTGACTGGAGATGACACCGGTTAAGGCTTTCAAAAGACTGGATTTGCCTGCACCGTTGGGGCCAAGAATCATGAACCAGTCACCCATTGCTATGTGAAAAGAGACATCTTGGACGACCATTGTATCACCGTAGACGACGGATACGTGATTAGCTTTTAGCATGGCTGGCCCCCCTTTGCAAGAAGAGATAGCCTAATAGGAGCGCACCAATAATCGACGTAATTACCCCAATGGGCAATTCCCGGGGACTGATTAAGGTACGGGCGAGTAAATCCACGAGCATGAGAAAGTTCGCTCCAGCAAAGATCACAACCGGTAATAAACGCTGATTACGGGGGCCGATAATTATCCGACAGGCATGAGGGACAATGAGCCCGACAAAGGCAATATTGCCACTTACGGCTACCGCGCAACCGATTAGACCTGAAGCGCTGAAGAAAAGCAACCAACGCGTTCGTTCTGTATCAATTCCCAAATGATAGGCCTGCTCTTCGCCTAAGGCAAAGGCATCGAGTTCCCGTCTTTTGCTCATAGCTATTCCGCCAAATACGAGATTGGCAAGGCATAGAAGAGCAACATCATGATAGGAGCTTCCGGAGAGTGAACCCATGGTCCAAAAGACAATCCGCTCAAGCTTTTCTTGAGAGAAAGCCATGAGGAGACTCATGATGCTCGAAGTAAGCATGGAGAGGATGAGTCCAAGTAAGATAACTGTCAGATTGTTAATCCGGCGATCCCGACGGTAGGCTAGCGTAAAAATTAGGATAAAACCTAGCAGGGCAAATAGAATTGCACCAATCACCGTGCCTCTCCAAGGTAGGTTCTTACTTTGAAAACCGATAATGATAGTGAGAACTGCCCCTAAAGAAGCTGCGCTAGAAATCCCTAGGGTCGATCCGTCTGCTAAAGGATTGCGCAACAAGGCCTGCATGGTAGCTCCCGCAAGGGCTAAGGAGATACCTACTTGACTAGCAGCCAGAACCCGCGGCAAGCGGATATGGTAAATGATTTGCGCCGGGGTGCTTGTGATGGGTGCCTGGTGCCAGACAGCCTGTAAACCGTGCCAGACGTCATTTAAAGACAAATCAACGCTACCGTAATACAAGCAAAAGCTGAAAACGAGAAAGGTAAGTAAAAATCCCCAAACAAAAGCCAATCGTTTCATGACACACTCCATCAATCTAAGTCTTTGAGCCAACTTGACCGTCAAGGTCATTACTCTTCATAAATAAAGTGATATAAGCTTTCAATAGCGTCCGCAAGACGGGGCCCTGGACGGGTAAATTCGTCTGCGTTCGCTTGGAACACCTGTTGCCTGTCAATAGCAGTAACATCCTGCCAGCCAGTCCGATTTAAAAGCTCATCAATTGGGTCAAAACCATCAGCCGGCATACTGGTCGTGACGATGTAATCTGGATTTAAGTCTAGGACTTGCTCAGGGGAGATTTCAGCCCAGCCTTCAACTTCTGCGAAAATATTGTTGACTTGTAGCATTTGGCCAATTTCATCCATGAATGTCCCTTGTCCAGCTGTCCACAGGCCAAATTCAAGGGGCGAGATTTCATAATATATTGTGTGTTCTTCCTCGGTCGTTTCCTTTGCCAAGTGGGTATATTCTTCAAAAGTCGCTTGCATTTCAGCGATGAGGGCCTCCCCTTCGGCTTCTTTATTTACGAGTTTAGCCAAGCCTTGGATGGCTTCATAGACTTCAGCAATCGTTGAGGCGTCAGTAACGTAGACAGGAATCCCTGCTTCCTCAAGGCGCTCCATCTCATCTGGGGAGAAGGACATAGCTGTATCAACTACCAGTTGCGGCTGTAAAGCGAGTATTTCTTCCAAATTTAGGTTCTCGCCAGACCCCACCGTAGGAATATTTTCCACCCTATTTGCTGGGTAGTCCACGTATTCACCTCGCCCAACGATTAACTCATCAGCCCCTAAAGCCACAAGAATCTCTGCATCGGCGGGATTTAAAACCACGATGCGTCTTAACTCATTGACCACAGTCAACTCCCGACCTAACATATCCGTTATCTCTGTTGCGTCAGTGCTTGTAGCCTCAACATCCATGGCATTAACCGGCACAAAGGCTATGGAAAGTATCATAAGTAGGCTAAGTATGCCTTGCCAAGTTTTTCTCATCTTTCAATTACACTCCATTCATTTTTTCTAGTTGCATTATATATCAAAGTTGCCATTGAAACAAGCGTTCTAAATCTATTGAATAATCTTTATCTAAATAACTAAATAGAAAGCTTATTAAAAACAATTTAATCCATTCATTTGTCAAACTAATCTATACACATCCAATATGTTTTTCAAAAGAACTACCATCGGCGTTTTATAGTTAAGTGATTTCCATGGGATTAGGTTTCTACGCGGTGATTGACACTCTGGATAAAACCTTCCGAGAGCTCATTAAAATTAATGCCTTTTCTTAAACCATTCTTGTAAAGCAAACTATTGGAATGTTCATTCAGACCACGTTGGTTAGGATAATCTGGATACACAAAAAAGATATCTATTTCATGCTTATTGGATACTGATTGCCAGTTTGAGAATTCCATCCCACAATCAAAAGTGATTGACATGAAGAGATTTCGTAGGGATCTGGAAGCATTTTATCCAGCCTATCTTCAATATCAACGGCAGTTTTCTAATTCAGTTTGAACCTTATGATAGTTTTTAAGGATCTTTCTGCAAGTGTAATCACTAATCTCTCTTACTCGGTTAGCCAATAATAGTATCACCTTCCAAGTGACCGAATTCTTCAGGAAAATGTGGATAAACTAAATGATAGTCATCAATTAATCTACGGGAGGCTTGTTTACCATGCTTTCTTTAATGCCCATTCAGCTTACGTTTCCTTATCATGAGCAGTGTTTTTACGCCATACTTAGAACTATCCTTGAAACGCCGGTAAAGAGTTCTTATCGAGAGGGGAATTAGCCGTTCACTACGACCGATGATGACATCTGGCGTTCAAGCTTTCTCAACCTTAGGCTTGACATAGTCAACTTCTTCCGGTGAAAGTTAGATTTTCTTAGTCCACAATTCTTTTATTATCTCGATTGTCAATTTAAGTTAGAAATTTCTACACTATATGATGAATGATTAAACTTGGTGACACACTTGTGCTAACCACCTTAAACACCCCCCTCATCAAACTCTTGACCAGTCAGGTGCTTGATGAAACCATAGTTCTTAAGTGACTGGCATAATAGCGAGGTATTTGATCCAAAAGATGGGCCAAAAACCTCCAGTGGAGTGTAGTCGTTAAGAGATTTACGTGGAATGATATGTCGCTTGAAGGTTACTTCCTTAAGAAAGTATTCATCCACTTCATTAAAATCAGTACCTTTAGGCAGACCTTCTCTTCTTAACCATCCGTTAGAATGCTCATTCCGTTCTCTTTGAGATGGGCATCCTAGGTCTGCAAAGAAGATGTCGATATTAAATTCATTGCTTAAGTCTTTCCAGTTAGAAAACTCTTTGCCATTGTCCAAAGTCAGAGATTTAACCAGACGGTCAGGGATTTTAAGGAAGAAACGCCTCAATGAATCCGTTACTTGACATGCTTTACGACCTTCTGTCTTCAGGGTAATTGCTAATTTACTTATTCGTTCCACTCGTGTAATGGCCGCACTTTGGTGGTTCTTACCAACGATAGTATCCCCTTCAATCAGGATAAGCCTCTTGACGCCGTTCTAGTCTTCTACGGTCATTTAGACGGCCCCTCGTTTCAACATGCTGATTCGCTTCTCGTTTACCTTGCATGGGTAAATCTCTGACATCAAAAGCAGGGTCATCTTAGAAGCGACGGCAAAGTGTTTTTGCACAGCAATTCAAGTCAATTTCCTGGCGTCCAATCATCACGTCCGGTGACCACCCTTGTGACTCCCGGTCATTGTTATAGGTGATTTGATCTTCTGTGAACTGCTTCTTCTTAGAGCCACACTTAGATTTGTTAGCTTTGTAGCGTTCATAATAGTCGACGATAGTTTCACCATCGTCTAAATAATGATAGACATTATAGATGCTTTGAGCAGATCATCTTAACTTTTTTGCAACTATGTAAGCTTTTTCGCCAATTTCGTAATAGTTTTCTATCCAAGTCAGTTCTTTCGTGGTAAGATGTGTGTAGACCATTTTGTATCTACTCCTTTATTTGTGATTGCTCTCATAAATAGTGTAGCACAAATGGTCTTATTTGTTTTTCTAGCTTAATTTTACAATTCAGGTTATCTTATAGCGACTTTAGTACGCTTGAATAGAATAACCTTCCCTATGCTAACAAAGCCTTAAGCCTATCACCTAACTACCTCATGCGCCTCTTGAATATTCTGGGCAATATCTCCCTTCAGATGAACCGTCCGCTCCTTAATTGCCTGTGGGATGCGGTAATTCTTTGCATTCATCGTCACGAATAAAGCATCTTCATTGGCTGCTGTCATCTCCTGGAAGGGATGCTTAATAAATTGTGGGGTCGTATGGCCGACACCAATTTCTAAATACAGCACTTTCTGCCCTGCAACTTCCTTTAAGAAGGCTTCGTAACGCGCTTCTTGCGCTTTAAAGTCGGCATCCTCTACCATTCCGGTCTCCGCGTCACGTTTGTTAATTTCAAGTGGGGCACCACACTCGGGACAGTAAGGGATTAATTCGCTAGGCACCTTCATATTCTCTTGGCGCTCGACCATTTCGCGCAGCAGGTCATGGTCTTGATAGGTTTGTTGATGGCACTGCTTAGAGCATTGGAATAAGCCGTATTCCCCTTGCTTGTAGAAGACTTTATCCATATCGTATTCAGCCGCATAAAAGGCATTATCTGCATTGGTAGTAATCACATGATACGGCTTGCCTTCTAGCATTTCCTTCAGATTGACATAGGATGGTCCAACTGGCTGATCTAAGTAATTCATCGCTACGAATCGGCTTTGAAAAGCCCAATACTCCTCGATACTTTCGAAGTTGTACAAGAAAGCTTGCAACATGTCCAATAGGCCATACTTTTCGATAAAGTCAGGAAAGGCTTCATTAAAGCGTTCGCCAATATATTTAAAGCCGTCCGCTGCCGACATTCCTGCTCCAATTCCAACAACTACCGCATCAGCTTCTTGAATAAGTGAACCAAGCAAGGCCCCTTCACTTAACCCTTCCTGCTTAAAGCTATCCCAAACTATACTCATGCACGCCCTCCTAATTGCTTTTGGTAATAATATAAATCTTCGTCTTTAAAGACGTTAAAGACAACCTTCAATGGACTGCCCGTCTCTTGCAAATATGCCTTAACTGTCGCAACAGCCAGCTCACTCGCCCGCTCGCCAGGGAAGCCAAAGACGCCCGTTGAAATACAACAGAAAGCCAGTGAATCCAAATGATGCGCCTCAGCCAGCTTCAAGCATGCTTGATAAGACTTAACCAACATTGCTTCCTTCATCGGCGAAAGTTGCTGGCCCCTTGGCACCATTGGCCCGACGGTATGGAGCACATACTCACTCGGCAAGTTAAAGCCGGGCGTAATCTTCGCCTTCCCAACCGGCTCTTTACGGCCTTGTGCTTCCATCAAGTCCTGGCAGGCCAAGCGCAGTCGCACACCTGCCTTCGTATGGATGATGTTATCAATACAGGAATGATTCGGCAAGAAGCAGCCCAACATATCTGAATTGGCTGCATTGACAATTCCATCTACGGCTAACTGGGTAATATCCCCTTGCCATAAGTAAAGCTGTTCACCTTGGATTGGCTCTAAATCTTCTAAAGTCACCACATCACTTGCCTTGAGATTTGCTTGCAGATACTGATCCTCCAAGGCCAAATATTCCTCAGAAATCGGTTCAGCAGGACGCACATTCACCAAATGACGCCAACGTTCGTACAAGGTCGCCTCTGGCAAATCCGGCTGGCCAGCCTCCTGCCAGAGAAACGTATACATTGCCTCTAAAGTGCTTGCCATTTCCATCTACCCCCCCTTCAAAAAAAGTGCCGGAAAGTCACTGCTTTCCAAGCACTTCTAAAATTTACGCATCTTCAAGTGCATTGAAGCTTGCTTCGTCCACATCGGTTAACTTCACAATCCAATGCTCATCTTCTTTGGCTGAGTTAAGTAATTGCGGATTCTCTTCCACGGCTGTGTTGCGTTCAACCACTTTCCCTGCAATAGGGGAAGCCATTTCCAGAACGGTTTTGGATGCTTCTAGATTCAAAATCGTATCATCTACCGCTAACTCGTCCGCATCGCTAAATTCAACAAAACCAACCGTTCCAATATCATCTTGTAATTCAGCAGTCATACTGATGGTGTAGATGTCGTCATTCTTAGTCACTAATAAGAAATTTCCAATTTTTTGCATAAGGGCCTCCTAATATTGTCCGTATTCTTCTGCGAGTAATTCTAGTGCTTGTTGGCGTTGGTGAACGCCTGGCATGAGAGGGATAAACAGAATTTCATCGGCAGCGAAATGTTCTGTAATCCGGTCCAGTTGAGCCTTCACGTCGGCTGCATTCCCCGTAATCATGCGTGTTCGATTCGCTTCAATCGCTTCTTGATCGGCTGGTGTGAGTTTATAATTGGCTGCCGTTTCAACCGATGGGAAGGCTGAGAATTCCGCGAAATCCTGCTTGCCAAGTAGCCAAATGTCCAAGACTTGAATGAAGCCCGAAAGCTCTGCTTCATCTTCTGATAGGACGACGAATGGCGCAAACATCACATAAGGCTCAGCCATCACCTTCGACGGCCGGAAATTCTTGCGGTAAATCTCCGCCGCTTCACGGCCAACGTCCAACTTGTTCGAACTAGCGTTGGGAAATAGGCCGAAACATAAACCGACGCCCGCTTTCGCCGCATTGAGCGCTCCCCGTTTACTAGTCGTCAATTGAAACATCTGTGGTAGGTTATCCCCCGAAGGATTAGCCTGTAAACCAGCGAAGCGATGCGTTTCATCTTCCGAACCCGTTAAATAATGGTAAATATCTCGCACACTCTTCTCATAAGCAATGCGACCGGTCTTCGTTTCATTTAAGGCATCATTCACCAAGGGCGTCCCTAAAGTATTGCCATAACCTAAGTCTACCCGCCCGGGATGGGCTGCTTCAAGCATTCTGAAATTCTCGGCGACTTTAAAAGGACTGTAATGCGGCAACATGACACCGCCTGAACCTACCCGAAGTTGCTGGGTTTCACCTAGAATATACATCATGAGAAGTTCAGGCGAACTGCTTGCAAAAGCTGGCACATTATGATGCTCAGCCACCCAGAAACGATGGTAACCAAGCTTTTCAGCCGTTTGAGCAAGCCTTAGGGAATCAGCAATGGCCTCTTGACCAGTTCGGCCCTCGTCCACTTGCGCATAATCTAAGACACTTAATCGAACCACATGCTACCTCCTCTACTTAGAATTTACCCTTTAACTTTATCATATTCTACTTATTTATCAAAGTCTTTGATTTGCTAGAAGATTTCTATTTGATATAATTATTCGTATCAGAAGAGGAGGCACACCCATGTATATTATTGAACACGTTCGCAACGGCCAGGAAATTCTCGATTTAGGCACACACCTCGCCATGCAGGTCTATGCTCTGGAGCACATCCATCTGGATGAAGGTATCGTCTTCCCTTACCGACCCAGCGCATCCGTTCAAATCGGCCGCTACCAGAATACCATCGAGGAAATCAATGCCCCGTATATAGAAGAAGCTGGCATTCAAGTTGTCCGCCGGGACACAGGAGGCGGAGCCATCTACATGGACCGCAACCATGTTAACTTTGTCTTTATCCTCAACGAAAGTGAACCGAAATTTGAAGATAACTTCAATAAAATCTATGCCCCTGCTATCCAAGGATTACAGAAATTGGGTGCAAGCAATGTTGAGCGAAGTGGGCGAAACGATCTAGAAATCGATGGGCAGAAAGTATCCGGTGCAGCCTTAACTGTCACCAAAGGACGCCTTTATGGGGGCTATTCCTTGCTCTTAGATATTGATTTCGACGCCACCGAACAAGCCTTGCGCCCTAGCCAAAAGAAAATCGAATCCAAAGGCATTAAATCTGTGCGGCGCCGCGTTACACCGATTCGCCCGCATTTAGGCGAGGAATACCAAGACATCACCCCAGAAGCCTTCGAAAAGCGCATGCTCCTTGAAATCTGTGGTGTAGAGCACGAAGAAGAATTGAAATACTACCGCTTGAGTGACGAAGAGTGGGCTGCCATTGATCAAATCGTTGCTGATAAATACGGCAACTGGGAATGGAACTATGGTACTTCCCCAAGATACGCCCTAAACCATGAAGGACGCTTTGCCGGTGGGACATTAAGTGTCAGTTTAGCTGTCAATAAAGGTGTAATTGAAGACATCCGAATCTATGGTGATTTCTTCGGCACCCGCCCCATTGGCGAATTAGAAGAAGTGCTAGTCGGTACACGGATGGATAAGCCTGCCCTTATGAAGGCTTTAGCAGAAGTGGATTTAACAGCTTACTTAGGTAGCATTACGGCAGAAGAGCTCGTGGAATTGATTCTAGAATAATTTTAAATAACTTACTCCATAATTCGGAAGATTTTCCTGCAAGGACTTCTAACGCACTTAGGATCCTAACTCAACAAAGACCGCTTCGAAGAGGCACATAGTAGACTCCACCTCTTGCTTGGCTAGGAGGTTTCGTCTTTGCTTGCTAAGACACGCAAGTGCGTTGGCGAAGCCGAAGCTCAGAGCCTAAGTCACTTCACTTTGTTACGCATGTAAGAGTGTAAATTACTAAAGCAAGAACCTTCTCATCAACTACTTTCCAAGGCTCTGAAATACGCCAGTTCATCCTGTTCTGGCGGGGAAATCTTTCGATTTTTTCTGTAAATTATTTGTTTATGCCATCTCATGAGTATAAGGTGAAATCTACATTTTAAAAAATATTTATAACACTGACCTGCAGTGTATAATTTTACGCAAACATAATAATATTGCATTGTTTTCGAAGTAGATAATTATGTCCTTAGAATTCGCAAATCTATAAACTAGAAACATTGGTATCACAATATTCAAAAGGTGATAATAGACTATAGTATAAATTGTTTAAGTAATTCACGTAATATACTAAATCCTCCTACATACTCACCCTTAAAGATAGCATTTATTACCCTCCTTTCTTCCACATGATTTTTCTAATGTTAATACTTGTGACGAAACTTTTGAATCTAAGAGAGTGACATTCTCACTCTTACCCTGGCTTTAACTAATGACAAGCATCTAATTTTACGAAGGAATAATTGGGTTTGACAAAGGGATATTACTTCTGATAATATACTAATGTTAAAGTTAAGCAATAATAACGCCGGAATAGCTCAGCTGGCAGAGCAGTGCACTCGTAACGCAAAGGGCGTAGGTTCGATTCCTATTTCCGGCATTTCTATTCATAAGACTTCTTAAGGCTACTCGTCTATAAATAAGCCCTATATTTCGCTCGATTATGTTATAAAAAGCGTTCCCGGACTCCTTTTTCAAGGTGCCCAGGAACGCTTTTTCGCTATTGGCAACGATTAACTTCACGATAGAATACGTCAATAATTTTTTATAACACTTAACAAAATCTACCTCAGAGCCTAACTCATCACTTTTCTGCATCGAGATGCTCTTAATCCACTTCCCAACGACGTCTGGTTACCAATACCAAACTTAGTCCGCTGACCAAGAACACACCAGCAAGTGTTACATAAGCTATCGAATCATCTACCTCGCCTGTCTCTGGCAAAATAGTTGCCTGCTGCACCGGTATATCCTGGCGTACCTCTGATCTTGGTTCCGGATCAGGTTTTGGTTCAGGTTCGGGCTCGGGCTCGGGCTCAGGTTCGGGCTCGGGCTCGGGTTCAGGCTCGGGCTCGGGTTCAGGCTCGGGCTCTGGTTCAGGTTCAGGCTCAGGCTCGGGTTCAGGCTCGGGTTCGGGCTCAGGCTCGGGCTCTGGCTCTGGCTCGGGTTCAGGTTCAGGTTCAGGTTCGGGCTCGGGCTCAGGTTCAGGTTCGGGCTCGGGTTCGGGCTCGGGCTCAGGTTCAGGTTCGGGCTCGGGTTCGGGCTCGGGCTCAGGTTCAGGTAGCTTCTCGTTAACGATAACGAATCCGTCTTTGGCGTTGCCTCTAATCTCGATGAGTTTGAAGCCTTCAATGGTATCTTCTTCAATAAGATATTGCAAGATCAGACCTTCAGCATCAGTTTGGTCGATGTTCTTGAAGACGAAGCTTTCTTGACCGTCGGCTAGTTGCACGCTGTCAATAACTTTGCCGTTAGATACTAGTTGAACGGTAATCGTTGGCTTCGTTCCATCATAGTTGGACCACACTTTGCGGATTTCTATTTGTGTCTTTGGAATAACATAACGGTTGGTAATAGTCAGACCATCTGCGCCTAATGTCGCTTCAAAGTTGGCTGGTGGATCTATTTCACGAATTTCATAGGTATAAGCCTTGCCTTGTCGGTCATGGGCAGGCAAGTCGGTCCAACGTACGGTCGTCGAGTCGTCTTGACCGCGAACTAATTGAGCCTTCGCAACCGATTCAAAGTCTGTACTTCCAGCTGTTTTACGTACAAGTTGCAGGGTGACTGTTTCTGGTCGGACTTGGCTGCCACCTTGCCATATTTTGCGGGCTTCGATATCTGTTCGCGTTGTAGTCTTCAGATTCTTGAACATGTAAGACTGACCTACGGCCTCACCTGCGCTATCCACCAAAATAAAGGCAAACTTATCTGGTGTCCGATTCTGCACATTCTTCGGTAGGCGTGTTTCGTCTTCTACGGCCGTGTAAGTATAGTCTATGCGCTCGGTTGACTGTAGCGTCATACTACCATCTGGATTCACAATAAAGTGCTGTTCCTCGCTATAAAGTGGGAGATTCTTCAGCCAAGCTTGCCATTGATTCCAAGATGAAAGTCGGACCGTTTGATACTTAATACTTTGCCCAGTCTTTTCATTCTTCTGATAAATATCAAAGTAAGCGTACATGCCTGCCACATCTGAAGCATCTGCTGGTACTTCTATCCAGCCCCATTCACCGTTTGATTCCTCGCGCCAATCTTCGCGGATCCATTCTTTATTCAAGTGAATGAAGGTTGATTCTTCAAGTTTAAGCGAAACCTTATTGGACTTCTCCTGCTGACTCGTCTCAAAGGTGTTATGAGCTAGGCGGTTGTTCAATTCAACGAGATTCAATTGTTCATAAATTGGTTGCCCCGCTTCGTCATAAGCAATTGAGCCATCTGGGTTCAGCTTCAAGGTCATCGTCGGTATCCGCATTGGTACAAGGAAACTAATCTGCTGGCCTGGCTTAATGAGTGTTCCTGGACGTTGTTTAATGCGAATTTCACTAACTTTCGAGAAGTCACCCGGATAGCGTACTTCCGCATCGTCCACCACATAATAAATATCGAAGTGATCTGGTCTTGAACCCATTGGGGTGACATAACCGACTAATTGCGGCGTGAATCCATTGTCAGCTCCCTTGATTGGCAAGCGGTCAATTAAGTTTAAGTTGCTCAGACCAACTTCTACACCTAAACCTCCCGTATCTAATGCTTCATATTGATAGTCCAGGCGATAATCGAAACGTTGACCATAATGCAAGCGAGCAGTTCCTTGGTGCCAGTCACTCCAGCGAGCTGTGCTCTCATCATACCAACGAACATATTTATTAGCCTTCGAATCTCCTTCAGCAATGACAATCGGAGACTGATCGTAACCGGTCCATGGAATTGAGCCGAATAAGCTTTGATTCTCCTTAAGTCCCATCAAGGCTTCATGTACTTCTACGCCTTCAATAGAAAGATTAAAGAGAGGTTTGCCTTGACCTTGAAAATCTGGCACTTCGAAATACGGTAGTTTAACAATTACCGCCTCTTGGACTGGCTTGCCTTGGGCTTGCCTTAGAGCAGCTTCTAAGTGTGGACGAAGTGGGTCATCTGCGGCTAAATGCTTGAGATAAGTATGGACATCTGAAATAGCAGTAACATTTACTTTCTGCATAAATTGTGTTTGGAAATCTGCGCCAGCGGCCTGATTCGCGTTATCATATATGCCTTCTGTTTGGTGCTGCAAATTATCCCAGAAGACTGTCAACGACAAATTCGTATCTGGGCCAACAACCAAGCCTGTCGGCAGCAAGTCGATGAGTACCGCATTCTCCATCTTCACATAGCCATTCTCGCTGTATCGTGCGGCTTCTTGCGGACTTAGTTGGGTCTCAGGGTTCAAGGTTTCTAATTTGCGCAACTCTTCTAAACGTTGACGAGAAGGCATATCTAAGGAAACAACCATTTCAAATGATGCCGTCTCAGTCGGCAAAATGCGCTTAGCGCCTGTGGTTTGCTTATCCAAATCATTATTGTCTGGCCGATCGCGACTTTCTGGAGTGTAGGTAATGGTGATACGGCTTCCCGTCAACTCTCGCTGTTCATCCCTCAAAGGCGCTGCACCTTCCTCGCCATCACGACTATTGTCAGATTCTACAATACAGTGGCCGAGAATACCCACATGACAATCCGAATGATACCAACTGTCGTCCTTATTCCATGGATTAATTACATCCGAGCGTCCCTTCAAGTAACTGGCCGCCCCATTGGCGAAATAGCGCCGGTTAAAGCCGTGTTCATCTTGATAAGCCGCCATAAGGTCAATGCGTTCCTTGGACCGTAAGGAATCTTCACCGAGAATTTCAGATACATTGGCATAAGTATCATCTGAAACCCGGATAAAATTCGGGTTAGCCAGTTGGCCAATCCGGTCCATAAATGGCTTAAAGTTATCATTTAGCATGTAGCCATAATCTTCAAACGCTAAGGTAGATCCTTGTACAGCTTGATAATCCAGCCATGAAGTCCCTTCTACAAGGGGCTTGACACTGATTTCCCCAGCCTCTAGCTTGCTATCAACTAGATTACTTAAATGAGTATACAGAAGACGCAATTGGTCATCCGTCAAATCAGTGATTTTTTGCTTGGCTAGGCTAGCTAATGATGCTGGTAAGTCCTCCTCTGCTTTAAAACGCTTGTCCTGCATGAGAGCATAGAGTTCGTTATGAACGTAAACCGCGCGGTTAGTCAACGGATTACCATAGGCATCGGTATAAGGAATGTCTACTTGTGGCTTAATCACTGTCGATACCCCTATCTTGCGCTGAGTCCGAGCTGGAACATGAACACCTTCCTTCATCACCACTTCAAAGGCGTTAAATTGAGAATTCAGTACATTGTACGGCAGGTTTGTGTCATTGCCTAGCTCAATTCGACTCAGAAACTGAGCAACATTCGCCTTAATCGTGTCGAGTGAGGCCCCTTTTTGGACGGTGTCTCTTAAATCATCCATCATCTGTTGAACGCAGTGCTTCGTTTCATCGACATTCAAGTCTGGATCGGTCTCGAGTGTCTGGATTAAGCCCTCGATCGTATCCGCCTGGTCGAAAATTTCTCCCGTTCGTTTCCACAATTTCATATATTGATCTACCACTGGCAGACGATACTGCCCATTAACTTGGTGCAAGAAACGCTTGAATAAATCAACGCGAACTTCCCCAGTTATCGGGTCATAACTCATCCATTCAGCAATGTTCGTAGCTTCTGGTCCCTGATCTTTCAGCTCTGTAAAGCTATCAGACAGGTTGCGCAAGACGTCAACCATAATAAAGTTATAGCCTGTCAAGCTTGGATTGACCCCAAAGCGAATCCGGTCGACTTCATCAATACCGAACAATTCATTGTTCGCCTGGAAGACGCGGCCTTCGGCCTTCGCTTGCTTGGCCAATTCTTCCATAATCTGTGCCGGGGCATTAAAGATAAGTTGCTTAAAGATTAAATGATTATCTAGCTGCCCTTCAAAGAAGACTAATTGATCTGCCAATGTCTGCGGATGATTCAAGGCACTCGAAGTGTTGTTATAAGTCAAATACCACACAAGTTCAGCCGGGACATCTTCAAACCACGTGCCTTCAGCATTCACGGTCAAATCCTTACCAGTTTGCTTCTGGTATTTACGCAGAATTTGATGAATAACCGCTATATTGGCATCCGTTAAGCCGTCCCTTTGGCCTTGTAGATAAGCAAGCAACTGCTCCGTACGGCCACGGTCACTTTCATGGCGGTAGAAGAGATTGAATAATTCGTAGTCCATCTTACCATCCCGAAGTTCCTTCGGTGACTGCTTACTAAAGCCGGCATAATTCTTCGGCGCTTGCAAGCGGAAGGTATGAACTGTTTCGAAATAACGGCTTGGATCATTCGGGTCACTTGGATCTTCGGCGAAAACAGAACGCAATTCTCCTGTTTCTGGATCCAAGTAACTAGCTTCCCACACACTAGTATATAAATGATGGGTTGTCGAACCAGCCTTAAAGCCAGGGAATTGCCATTGTACTTTCGCCCCATTGACCATATCTATTAAGCGCTGATGATCCGCGTAATATCGGACTTGATCACCATAGTTTTGCTTAATCTGGGTCAATGGCTGATTAGCAAAAAGAAGCTCCCCATTCGGCGCATAAAGCTTGCCATTTACGAAACTAGCAACAAGATCACCATTCTCATCTTGAATTGTTGACCCGTAAGTCGCCCAATCAATCATCGGTGTATCGACCGGTGGCGTATAATAAGCCTTCTCCTCAAGATACATTAAGTCCGTAAAGACATGGGCGGCAGCCATTGCCGTAGGCTTTGTATACCAGGCGTCGTCCACCCACTGAGCCTCTGTTGGAAGGGCTACAACTTGGCCTCGGTCGTTTAAGACGTAAGCAGAGACGTCCTGAACAATTCGTTCATCTGGAATAATCACATTCCCAGGAGCAATCACGAAATCACCTGGATGACTCACGGTAATTTGTTCTCCCACGTGAATGCGTCGTGGTTGCTCATTTACTGCTTCGACAAGTTCCCATTCGCCGGTCAATTCATTCTGGCGTAAAGCGAAAGCTTCCACAAGATAGTTATGCCGGTCGACCACAAGTTTTTCGCTTGGAGTCGTCTGGGCTTTCTTCGTCTGATTAATGGTATAGCCATCCGCATCGACGCCAATACCTGGCCGGAATTTCAGGCTAGTATGATTCCCCAAGGTGTCCGTGACGTGCCAGTCTTTGTTGGCATCTTGGCGGGCATAGAAGGTTTCGCCATCTAATTTAAAGGTATAAACACCCGGTTCATCTACCAATTCAGTTGCCTGCATCAGGAATTTCCCTTCGATATCAAATACCGCAAGTTCTTGCCATTGGGCTGCTTCAATGACTTGACCCTCTGCCGTTAAGACATAAGTACCCTCCGGTAGAATTCGGCCATAGAATTTACTGCCAT
Organism: Suicoccus acidiformans; assembly: GCF_003546865.1. Taxonomy (GTDB): domain Bacteria; phylum Bacillota; class Bacilli; order Lactobacillales; family Aerococcaceae; genus Suicoccus; species Suicoccus acidiformans. Next base: position 1,947,921 of record NZ_CP023434.1, read on the forward strand.
CTTGGAGAATTTGTCCACTTAAAGGAATCCAATCATTGCGGACTCTCAAAGTAACTTGATCAATCAACGTGCCATCAGGAATTGCTTCATAGCGCTCATCATAAGTATATAAGCCTTCCTCAGCAATATGATAGTAGGCACCGACTTGCGCTTGTAACTCCTCTGGCGTAACCGTTGCGTCTGCTTCATAACGCTTCGTTGTAGTATTATAACGGAAGGTTGCTTCTCCCACACGTAAAGTCGGCTCTGCGAGTTCTAAGACGCCATTCTTCCAGCGGTAGGTCGCTTTATGATAGCCTTGGCCTTCAATCGGAATTGCTCGAATGAATTGATGCTCAATATAATCAGCTTGATAGTCTCCGGCTTGATTATATAATTTCTCGTCTTGGATATAATAACTGGCTTCAGTAGGTGAAGTCGGATCTACACTTGCTTCCAGGAATAGATAAGTCCGATCACTTAAATCAATCAGGGAATGTTGCTTGCCTTGGTTATCGACATAATAGAATTGATCTCCCTGCTGGTAAACCGTATCAGTCAAGGAAACGAGTTGTCCGAGAAGCGCACCGTCAACGTAAATATTTCCTTGATTATCCCGCGTTATCTCAGACCCATCCACCCTTTCCCGGACAAGTTCTAAGATAAGTTGCTGATTCGCCTCATTGTAATAATACTGTAAACCAGATTCAGCTGGAATATAACGGGCGAACTGACCGTCATAGACAGGGACATCGATAACCACACGAACGTTTTCTAGTTCAATCCCATCGGCTGGCCCGGCTTGAATCGGCAAGTCTAGAAAATCAGTCCCTTCCACAAGCTTGTGGTGGAACTCCAAAGTCTTGAGGTCTTGGTCGTCTTTAATTCTATCCGCTGTATCCACTTGCCCAGCGTTCAGGGGCATTTCTCGATTGGCCCCATATTGGCCGTAACTATCATGCCCTGGGTCAAAAGGATTACTATAATATGGAGAGTTCGTTGAATCAAAGCCAGCGCCAGGTCCCACTTGCGCATAGTCGTCCAGCTCAGACTTGGTTACTTGGAAGATACGCCGGCAATGAGCCAACTCAGTATGATCCACGCCTTCTTCTGGCTGAACTGCATTACCTTGGAGGAGGCGAATATTCAAAGCGATTGGATCTTTGTAGAGGCCTTTTTGGAGGGTCCAGGAAAGTTGTCCGGTGGCGAAATGCTGCCCAATATTTTCGTAGTAATATAAATGTCGATTGCCATTGTGGGAGACCGCCGTTGCATTCTGATAAGCAAGCGGATTCGTATGTAAATAAGCTTGGCTAGTAGTTGGGTTAGTGAGTTCGATTTCTAAGGTAACCGGTCCAGTGGCATGGTTGTTGACCAGTTGATAAGTTAAATTCAGCGGACTGTTCGCGACCACATAATAATCATGTCCATCCTCTAATAACAAGGTTGGAAGCGCATTTTGGTTCAGGTACACGTTGAATTCGTGGTCAGCCGTTGGATCCTTAACATAGCGCAAATCGAACTGATCTGGATATGCATCGACTAGGGCTTGGTATGCTTGCGATGCTTGTTCTAAGTCTTCTAGAAGCGCTTGGCTTTCTGCCGTTGTTGGTGCTGATTTCTGCTTGAGGCTTGCTTCTAAAGCTTGAAGTTTCGTTTCCAGCTTGGTCCGGGCTAATTCATAAGCTTCAGTCAATTCTGGCGAAGCTTGATCGGTTTTAAGCGTGCGGCGCAATTGACTTTGATGGACTTGCAAGCTAGGAATAACCGTCTGCTTCTCGAACTGAGTCGCCTCCCGAGGTAGACTTGCTTGCGCCGCTTGGAGGGAAGCCCGTAAATCAGCCAAAGCAAACATATCCTGTTCCTTAGCCTCAGGGGCGATACTTCTGGCCTCTTTCAACAAGCGGTTAAGGGCTTGGCCTGCTTCTGGCGTTAGACGATTGAAGACACTCTGCTGATTTAATTGCTTGTGCAAGGCTTGAATATCTTTGATAATCTGTTCAGTTATCGGCACTTTAACTTTCGGAGGCTCATCTTGCGTCAATTGGAATAAATTCAAGCGCTGGCTTATCTTTTCAAGTTCTGCCCGGAAATCGGCCAATTCCTCGGGTGTAGCCAAACTCAAATCTTGCTCAGCTAATGCTTGTGATTGGGCCAAGAGCTCCTTATAGGCATTCTGCTCATAAGTTGTAAGCCCTTCGAGCTTCTCCACCCGGGCGTGATTGGCTAATTTCAAAGAGAAATCTTCTTGAAGCTGTTGCGCTTCTTCCAGCGTCGGGGTGCTCGGATCCGCTTCCTCCGGAGGGGTTGGGTCCTGCGATGTGTTAGGTTCAGCTACGGGATCGGCCTGTTCATCTTGATTCGCCTCTTTGGCTTGACTTGTATCTTCAGTTGGGTTGGCTTCCTCAACTGGCTCTGTCGGCCCGTCCCTGTCAGGATTATCAATTGACTCATTATTTAATTCAGAACCTGCTACCGGATCGGGCAACTCATCTCCAGGCGCCTCAGGCGTAGGGTTAACTGGCTCTGCCTTACTTCCTGTATCCGCTTGAAGCTCAGTCGGTTCAGATTCCGTAATTAATGGTGCATCCGCAGGCTGGGTAATTTCAAGCGAGGTGGTTTGGGTCGGTTCAGTAGCTACGGGGATATCTGCTGCTTGAACATTGCCTCCTGCTAGAAGCAGGCTACTAATTGCCACGCTTAAAAGTCCAAACTTGGTTTTGCGCAAACTATAAACATACTTGCAATTCATTAGATTCGTCTCCTTCCTTATGATGACTCGTATTAAAACTTGAAAAGTACGCTTGCCATGTCATTTTTTTCGGTTGAAACTCCTTTCAACTATTCAAATTATCCATTTATTAATGATAAGATACACAAAGTTGAGAATTAACCAAGATTAACTTAATTTGAATCTATGATTTTATGATGCTGTTATATAAACTCCTGTCGGCGCTTACTTTTTTATAACCTAGTCAATTGTAAATTTACAGTAGCTTTGCATAAATCGAGATTATAGATAGCTTTATAAAGATATTACAAATATAATAAAAATCCTTCTAATAGAGATGGATGACTTATCCAAATCCAAAACAAAAGACAAAGGCATGGGTAAGTATTTTTTAATAGTTTGCATCCATTCTTTTTGAAAATCATTCAGTTGATGCCAAAAGTGCTATCGCTGAATTCAATCGCTATTCGAAAAGAATTAACCTTTGAAAAGGTACTTAAACTGCTACTTTACGCCATTAGTAGTGACCTTGACAGCTTTGTCGAACTTTTGATACCTGAGCGATAAATCAAAGTAGAACTAGACCTAAAGTCCATCAGCTATTCAGATCTGTCTCGAACGCTGAATGAGATAGCAACAGACCTACTTTGGGAGCTGTTCTATCAATTATAGGGGCAGGTACATTGATATGATACCCAATCCAATCATCATAAGAGATTCTTGATTGATTCAACAACGATTTCGTTTGGCGTGTATCGCGATGAGTACTTTTTCGTTACACGACTGAAGAGGAACACCCTGAATACTGGCATTCAAGAAAATGTTTGGCCAGAAGATGATGACTCACCCATCAAAGAAGATGGACTTGCTAGACTTGTCGGCAGGATTGAAACGATAAACTTCTTTCGTATAATTACGATTGAACGTCCTGGTAAAGACACTCTACGCTTAGTCACCCATCGTATGGATTTGGTCGCTGAAGAAATTTCAGAGATGTATCAGTCATATTGGCAGGTAGAACTATTCTTTAAGCGTATCAAGCAGAGCCTAAAGACTAAGCACTTATATACTCAGTCTGAATAATCAGCTATCCTCTAAATTATTTGTTAAGGTTAAGGCTATCGAGTAACTGTACGCTATTTGAAGTTGTAAGAGTTTTGAAGACCTTATGGTTCAAGTCATTTGGCTACCATCAATATTATAGCCTGGTTGACAGCATAAAATCGTCAGTCCCTCTATGCTAATCAAATAACCTAAACAATGGTAAAGTCATCCGCTTGTGCCGGTATTATTTTTTAATTAAAGACTCAAAATAATGTTTCGGAAAGGAGATAATTTTAAAGCGTCAAATTATTTTGCTTTTTATGCAACACTACTAATAAATTTACATTTGAATTGTATCATGCTTTGTATATAGTATCAAAAACTATCTTGTAAAAAATCAATTCATTCAATTTGTTTATTTGGACTAGTTTTAAAGTCGGCCGGTAGCCAGTCATAGCCTGTATTATGTATAAGAGGGCTAAGTCTTAGCTTATCCGACAAGCCCCATGAAAAAGATGACACTTATTGGCACGCTCAAGAAAAGCCTAAAAATGCAGATTGTGTAGCAATCCACGTGTTTAGGCCAAGTATCTTGCTTTTATATCATAAAATTCAACAAAGCACCTGAGAACTGTTTCAGTCAATATCAGGTGCTTTACAATATCAAAGAATATATCTAGCTTCGAAAAATCAGCTATAATTTAAAAGGTGTATCAAACTGGACAAACCATTCCAAAGGCGTTAAAGAATAATTTAGTCTAACCTTTTGTGGCTGGCAAAGTGGCAAGATATTCAGCAAAAGCCTCCACTTGTGCACTCGGATAAACTGACAAGACATCTTCTGCTATCACTTGTAAACCGCGTATATCTTCAGGGTAGTCCGTTTCAACCAAATTATAATAATGTGACATCTCTTCTAAGACAAGCTTGCGATAATAATAATTTTTATTCCTAAACAAAATCTTCTTGGCTGCTTGATAACCTTCGTAAGCATGATTTGTTTGATGCCCTAAACAGACAATCTGATATTTAATATAGAAACGATAAAGTTCTTTATGGATAAATAAAACCCCCTGGGTAGGAACCGACATATCTTGAATTAGGGTAAGGAATTGATACGCCACTGCTTTATTACCAATTTCACTCAAAAGCATGGCTAATTCATACATACATTCTGCATGAAGCGTATTGCTGTTGTAACCTTCAAGCCATGCTCGTATTGCTTCATTCATCTTTCCAAGTCGTTTATACGCACGTCCTAAATTGAGATAGGCATTGGTAACCTCGCCTCTCGAACCACCTAAATCTATTTATCAACAAAGAAGACTACGTATCATTCAACTGATGCTCAACAAAGATTCTATAGTCTCCCGGAAGGAAATCGCTGATACACTAAGCATATCTGTGCGCAGCGTCAGCAATGATTTGAATTATATTGCTGACTTATGTCAGGATATTCTTCATATTTCCACCAGCTCAGCAGGCAGTAGCTTAATATTAGATAAGAAAGCAAATTTCTTAACTGTGCAAAGGTGCTTCTATCAAGATTCGAGTACGCATCAATTTTTGCACTGGCTCTGCTTCCAAACAAACGTATCTTTGGAGGATGCAGCCAAGGCTTTGCATATATCTACTTCAACAATTAAGCGCATCATAGCCCGTGCCAATAAAATTATCGGTCAGTATTACGACGTTTCCATTAGCACAACACCACTGGGCTATAAGGGTGAAGAGCATCATATTCAAGTCTTCCTGGTTGATTTGTTAGATGCCATGCATTCTCCTTTGAATTGGCCCTTTAAGCACTTATCAGATGAACAATCTCTAACAAATTGCCTTACAAATATCGCTCTTGCTTTAAATATTCCTTTGGATTACAAGAAATTACGCTATTTAAAACTCGCTACCTGCGTATCTTGGTTACGCTTACGACAAGGCCATAAATTCCATTTAGGTAATCGCCGAGAGCGAATCATCGATGAGGCACGGGACATCTTAGGAATGCCACGCTTCCATTCCTGTTTGCGCACCTCATCCATAATGAATGCCCTTAGTTTCGATGAAGACTTATTGAGTCAGACTTTTGCAATCTTTATGAATCAAGCCCACTTGATCGACTTAAATAGCTATTCCGATGATGTATTCATAGAAGAATCAAGGGTATTCTTCCAAGACAAGGTAGAAGAACTCATTGAACGCTTTAGCCTGAAACTCGAGGACACTGAAGCATATTACCGCCAAATTGTCTCAAATATACGGCTGATACCGGCTAGTTTAGAAGCAAGAACGCTTTTCGTTGACCGGATAACGCCCTTTAATGAGTGTATTCAAGCTTTCAACCCGGATTTCTATCAAGCACTTAGCGCGATGACCCAGGAGTACCTCGATTCTTTCCTGCCGCGTTACGCTTCATATGATGGCTACATTGTGAGTTGCCTATATAAGTATTGGCCAAATCTCATCACGCAATTACAAGATAGCCACAGAAAGTTACAAGGCCTCGTAATCACTTCGTATGATATGGGCTTCACACAGATGAAAGCGGATTTACTCAATCGTTACCTAGGTTTAATGATTCAATTCGAAGTGATTGATTTAGCTCAAGTTAAATCACACCAACTCTCACAGATGCCTCATCAAATTATTATCAGTGACTTTTTTATGGATGAAATTCCTGGAAAATTAATCTTTAATATCCTAGATTTACCAACAACCTCCGATGCTTATAAGATTATACAACGTATTTCCCAAAGTGATTTGCAGATAGAATCAATCAATCAGTCAACCCTTCTGGATTTACATCCAGAAATTGACCAGGAACAATATTGCCTCAATGAGCATTTATTCTCTTGATTTAACGAGCTTGTTGAATATAGGCACAATAAAGCAGCAGATATTACCTTTGAAGACGTTAACTTTATGAATATGCCCACTCCAGATGCCGCAGCAGCATTAGAGGCCGGCTCTATCGACGTTGCCCTTCTCGGCGGCCCCGCTGGCTACCAAGCTATTCAAGATGGGAAACATCAAATCACAGATGGTGAAGGTCTTATTGGAGCCATCACTTGTGTTGCAACCACGCAGCAATTTGTCGATGAGCACCCTGACGTCATTGAGCAATTTAACAAAGCCCAAGTGACCATCCAAGAGATGATGGCTGAAGATCCAGAAAAAGTAAAATCTATCGTCATGAAAGAACTTTCCTTAACTGAAGCGGCTTACGACGACATGTATGCTATGTATGATTTCTCAACAGAAATAACCGATGATAAGATTCAAGGTCTTCAGAAAACTGCGGACTTCATGTTTGCCAACGACATGATTTCCTCAAACATCACTGTTCAAGACTTATTTCTACAATAGATACTGCTTGTTCAAAGCATAGCAGACTAGACATTTATCAGCTAACTTCACAGATCTTAATAAAGATAGGGACGGGTATCACGGCACCCGTCCCTATCTTTATGCTGTATGACTACATTGCTTGCAGAACCTAATCTGGCATTATGGTTGGAGAGTTTACGTTTTAAATCTTGATTACAGAAATAAACACTTAATCTCCTCTAAAATAGCTCCATTACTTTAAGATTCAATTGTGTCTTAACAATTACAACGTCTGGTAGCTGCAAAGTCTTGAGTATCAAAGTTACGCGACTTGGATTAAAAGCCGGGTCCCAGCGGGATCCACCAGGGCGATTTGCTTAGGCTCTTCTTGATATGCATAGCCCTCTTCGTCTAACCTCGCCTTAATTCTTGCGAAGTCCTCTGCGTTCGCTTGCCAAATACTTGCCCGAAGCCCTTGACTCCCTTCGGCACCGGCTTTAATATCTACGCCATTCCATAAGTTCGCGCCTAAATGGTGATGAGATGCACCAGTCGCCATAAAAAGCGCTTGCTGGCCCATTACATACTTCAAGCCAAGACCAAGAATTTCATGATAAAAAGCCAGCGTTTGGGCTAAGTCGCCTACATGTAAGTGTATATGCCCCATAACTGTCCCTTCAGGTAAGTCGGCAAAAGCATCTTGGGCACTCGCCAAGACACCTTCGGCGTCCATCGGCTCAACCACACCAGCGATTAAGCCATTATCCTGAATGTCCCACACGCTACGATCTTTGTCGGCATATATTTCAATACCATTGCCTTCAGGATCATCTAAATATAAAGCTTCACTGTATCCATGATCCGAGGCACCGGTTAATTCCACACCTCTTTCCAATAGATAGCGCAGAATCGCCCCTAAATCTGCCCGACTTGGTAACAATAAAGCAAAGTGGTAGAGACCTGCTTTATTGGCCTCTTTATAGGAATCTGCCTGATAAAGCTCCAAAAGCACTCGGCCAGTCGCTGTCCCTAAAACAAAGGCATCATCACGCTGTTCTAATAAGGTCATCCCCATATTTACCTGGTAGAAATTTGCTAATTTCTCAGGGTTCATCGCATTGAGTTGAACGGCACTGGTTTCAATGGCAGTGGATGCTTGCGTTACAGTCTCTATATTCATGGTATCATCTCCTTTTTGCCCCCATAGCATATCACAAGCGCCAGCATTTACCGATAGATATGCTTCGAATTTGAAACAAAAAAAGAAGCCCTCAGCCGAGCGCCTCTAGAAAATATCCACGTAAAATTGATTCCCCACATCTAAACCGTAGGGCGTAAACTTAAAGCGGTCACCTTGGATTTCCACTAAACCTGTTGCGAGATGTTTCGCAATGGGTGCTTGATACTTCTCCAGAAAATCAATACCGAAACGCTGATTCATCTCTTTAATAGAGAACCCTTGAATTAATCGGGTATTGAGCATGATAAATTCTTTCTCGCGCTCTTCCAGAGGCATGGTTTCCAAGGTTTCAACAGGTCGCTCACCCCGGTCAATCGCTTCATAGTAGGTTAAGAAATTCTGGTAATTCGTAAAGCGCTCTAAGCCGATATTAGAAGATGCACCCAGCCCTAAACCTAGGTAGTCCTCGAGGCGCCAATATTTCAAATTATGCCGACAAGCTTTCCCTGGGCGGGCGAAATTTGAAATTTCATACTGCTCCAAACCATCGGCAATAAGACGCTCTTGAATCAAGTGATACATTTGCCGGTCGGTCTCATCATCCACTTGACTAATTTGTCCTTCTCGAAGCCACTTCGTAAAATTCGTATGCGGTTCAAACATCAGTGAGTAAACCGATACGTGCGGCACCTGCATACGCAAGAGTGTCTCAATATCTTCGGTCAATACCGATACATCCTGCTTAGGATTCGCAAACATCAAGTCGATACTGAAATTATCAATACTCGCTTCGTGTAAGAGACGAATTTTGTCGAGGGCTTTTGCCCGATTATGTACCCGTCCCATAATTGCCAGAACTTCATCGTTAAAGGACTGCACCCCCATGGAATAGCGATTAATACCCATAGCCTGGTAGGCTGCCAACTTCTCTAAAGTGACTGATTCTGGATTCATTTCAATTGTCACTTCGCACGTTTCGGAAACTAGAAAGTACTGCTTTACCGCTTCGAGAACTTTCGCCATCTGCTCAGCCGGAATATGCGAAGGGGTGCCCCCGCCAATATAGATTGTATCCACCTCATAGGCATCTGTCTGATACAGCGCTATTTCCTTAATCAGATGCTCCACATACCCTTCAATCATCTGATCATTCTCCGCAAAAGTTAGAAAGGCACAATAATTACACCGCTTCGCGCAGAATGGGATATGAATATATAGCCCGAGTTTCTGCATCCAGAACCACCTCTTTCTTTCATCTTTGCTATTATACACGAAAAGCCCGCAACCGAAAGTTTTTTTGCTCTTGGGCGGGCTTTAATTATGCATCTAACTGGGCAATATCTTGGTCATTTACAAGTATCTTGACAAAGTCACCAAATTCTTTGAAGCGATTGCCTTTCCAATGATTGGCTAAATCCTGCCAAGAATTAAACTCACTTAAGCGATAAAGCAAGGTTGGATCAATCTTCTCAAATAAATATACCTTCCCATCTGCTTCATAGGCCAAGGCTGCATGCAAATGAATCAATGCCCCTTCTACATCTTGACAGGCAGAGACTAGCTTCAATGGCTCAGGGAATCTAACTCCTTCCGCCTGCCACATCTTCGGCAAGTCAGCTGAGCTCTTGCCTTCCGTTTGATCACCGAAAAGAAGGCTATACAACTGCTCATCCCCTTGTGTTAACGCCGGATGACTCGCCTTTAACATCGTAAACTCAGGATGTGCCGGTAAGCCCTTTTGAGCCAATGCTGCTGGATAAGTGAATAATTCTCGCAACAGCCAAAAAGCAGCCCGGCGACAATTTAAATCATCTGTAAAACGCATTTACTTTTGTTCAAATTCCTCTTGGGAAACAAAGGTTAAGAATTCAACCGGATCCTCCCCTATCTTCGCTTCAGTCCACTCGCTGACCACTGGCTCATGCCCTGTGTTCTCCTCGTTATAGCGCTCAATATAAGTCTTAAGCGCAGCCGTCGTATCCTTAGAGACCCCTGCTGCCTCCATTTGCTCCATAAATTGCTGAAGAGCCGCTTCGTCGGTAAAGTTATGATAAGGATACGTTCCTTATGACGCCTCCGCCCTCACTGGTTGCAGGGATAAACCTAGAATTGCCACACACACATAAGGACAAGCGCCCATATCTTTCATTATCTTTCCTCCTGTTCAACTAATGCACCTATTATACGCCCCAACAGCGGGCAAAGGGGGGAAAGTCAGCATTCTACCGAAAAACGTCTCATTTAATGATTTTAGCGTAGATTTATGACACAAATTCTATTACAAAGTCACACTTTATACACATATCGCTGGCACACACCAGGTCTATGAATTGCATAAGATGCCTTTACCGAAAGAAGAAGTTAAGGTAAGCTTAACTTAACTTAGTTATGAAGGAGGGCACTATATATGAAGCAAACGAAACGCGTCGCAATTATTGGCATGGGCATTGCCGGCAGTGCTGTCTTGGAAGCTTATGCCAAAGAAAGCAAGCGTCGACCGGACTTACCTTTACACCTGGCTTGTTACGATGAAAGCCGTTCCTGGGGCCGGGGCCTAGCCTATCTCAAGGACGCACCTGAAGTGCTCCTAAATACGCGTGCGGAGACCGTCGCTTACGACTATGAACAAAGGGGACATTATGCGACCTGGCTTAAAGAAACGAAGGGGCTTGAGGAGGCTTATACTAGCCGGGGGCTTTTTGGGGAGTATTTAAATTACTTTACGAAGCAAACTGCCGCTGATTTAAACGCCACGATCATTCCTGAGAAAGTTCAATCCTTGACTTATCTACCGGATCGCCAGCAGTGGCTGATTAATAGCGAAACGCTCCCCTATGACCATATCCATCTTTGTACTGGTCTGGATACAATGGCCGACCCTTATAACTTGCAAGGCCAGGCTCATTACATTCACACACCCTACCCGCTCCAAACATCCTTAAGCCATATTCCCGCCGATCAGACTATCGGCATCCTCGGCACAAATTTAACCGCCATTGATATTGCCAAAGTCGCCCTCAAGCAATTAACCCCTCGCAAAATATGGCTCGCTTCACGACATGGGAATCTACCGGTTGCGGATGTTGAACAACTTGCAAGCTTGCCTATCCAAGTACTAACCTTTGAGCGGCTGCGGGAAATACGCGAGGAAAACCAAGGTGTGTTGCCTTTTGAAGCTTTGGATGCCTTAATTGAAGAGGAGTTCCGCTGCCAAGCTGTCTATTTCCCAATTTACCGCCAGGAACGCCTCCTGCCAGGCTGGGAAGCTTTGGCCGTTTCCTTAGAAAATCCGGCTAGAGTGGCCCGAGCAGAACTGCTCGCCATGTACATTACCCGCCTATTGAATACGAATTGGGCTTACATGACGCGCTCAGATCAATCCACTTTCTGGAAGAAATATCATCGCACTTTGGATTTAACCCGTTCTAAAATTCCGCTAGCATCCGTCACAGCCCTCTTAGAAGGCAAAGAATCCGGCGTATTGGACATCATGGGTGGGCTCACTGACGTTGCGCCTGCCAGCGATGAAGGCGGCTTTTTGCTAAAGTCTAATAATAACAACCAAAGTCTGAAAGTAGACTATCTCATCAATGGCATCGGCCTATCCAATAATCCTCACGAAGCTAATGACCCACTCATCCAACAATTGCTAGCAGACAGTCTAATCGCCAGCCATCCATTCGGCGGTATTATCATTAACAGCCAGAACGGTCAAATCATCTCGCCCATTTATGGCAGCTTACCCACTGCCCAAGCCCACGGCTCCATCATTGAAGGCAGCATCTACCAAGCTAATGCCACATATATCATTCAAGAACGGGCGCATCATTTCGTCCGCAAAAGCTTGGCACATTCCTAGAGATTCCTAACGCTGGTAAAGAGTGGCAGTCATCACTGCTGGGTAGGCTAGCTTATTAATACTAGAAAGCAAGCCTAGTATTAATTCACCGCCAATCCTACAACATTCTCTACAAAATACTGTCAAATTCTACCCACCTCTGGCAAATCACCCTACTTTCGGTTGCTAAAGCTGAGGAAGGCACCATTCCTGACAGATATAATCGTCGAATTAAGTTTATTAATACTAGAAACCAATTCTAGTATTAATAAACTAAAAAGAACTAGCCAACGTTTATTTGGCCAGTTCTTTGGTGTATATGCTTTAGTTTTCTTCAAAGAGAATCGTGTCTCCTTCGAAAGCTTTAATTCGTGCTTGTGAGTAGATTGGATAGCCTGCTTGGCGAATCTTCTCGCCGCCTGGTTGGAAAGTTTTCTCAATGGCAATGCCAATGCCGGCAACTTCTGCCCCGGCTTGCTCACATAAACTAATCAGACCGCTCAAGGCTTCGCCATTGGCTAGAAAGTCATCGATAATTAATACACGCTCGCCTGCTTTCAGATAGTCTTTGGCTACCCGAATCTCAAAGGTTTTGCCTCGGGTATATGAATAAACTTTGGCTTGATACTGGTTCTTATCCATGCTCGCTGCTTCTGATTTCTTCGCAAAAACCATTGGCACTTGAAATTGCAAAGCTGTGGTTACGGCCACAGCAATACCTGAGGTCTCAATGGTCAGAATTTTCTCAATAGCTTGATCTTGATACTTTGCATGGAAGTCTTTACCCATCGCCAACATCAGTTCAGGATCTACCTGGTGATTAATAAAACTATCTACTTTGATGATATTGCCCGGAAATACCTTTCCTTCTTGTTTAATGCGGTCAATTAATGCTTGCATAGCTACCTCCTTGGTTGTATTTCTATCCTGAAACTACATAACGTTTAATCACTTTAATCCTAACACATCTTAGCAAAAACTGCTCGTTTTTTTTGTTTGTTGATCAATATATCCCGTGTTACAATGGGGACATCGTATGAAATGGAGTGTGGTGATTTAATGGCAGCTTCAGAGCAAGAACCTAGCCGTTCTAAAATTGGTATACAAACAAGCGTTATTGGATTGGTCGTCAATTTAATGCTTGTAGGCATTAAATTATTTGCAGGCTATTTGGCCAACAGTGTGGCGATTATGGCCGATGCGATGAATAGTATAGGCGATAGTACTTCAGCGATTCTTGCTATGCTTGGTTTCTATTATGCTAGTAAGCCAGCTGATCGCAATCATCCTTACGGACATCAACGGACTGAGTATATTAGCGGGCTTTTAACTGCGGTAATTATTCTCATTGTTGGCTTTGAATTTCTGATTACTTCTGTTGAGAAGATTCTTAACCCTACCGAAGTGGTCGCTTCAAAGCTCGTTATTGCCCTACTCTTCCTCTCGATGCTTATTAAAGGCGGCTTGGGGCTTTACTATACTTATCGCAACCGTCAATTAGACACACCGTCCAAAGTATTTGACGCTTTAATTAAAGACAGTATCTCCGATTTACTAGCGAATTTAGTCATTATTGTGTCCTATTTCGCTGAATTAGCCACGGGCTTGCATATTGATGGGTATATTGGTGCTATCGTCGCCTTGATTATTATTTATAATGGCTTCGGCTCTATTATCGCATCAGCGAATGATATTGTCGGAACTCGGCCTGACCCAGACTTAGTTTCCGACATTCAAGACGTCTTGGATACCTTCGATTCAATCATTGATTATCATGACTTGCATTTGCATCAATACGGACCGCAGCAATTTTTCGCAACGGTGGATATTGAGATTGATTCGCGCAAATCCTTGTTAGATGCCCATCAAGTTATTGATGAGATTGAGGCCCGTATTGAAGAAGATTTCGACATTCAGCTGGTAGCTCATTTAGATCCGATTGTGATTAATGATGCAGAACAAAATCATATTTACAAATTGGTCAAAGATAGTTTGAAGCAACTTCGCTCGGACTTTCACTTTCATGATTTTCGCATTCAAGAGCAGGCCAATGACGTGAAAGCCATCCATTTCGATGTGGTGGTGCCTGATGATATTGCTTGGTCTGATGAGCAGTTACTTAACAAGCTTTACGAACAGCTCAACCAGCGCCTTGGCTTTCCTTATTCCTTACACATTACCTTCGACCGCAATTACGTCTTAAATCACACTGGTAAATAAAGCTGGCAAAATGCCGGCTTTTTATGAAATTTGACACTCATTAACCTTGACTATCTTTGACTATTGGTGTATACTATATATGTAAGTTAAAAGAGCTTACGTATTAATTAAATACAATAAGGAGCGGATATTTATGAGAAAATATACAGTCACAGCTGATGTTAATAGCGATAAATTTGGCCAAGGTCAACTCATTGCACATTTGAACGAAACTGAATTCATTGAATATGCGAACCTATCTGATCAAGATAAATTGTCTTACTTAAAGGATAAGGGCGCTGAATTTAGAGCCGATATTCAAGACTTAGGTCAAGATGATGTTACGAACTTCACCGTCCAAACAGCGTCAGGCCGTCCTGTAGCAGAGACTAGCACGGGCACACCCCAAATCACACGCAAAATGCGGATGAATATTAATGGCCAAGACACGGGCTGGGTGGATGTAAATGAAGAGAATGAAGCAGAGTACAACGCTTTAATGGAACAATTTAACACCATGCATCAACAATTCAATGAACGCTTTAGAACAATTTTCAGCCATGGTCCGGGCGCTTTCTTAGGCTTCAACGACCCAGCATCCTCTCGCTTATCTTTAAACGATAGGAATGCTAAAGACGACGAGACCGAGGCTTAATAACTCAATAACTTAAACAGACATCTGCGTAACTTTCATTTCACCTCATTTGACTTCACTCGTATTTGAACGGTCGTTCAAGTACGAGTTTTTTTGGTTTTTGCAATAGACTTAAAAAAAAGCCTGTTAAACAAGCCTTCCGAATACGTTATCCATCAAAGTTATTAATATAAGTCTAAAGTCTGATGTGTTTTACTCATATATCTATTAAAATGAATGCAGATAAAAATATGACATGAAGGAGGTTTTATCATGAACCGGGTGGAACAATTAGGCTTTAGGGAGTCAATCGAACGCTTTCGGACGCACTACTCGAAATTTGATTGGTGGCTTGCTTTACTACCGCTTTTCTTCCTCAGCGGGGAATATCAAGTTGCCCTAAACGTAGCCGAGCAAGGAGATAAGCAAGGTCTTATCGTCTTTAGTACTACAATTCTTGCCTTTCTTGTTTGGCTTGTGATGACCAGTTTGATTGGCTTTGCCAATCGTATTCCAATGAAATTGTATCGGGATGGACATCGTCCCAATTTAGGCGAAGAATTTCGACATACGCCTTTCCTAAGGGATTTCGGAGCTATTCTGTTGAATAACTTTGTAGAATTACTCATCATCATCTCGGTTGTCATACTCATGCCAATGCTGATAGTGATATTTGGTCTGTTCGGCTTTTTTATCGCAATAATCTTGCCTTTCGTTGCCTTATATCTACTCTTGCCATTGAAATTGACTGAAGTCCTTGCGGCAATTGACCAAGATGAAACGATTCCAGCAGGTGACATCGTCCGTCTAGCCTGGTCCGTAGGAGGCCAGTATCGCATGAAACTATTAACAACCGAACTCAAAATAACCCTCATCAATATCCTGAGTGCCCTTTGCTTCTTGGTACCACTGATTTGGACCATACCTTGGACTCACCACTACCGCTACCAAGTCCACTTAGCTATACTTGCAGAGAACAACCTAGATCGAGGTTACTATACGAATTAACCAGGAGCGCAGCTTGAAGGCTGCGCTTTTTTTGATGGGTTTTAAGCAGATTTATTGAAGGAAGATGGACTTGTGTTATGATTACCTAGAATTCGAAATAACTAGGAGGTCCTATCGTGTCACACGTTAATCCACATGTTCTGCCCCACTTTGATCCCAGCAAAGGCTTAGAAATCGGCATTTATTCTCTGGGCGAATGGCTCCCGAACCCGCACACGGGTAAGCGAATCCCTGCGAGTCAACGGATCCAAGAAATTGTCGAAATGGCGGTTTATGCTGAAGAAGCTGGCTTAGACATCTTCCAACTAGGTGAATCACATCAGAAGCATTTCCTAGCTCAAGCCCATATGACCATTCTGGCGGCTATCGCACAGGCAACCCACCGTATTAAACTCAGCTCCGGAGCTACAATTATCTCAACTTCTGACCCGGTACGGGTCTTTGAAGATGCCGCAACCATTGATTTACTCTCAAAGGGACGGATGGAAATCGTGGCTGGTCGAGCTTCTCGCGTGGGGCTTTTCGAATTATTGGGCTATAACTTAGCTGATTACGAAGCGCTTTTCGAAGAGAAATTTGCTTTGCTTTTAGAAATCAATGAGAATGAACGCGTCACTTGGGAAGGCAAGTTTCGCGCGCCACTTCATAAGGCGGAAGTCCTGCCTCGTCCCGAAAACGATACCGGCGGCTTGCCCATTTGGCGTGCATTGGGCGGTTCGATGGAATCTGCTGCTAAGGCAGGCACCATGGGCGTACCGATTTACCAAGCGCATCTGGGTGGAGCAGCGGAAGTCTACGGCCACCGCATTCAACTATTTCGTGACATGGCTGAAGCGAATGGCTACGACAGTAAGCACATTCCCGTGTCTACTTCTGGTTTTCTTTACGCCCGGGAAGATACACTGGAGGCTTATCGGGCTTACTACCCACACATCAATGAAAGTATGAAGCTTACCAATGGCCAAGGTTTCAATAAACGAGCCTTTGCTCAAGGCCAAGATATGCGCAGCATCATTAATGTAGGTGATCCACAACTCATCATCGACAAAATACTCTACCAACACGAATTATACAATCATCAGCGTTATACAGCGCAAATTGATTTCGGCGGGGTACCTTTGGATGAGATTAAACGTACCATCGATATCCTCGGAGAGCAGATTGTCCCCGAGGTTAAGAAATACACAGCAAGAAAGGATTAACCTAACTTATGAACTACTTAATACTATCCGGTTCAACGCATGGTGAAAAGACGAGACAAGCCACAGAAGCTTTAAAAGCTCAATTGGAACTGCAACTTAATCCAGACGATGAACTCACTTATTTAAATTTGCAAGACTTGGACATGGCTTTCAGTGACGGACGCCATCCAATGGACTGGCGTGACGATAACGCCAAAGTCATTGCAGCTATCTTAGCCAGTGAAATCATCTTCATCGGTAGCCCTATCTTTCAAGCTTCCATCCCAGGTAGCTTAAAGAATGTCTTTGACTTACTCCCCGAACATGCCCTAGAACGCAAGACCATCGGGCTTGTGATAACTGCAGGTTCACCGAGACATTACCTTGTAGCTGAACAACAACTCATACCCATTCTCAATTATTTAAAGGCAGTGGTGGTGCCTAAATACGTCTTCATTGAAGGTCGCGAATTTGCGGGCGATGGCCTAGCTAGCGATGACATCCAATTTCGCTTGCAGAATCTGATTCAAGATACTCAGCAACTAGCTCAAGCTTATCAAACCGTATGGCAAGCCGAAGATGAGTCCTTTGGTTTCTAATAGAAATAAGGGCACTGGCCATTCAATCGAAACTCCCCAAATTATGCGCCTCAATGAATATCATGATGACTGAACGTTGATAGGACTGCATTTTAGGCGAGATTATTGTCAGTATAGTTTGTATAATGATATAAGGCAGGTCCGTGTTATACATGTTTTTACACTTTGAGTATGCATCACCTAATTTAAAGACCCGGCACGATATCCGTATAGGATAAGGCACCGGATCTATTATCTTTAATCTAAGCAGCTTTTGTAATTTTGACTTGATCGATTTGGCCCATTGGGGTTAGGGATATAATTGAGATATAATATTGCCCCGCTTGAAACTGAGCGCCAACTTTAATTTCACTGGCTGTATTATCTGCGATGTCTTCAATTAACTCCGCCAAAGTCTCCCCTTGACTCGTTGGTAAGGCAATGCCCATTTCTGTCATCACATCACGAACATGATCGCCGCCTGCGAAATGATTCTCTTTACGCGCAACAAAGTCATTAACTCGCTCAGTGAGTAAATAACGCATAATAAAGAATACGATCGCCATCGCCAGAGTCCCTAATACCAAGTCAGACATAGTCTCCGCGTAAATCAACATCTTCCGTGCAATAACAAAGAGCACCAACTCCAGTATAGCCGACGTCGAATGATATAGAATCATGAGAATTAGCTCAATGCCGACAATCAATAGTAATGCGTAACCTAGAAATGCTTGGAACACGTCATAGGTTTGTCCCATATTTGATTGGAAAATTTCCACAAAGAAGAAGGCAAAGTCAATTAAGCCAATAATTACTCCAATCGCAATAATAATAGATATGATGATTTCTAACCAATCGGTTGCTTTCTTAATGGTATGCTTCACTCTTCCAATACGCACGTATATCGCCTCTTTTCTTTTCTCTCAGTATAGCATAATTAACCCTTTTACAGAATTTTATTTTCACTTAAATATCCTTAGCATAATATTGCTGAGTGAATCCGCAATTTATTCTGGTCAATTTCCCCCGATTCTATAATACTGCCTTTTTTAAATATTTATCTTTCGAAATATTGATTATATTTTTCATGAGCATTCCCCTTAAAAATCCCTTTATTTTTAAATTTTTTGGTATATAATACAAGTAAGAAAGCGAGGGAATGCAATGGCAAATAATAATGTTATTTCTTTTGATGATTATCGAGACTCAAATCATGAGCCTAGATCACCAGAAAAATCTATCCAACTTATGCAACAGGCTATCCAAGAAGTAAACCACTTCGCAAGAATAAAACTCCTTCAAGAAGCTATCCAGTTGGATCCTTATAATTTCCAAGCTTATATTTATTTATATAACTCCCCTTTGGATTTATTAAATGGTCCAGCGATGGAAGTGTTCGTAAAGTCAAATCGTCGTTGGATCCGAAAGAACCGTCCAGGATGGGAGAATGAGTCCTCAAAGAATTTCTTGCGCTTCAAATTTATCATGGCACAGGCACTGATGGACATAGGGAAACTGACTGAAGCTGAGATGCATTTTCGAGAATTATATGAAGCGGATGAGTCAGATGCCTTAGGTGCACGCTATAAGCTCGTTGCTATATATACACTGACCTACCAATGGGATAAGGCTTATGAATTAGCCGAGTTAGAAATGGAACACTCAGGTATTCCCTTCTCAGAATTTATGCTCGTACCCCTCATGATTCTCGCTGTCCTAACTGGAAGAGAAGAGACGGCAGAACTGTATTTCAAAGACTTAATCCAACGCAATCCTTATCTGGATGTCTTTATTAATAATGAAGATCCGCCTTTTAGTTTTATCCATTATTTATCTACCCCAGAAGTCTTAGAGCTCTGCTCCATTGAATCCTTAGCTTTGAGCTTTAGTGATATCGTCCCAGTACTTGTCACTGCGGCATATGCGAATGTTTGGCTGGATAAGATGTATAGCAAATACCAACATCTTGCCCCAGAAAGAACACCCGAGCAAGAAGAGATCTACTTAGATTATGTCAAAGACTTTCTAATGGAAGACTTTGAGAGTATGATTGATGAGATGGACGATATGGAAGATATGGAAGAAGATGAGTTTCTAGTACCGTGGCCTGATGCCATGCCTTTCGAGCAATATTTGGAATTAGTGGTCCCTTGGCAAGGCCGCGAAGCACTCCAGGAAGCTGGTTTAACGACCGTCCACGCAATCGAACAAGCTGGCGCCAATAAACTACTGAAGTTAAAAGGTGTTGGGCCAGGAACAATCGAAAGCTTAAGAGACTACGGCATTGAAATATAAAAGAACCTCAGGCAAAGTGACTTGAGGTTTTTCTCTCTTACGAATAGTTATCTGCCATAATAGCCTTATAGCCTCCTGGACTCTATAGCCTGTAGGAAGCTCTTTTCAAAAGTGGTGACATCTAGATTGACAGCAACTTGAACATGGGAAGCGAAATCGCTTAGCCTTTGCTTATCTCCAACCATCCGCCCACGTGCTACACCGGTTTGTTCAACTTTTACTGGTAGTTTAAGAAAGCTGAAATCTTCAGGTGCTAGGACTGCATGGAGTGCTAGGGCATCATGAATCGGACAACCTATCGTATGGGGTTGGACTGCTTGATAAGCTTCGATATAGTGACAGGCCATCTGCCCCAACTTCTGACGAACGGGGTCCGAAGAATTAAACCATTGCCTAGCTTTGGATTCAGGCAACAAAGTTCGCAGCGTCACGTCTAAACCGACAATACTAATAGGGCCACCTTGACTGACCACTTGGTGACTCGCTTGGGGATCCTTACTGGTGTTAGTCTCAGCAAAAGACGTCACGCTTCCCTCAATCAAAAATGCACCCCCCATTACTACTAGATGGCCTATTCTACTAAGAAAAGCTGGATCGCGTTCCAGACAAGCAGCGATATTCGTTAAAGGTCCAGCTGCCAGAATGGCTAAAGACTTGCCATAAGTCCTAGCTGCCTCAAGAAGGAAATCGACCGCAGCTGTTTCTTCAATTTGCCGATCCGAGGTAGGTAGGTCAATATTACCAAGCCCGTTCGCCCCATGCTTACGCTTAGCATCGACACTAACTTCGTAATCTAATGCCTGCATCGGATTAGCTTCACCTAAATAAACTGGCACTTCTTCCCTATCTAAAAGTTTCAATAAAGCTAAGGCATTCTGTCCTGCTTGTTGCACAGGTACATTGCCATAGATGCACGTCACTGCGAGTAAATCAATTGTCGTAGTATGGCTGCAGGCATAGGCCAAGGCTAAGGCATCATCGATACCCGGATCAATATCCATAATCAATTGAGTTTGCTGCATGCTTATCCCCTTCTCTCTCGTTACATTTAATTAAGTAGCTTCTGCTTAGATTTATCCTAACTGCATTGCCATTTTATCACACTATTTTTTCTTTGGTGAGCACTTTACTGTATTTTTTGTAAGGGCTTGCTATAATTGCTTTAGGAGCGTGATAAATATGAAACAAGTAACCGTTGAAGAATTCCAGCAGCTCGTTGAAGGTGATCGTGACTTAAATATTCTCGATGTAAGGCCCAAAGATTTATATGATAAAGGCCATGTGCCAGGTGCCGTACATTTCCCATTGAATGACATTGAGGATAATCTAGACGAACTCGACAAGAATAAAAGCTACTATGCTATTTGCCACGATGGTAAAGGCTCAAAGAAAGCTACAGAAATTCTAACGAAGCATGGCTTTGATGTGACGAATGTGGAGAAAGGTGTTCCAGATTACAAGGGCGAGCTAGAGAAGTAATCGAGTAATATAAACGATATTCTTAGACGTTGGTAAGTTGGCGCTTACCAACGCCTATTTGTGTAGCATGGGGAGGCTGTTAATGCAGTCACCTTGTCTTTGTAACCTATAATTCTTATGTTTTTATAGTATATAATGTGATAATTATCTTGTCACCAAAGCCTTAAAGCCATTTTTATAAGCTTTAGGGCTTTATATTTGCATATATGTATACTATAACAGAAAGTTTACAAGGGGGGGTTCTTTATGGCAAATAAATCCCTCGTTCCATTCCCAGAAAAGCTTCTCACTTATAAAAATTAGAAAAATAGAACTAAACATGTCTACTAAATGCTTCGTATCTATCGGAACAAAAAAGGAAGAGCAGCTTCTGATAAGAAAATTATTGGAAAGTTGGATTTAGCAACAGGGATGTTGATCCCAAATAAAAATTCTATGAACTCTTTCCAGAATATCAAGAAACAGCAGAGGACTATTCCAGATATACACTACAGAGTGGCTATCTCAAAACTTTTTTCGAAGTGAGTCCATCAATTGGACTCCAACCCCTGCTTCAGGAAATCTTTGGGAAGAAAAACCAGACGATGCTTTCATTAGCTCCTTATATGATGGCCGAAGAAAATGGAATATTGGGCAAAATAAAACTGCTACACCTTAAGGAATGTAGCGGTTTTTTGGCTTATTAATTATGGACTATTTTCCCTTGATAAAATTCACGTTTCAAATTAGGCAGCGTTAGCATTAAGCAGAAACTTACTAGGTATAAACTTGCTAGGAACAGCATAACCGTTGACACGCCGCTATGTTCCATAATACTTCCAATAATTACCGAAGAGAAGCCCCCAACAGCCCGGCCTACATTTAAGATTGTATTATTGGCAATAGCTTGTACTTCTTTCGGGTATAAACGACTTACAATCGCGCCATATCCTGGAAACATCCCATTAACAAAGAAGCCCATCATCGCACCAGCGAGAAGCATTTGCCCTTGGCTTTGGACAAAGCTGAATAAGAAGACAAATACTGCCGAGGCTAGTAGATAAATGGCAAACATAAGTCGTGGTCCAAATTTATCTAAGAAACGGCCAAAAAATAACATTCCTAAGGACATACCCAGAATGGTACTAATCATCCAGACTGATGAATCGGAAACTGAAAGGCCTAATTGCTCTTGCATGATGGTTGGCAACCAGTTCATCATCCCAAAGTAGCCGGCAATTTGAATTGTACACATTAACATCAAGACAACTGTTTGATATGATTGCTCACGGGTCGTGAACAAGTGCTTCATACTTGGTTTCTCGCCCATTACTTCTTCTTTGGCAACAGGATAGAAAGCTTGATCGTCCTTAACGAAAAAGTGCAGGTAAAAAACAATCGCGAGTGGAAGTAAACCAAACAAGAAGAGGCCGCGCCAGCCGAGGGAGCTGACAAATACTCCGGCAAGTAAAGCAGAGGAAATCGAGCCTGCTTGTCCTGCAATCCCGTTGAGAGACGATATGCGCCCCATTCTGTCTGCTGGAACAATATTCGCCATAATACTCAAAGCGATACCATATTCACCGCCCACGCCGATACCTGCGATGAAACGCAGTAAATAAATCATCTCAATTGACGAGGCAAAGCTAATGCCGACAGTAGCCAGGCTGAATATCAACAAGGTCAACTTCAACATCGTTAGACGGTGATAGCGGTCGCCAATCACACCAAAGATAAGTCCGCCTACAAGCATTCCTAAATTAGTGATTGTTGCGATAGCTCCAGCTTCGGCACCAGATAGAGCAAATTCCGAAATAATACTCGACATAGAGAACGATAGGAACATTACGCTCAAATCATCCGACCCTGATGCAACAATGCTCCCCAATACAGCCCGTTTGCGATTCTGCTTCACTGAAATTACTGTTGACATATAAACTCCTCCTTAAATGAATCCTCTCTGGAATTCTTTATTTAAAGTTATTCGTTCGTTATTCAATTATTTCGTAAAGTCCTGATGCCAAGCCTCTACTGCTTCAATTTCTTCGGTACTTAGGCGTTCTTCTGCTGCAGCAACTTCCAATAGCGTAGGGAAATCGGTGACGCAATGGTAGGCTACGCCAGCTTCCTTGAAATTAGCTGCTGCCCGACTCATGCCATAGGTAAAGATTGCAACTGCTCCAAGGACTTGGCAATCATCTTGAACAGCCTTTACGGCATCTAAGACGCTACCACCAGTAGAGATTAGATCTTCAATAATTACAACTTTATCTTCTTTCGCTAATTTTCCTTCAACTTGCGTCTTGCGGCCATGGTCTTTCGCTTCACCACGAATATAAATCATTGGCAAGTCTAAGATTTCACTCACCCAAGCAGCGTGTGGTATCCCAGCTGTTGCGGTTCCAGCCACAACTGTAACGTCTGGAAAGTGCGTACGAATTAAAGTAGCTAGCGCTTCTGCTACCTCCCGGCGTGCCGAAGGGACACTGATGAGCTGGCGATTATCGCAGTAAATCGGGCTTTGGATGCCACTAGCCCAAGTGAAAGGCTCATTCGGGTTCAAAATAACCGCTTCATGTTCAAGTAGTAAATGAGCAACATCTTTAGCTTTATTGGTCATATTTAGTTCCTCCAGTCTTGTAAATAACGGTTGTAAGCTTTAATAGGATCTTCAGCTTGCGTAATCGGGCGGCCTACTACAATATAATCAGCACCTGCTTGCCGTGCTTGAGAAGGTGAAGCCGTCCGGCTTTGATCGTCTGCTTGGCTTCCAGCCATACGAATACCAGGGGTTAGGCAAAGGAAGTCAGAGCTGGTAGCTTTCTTTATATCAGTGACTTCATGGACGGAGGATACAACCCCGTCTAGGCCACTTGCTTGGGCTAATTGGGCTAAGGAACGGACTGAGGCTTCCATTGGCAATTCAATACCTAAGGAATGAAGCGTTGCTTGATTCGTTGAGGTAAGTTGGGTAATCCCCAGAACTTTCGGTTGATATGGCCCCGTTTGAATGCCGTCCATCGCTGCCTCCATCATTTCTTGGCCACCTAAGGTATGAATGGTGACGATATCGACAGGCAACTTGCTCAATTGCGTCATCGCAAGGTAGACAGTATTTGGAATATCATGGCTTTTCAAATCTAGAAATACACGGTGACCATCATCAGCTAAGCGCTTCACCAAATCCGGTCCAGACAAATAAAACTGAGACATTCCTACTTTAACAGCAATCGGTTGCGACTTGAAATAATCCATAAAAGACCACATCTCAGCTTCTTGCTTGAAATCTAAAGCGACAAATAATTTATCCATCTCTTCCCTCCTCAAAAAAAGACCCAGGCATCATCTGCCTGAGTCTTGAGCACACCAAGTTACACACCGACCAAAAACTTGGCGATGTGTGCTTAACGGTGGACTTTCTTGCCTCTCTGGACAGATTTAAAGCTCCCTGATTCTCAAATTGTCCTAATTATAGCAACCTTAGCTTGACGTGTCAAGACTTCTCAACTTAAATTTCCCTTAGAAAAATTGGCAAAGCTACTCTTTACTAGCGATTTAAAAACAATTTGGCAGGCTGATAACGTTATTATCCCTAGAATTTGACAAAACATGCTATACTATTGATATTCATTAATAGAAAGAGGTTTTGTATGAAAGAACATTTTTATGGTTGGCGTATCGTCCTAGCTTCGGTGATTGCCCTAGCGATTACGGGGCCGGCATCTGTTGCTGTGGCTAATATCTTCCAAACTCCGGTAGTCCATGAGTTTGGTATTGAGCCGAGCCAATTCGCCATTAACAACTTTATTGTCTTAGGCGTCGGTATTCTCCTCTCACCTAAAGTTACGAACTTATATTTCAAGGGGAATATTAATCGCAAATATGCATTAGGGACTTTAATTTATGCCCTATGCTTCGCCGCTTACGGCCTTGCACCCAATATTTATATTTTCTACTTGCTCTCATTTGGGGTAGGGCTTGGTTTTGTCATGACAAACATGGCTCCAATTGGTATTCTAGTAAATGCATGGTTTGTCGAAAAGAAAGGACTGGCCATGAGCTTGGCCGCTTCTGGCTTAGGCATTGGCGGTATTATCTTCAGCCAGCTCTTAACATACTTAATCGGCCAATTTGGCTGGCGTCATACTTATTTAATCTATGCTGCTATTATGATAATTATCGTATGCCCTGTAATGTATTTCGTCATCAAGGATAAGCCAGAGGATATAGGACAAGTTGCCTTAGGTAGCCAGGAAGCGAATGCCCAGGCTGGAACAGCAAGCGAAGAAGAAGCTTATACGGTGAAATTGCATGTAAAAGAAGCACTGTCGAAACCATTCTTTATCATGCTGATTATTGGCGCGGTTTGCGTAGGTATCGTTAATAATGGCGGCCTAGGTCAATTCCCGCCGGCTATTACTTTGCTACATAACGCCCAAAAAGCGGCAAACATTACGGCCATTTATTCGGGTGTTGGCATTATTGGTAAATTGCTCTTAGGAAGTATAAATGACCGCTTTGGCATTCAGGCCTCGATCAAATACTCGACGGCCTTATGTATGTTGACTTATTTCCTAGCGACCCAGTCTGGAAACTATCCTTTCGCTATTCTCATGGCTATTTGCTTTGGCCTTGGTAATGCCATAGGGACGGTGATGGGTCCTCTGATTACGTCTGCCATCTTTAGTGGGCGAGATTATAGTCAGGCCTATGGTTATTTGCAGAGTGGCTTAAATACGGGTATGGCTTTAGGCTCAGTGCTTGCTGCTACAGTTGCTGATTTGGCTGGAACTTATGACGCAGCTTGGTACGTACTTCTATTCATCTCCCTTGCTATGGGTATTTTCTGGTTAGGTGCTTACCGCCAATCACGTCAATATATATAATGTCGACTTAAATCAATATTAGAAGGGGGCCTATCATGAATCGGCGGGGGCAACATTTGGCTTTTCGGATACTCTTATTTCTGGCTTCTTTTATCTTATATAATTTGATTGACTCTATCCCAGTCATTGCTGAGGTTTCCCATAAGATTCTTCAACCATGGCAACTGGAACTCCTCGCCTTGAGTTCAATCTTCGCGCTCCTCTTATTCTATCTTTGGAGTGTGAAGGTGGCAAGTTTGTGCAGGCATGGCCCTATGGATAACACATGGCAGTCCCGCAAGCTTCCGGTGGATAAGCAGTGGGTCTTAATTTTACTCGTGATGGTCGTCATCTTCGGCCTCTATTCGAATTTAGAAGGATGGATTTATGGGCAAATGGGCAGATCCACCACGACCAATCAAGCCTACCTCGAAGAAGCTCTCCAGGCGACCCCCTTTCTTGGATGGTGGTATGTCGACACAATCATTGTCGCCCCAGTTCTTGAAGAACTTATCTTCCGCAAAATATGGATGACCCTCTTTTTCCAAAAAGATACCCGGCAAGATCATATCTTAGCTTGCTTAATCAGCGGCGTCATCTTTGGTCTCATGCATGTTGATTATATCGGCTTGGAATTTGTTCTCTACAGCTTATCGGGGATACTATTTGCCGTCTTCTACCGTTTGTCTGGAGACATTCGCTTGCCAATCATGGTTCATATCATGAATAATTTCCTGGCCTCCTTGACAGTATAATAAAACTGGATCTGCGTCACGTTTAAAACTCAGATCCAGTTAATTTACGTTATTTAGGATAATAAACTCTTATTGGGTACAATTATCCCTTCGTTCCGGATGAGTCAGCTGCGACCTGCTTAAGTGTCTCGCCCGCCAGACGGTATACTGTCCATTCATCCATCGGCTCGGCACCTAGTGATAAGTAGAAATCAATGCTCGATTGATTCCAATTCAAGCACGTCCACTCCATCCGACCACACCCACGTTCGACTGCAAGTTGCGCAACCAATTGTAAAAGCCCCTTGCCGTAACCTTGTCCCCGATATTCTGGCAAGACATAAATATCTTCGAGATACATCCCAGCTCGGCCAACAAAGGTTGAAAAGTTATGAAAGAAAAGGGCAAAACCTACTTCCACATCCCCTTCCATCGCAAAGATAACTTCTGCCCTTTGCTGATTGAATAAATTCTCTTCCAGCATCGCCTCTGTGGCTACAACTTCATCCATCATCTTCTCATATCGAGCAATTTCTTGAATAAAGAACAGAATCTTCGGAACGTCCTCACGGCTTGCATTGCGGTATTCCATCCTCCATCTCCTCTCTACACTTCTCATCATTATAACAACTCCAACAAATCCCCCACAAGCCCAAAGCTTCCCTCACATAAATGGCATGAGAAGCTAAATCATTATCCAATTTATTGAAGCCATTGCCACATATACTGGAAGGTGCCATTCTCCCACATAATATAAAGCCCCAACCCAATAAAAACAACTGGCACAATGACCTTCTCATAGCGCTCAACCACTTCACCAATCATTGGCACATCGGCTAATTGCTTGGAGCCATAACATAGTAAGAAAACCCCAATCGCAAACACTAGGCAAACGATTAAAAGCTCACTCACAGACATCCCCGTGAAATAGGGAATATAGACCCCTAAATTATCGCCACCTAGAGCCAAGGTCAAAGCAAAGACCGCCGCTGCTTCAGTCTGCTGAGATGCCAATTGTTCTTCCACCTCGTCATCATCAATATCCTCATCAACAAAAATAGCTCGGATACCTAAACCTAATGGAATTAAGCCGAGAAAGCCAATCAACCAATCTTGCGGAATGAAATTTAACATCGAAGCAGCCAAGGCACTAAAGCTGACCAATACAGCCGTTCCCAAGTACTGACCGAGATAAACTGCCCGATGTTTCCGCTCAGATATGGTTGAGAAGATAAGTGTCAATACAACCAAATAATCGATCGATGTCGAAATAAATACGAGTATTGCTGATAAGATTAGTTCCATCTTCTTCCCCCTTTTCCAGTTAATATGAACAACCCAAAGTGTTGCATAAACACATCAACTTCGCTAATGCTAGAGGGTATCGCTTAATAAACCGTTTCACACTTTGTCCAACTTTCCTCATGAATTGTAATCAGTATAGCACATTCCTAGCCGTATTTCGGATTTAATGATAAGATAAAGGCAAACTCACACATTCTGGAGGGATTCTTATGCAAGAACAAATTGTTGATATTCGCCCAGCTGCTAGCTACCGAGCCGGTCACCTACCTCATGCCATTCATATCACGGCGACGAACTTTCCCAAATACGCTAACCAAGTTCTGAACTTAGACCAACCCATCACTTGGATTTACGACGGTGAAAGCAAAGCCGATTTAAAGGAATTATGGCGTGAGGGAGACCGCCAAACATCGATCGACGATTTAAATGCAGATGATTTCATTCAAACCCCAACAATCCCTGCCACAGACTTCTTAGACTTAAAAGGCGACTATACCTTGTTAGACGTCCGCCAAGCAGCTGAAATAACCCGACCAGCGCCAGAGAAGAATCTCTATAAAGCCCCTCTAGATGAAATCAGCCAACATGTAGGGCAACTCGACTCCAATAAAGCCGTATACATCTTATGCGGTTCTGGAAATCGGGCAACCACCGCTGCGTCTTACCTCAATCATTTAGGTTTCGAGGCAATTGTCATTGAAGGAGGCGCGAAAGCCTTAACCGAAATCTCTACCAACTAGCCCCTACACCCTATCCAAAAAGTCCCAGGCTTTTATTCCTTCACGATAAAAACCTGGGACCTTTCTTTATTTAATTCATTAACACCAAGTGCACCAGCTTGTCGAGATGCTGCTGCCTTCACAACACACTCAAGCCACCCTTACAGTAACTTGAAGGCCATAAGCCTTTTGAATTGTATTCGAGGCCTAGTCTATCTTAGCCAATTCCTGTAAATATTGCTCATGCTGGTCTAAAGTTTCCTGACTTGGCTTGGTTAAGCGCGACACGATGACAATAGCTAAGCTTGACAATAAGAAGGCAGGAAGCAATTCGTAAATCGCAAAAACACCACCAAATTGTGATAAATATAAATTCCATACCAGTACCGTCACACCTCCAGTAATCATCCCAGCTAAGACACCTTGACGCGTTAAATCACGCCAGAATAATGAGAATAATAATGCCGGTCCAAAGGCCGCACCGAAACCAGCCCAAGCAAAGGACACAATTTGGAAGATGACTGAAGTTTCATCCATCGCGAAGAAAATACCCAACACTGTCGTCAGCACTAAAGTAATCCGACTAACCCGCATAACGTCTTGATCCGTCGCATCTTTCTTAA
Source organism: Suicoccus acidiformans (assembly GCF_003546865.1). Classification (GTDB taxonomy): domain Bacteria; phylum Bacillota; class Bacilli; order Lactobacillales; family Aerococcaceae; genus Suicoccus; species Suicoccus acidiformans. The sequence goes on from NZ_CP023434.1 coordinate 1,977,616, forward strand.
AGACACCTTGATATAAATTCTTAGATACTGCAGAAGCAGCAATCAGTAAATAAGAGTCGGCTGAAGAAATAGTGGCCGCTAGAATACCGGCCATAACCAGTCCGGCCATAAAAGCAGGCATCAATTCTTGAGCTAAGAGCGCAAAGATATTCTCCGCCTCATGCAAGGTTACGAAACTCGTTGGATAAAGCATCCGTCCAAGAATGCCAATAATAATCGCTGCAAAAAGGGAAATCAAGGCCCAAGAGGTCCCAACCCGGCGCGCCACTTTAATTTCGTGGGAGTCACGAATAGCCATGAAACGCAAGAGCACTTGCGGCATACCGAAATAGCCCAAGCCCCATGCTAAATTAGAAACAATATTAATCCAACTAAGTGGCTTGCCACCACCAAAGAGCGGCTGACTACTCTCGACCAATTGCTGGCCACTCGCATCCAATTACGGAGTCGCTTGATGGAAGATATCCAGGAAACCAGGGATTTTCTGCGCATTCTCCACAAGCCCAGACACGCCGCCGGCAGCATGGGTACCTGCCCCAAGAACAACAACCAGTGCGATAAACATGACAACCCCTTGAATAAAGTCTGAAGTTGATTCCGCCAGAAAACCACCTAAGAATGTATAAGCCCAGACGAATAACGCCCCGAAAATCATCATCCACACATAATCTAGCCCGAATAAAACAGAGAATAACTTCCCAACCGTCACGAAACAAGATGCAGCGTAAATCACAAAGAAAATTAATATAAACAACGACGCAATGACAAGAATACTATCTTGTTTGCGTCCTTTCTCTTTAAAGCGATTTGCTAGAAAATCTGGCAAAGTGACCGCATCAGACGCAACATGGGAATACACGCGTAAGCGTTTAGCAACAATGAGCCAATTTAAGTAAGTCCCTAAAGCTAAGCCCACCGCCGTCCAGAAAGCATCTCCAATCCCAATCCAATAAGCCAGCCCCGGCAAGCCCATTAATAGCCAGCCACTCATATCCGATGCTCCAGCTGAAAGAGCCGTAACATAGGGTCCTAAGGAGCGACCGCCTAAGAAATATTCTTCCGAACTAGAGTTAGACCGCTTAGCATAATATAAGCCAATGCCAATAATTAAAGCCATATAAAGCAACATGGCCAAACCTATAAGTACCTTATCTTGCAAAATAGTCTCCAATACATCCCAACTTTCTTATTAAAGATACTTGCCAGTATACCAGAAAATTGTATGTTTGTTAGTACATTATAAGTTTTTTAAGCATTTTGTGATAATGAAAGATATAATTTCACACGTTCGTCTCCAGAAACACGCGCTTTCTCATCGGCTTGCGCTTCAATCGAGCTAAATGGCATCTCAGCCATCAATTCATAGGTTTCGGGCAAGTCAAGCAAGTCCCGCACAACCTTATCATAGCCTAAGTCATAGCCGATATTAAAGTGATGCAAGGAAGCACCTAAGCCTAAATCAGCTAGTAAAAGCCAGCTGGCAAAGGTAAGCATGGCTGAATTCTGCTCTTTATAGGCCGCCTGCCGCTCTGGACTCGTCGGCATTTCGTCTACCACTGCCCTATCTTCAAAGAAGAGGAGGGTACCGACACCCCTTTTAGCCTGTTCAAAACGCGGGGCAATAGCTTCATAGCGCGCTGGATCAACGAAAGCTTTCTGACTATCATGTAGTGTGTCCCAGAGCTTTTCATGCAGCTGGCCGCTGGCTACGATGAGACGGCTGGATTCAACATGGTATGCAGTGGGTATGGTCGGGATGAGTATTTGTAACTTTTCCGTTACCTCCTCTGCTGTAACCGGCGTATTCCGCCCAATATGGTAAATACTTCTGCGACTGGTAAGTAAATTTGCGTAAGACATTTCATCATTCCTTTCTGGTGTTTACTTCAATTTATCAAGAAGGGTCGAAAACTTCAATGTAAACACTCGTTTAGATTGAAGTTTTGGAATAAACGGGGGCTTTCATTTGGTACGAACGAGTGTGGCATAGATGAGCAAGCTAGATCCGAAGTATAAGACCCTTGCCCCTAGTTATAAAGGCGGACTGTTACCCAAGGCCTTCACGCCGAGAATTTAATTCGCCACTTCACATCGGGATTGCTTGGCCTTATGCCAGTTATCATGATTAATCATTTCGACCGAAATCTTGGATAAACTGATTTAATCCACATGCAACTCCAGCCTAGCTCTGCTCTTAGTTAAGTGGCATAACTGTTCCCATCGGCTTTATCCCAGGCAAAACTTAGTCCAGCCATTGGCTGAAGGTCCGAGTAATCATATATCTCCCAAGCAAACAGAAACGATGCAACCACACTTTAAGATGTGGCTGCATCGTTTCTAATTTGCGAAATATAGTGCATTCTGGCTATGAAGAATTTGCTGTGTCATATCTTCCCCACGCAATTCACTCATATAGTCGCACGTTTCTTTCAACAAGTCCGCTAAATCATCAGCCAACTGCAATAATTGCTTCTGACCGAACGTAGCCTGGGCTTGCTTCGGCCAGTCACTCTCCAGCAAAAGTCGATCTGCTGGCATCTGCTGTAGATAGGCGCGTCCTTTTTTGGTATTTAAGGTGAGGGGGTTGACCGAGAGGTAAGCACCGAGGCGTCTCAATTGAAAAAGTTCGTCATTGGTTCCATTGAAACGGTGGAAAACCGGGAGAACATTATAAGTAGGCAAGGCATAATGTTCAAGTAGGTCCAATACGGCCTGAGCTGAACGGACTGTATGAAGCGATAGAATATAAGGTAGTTGCTTGGGCTGACTCGCCTCAATTATTGCTTCAAATATCGCTGATAAAACAGCTATTTGACGGTCTTGACTAGCCTGGTCCAGAATCTTCGGGCTAAAGTCTAAACCAATTTCACCAATGAAACGAGTCTTCGTCAGACCGCTCCGAAAGGCAGCCAATTCGAGCTCAATTTGTTCATCCGACTGAATCCACCACGGGTGATACCCCAAAGAAAGCAGCGTATTGCTCTCTTTAAGCTCTTCAAGCAAGGAGAAGAAGTCTGTCGGTAAGACAGTTTGGGCAACGATTCCCACATCCAACGCTTTCAATAAGCTTAGAAATTGCTGGCGTTCTTCTGGTGACTTAATAAAATCTAAATGGAAATGTGTATCAAGTAACACCCTATCACCCCTTTGAGTAAACTTATGGCATCGCTTCGAAATGACTCAGGCGCCGAATGACTTTCCCTGCCAGCATCTGGCCAAGAATCGGTGGCATATAAGACATGGTTCCTAAAGTGTGTGAACGAGCTGTACTGACTGGATTGTCCACCTTGCGTGGTAATTCATCCGAGAAGAGCACTTCCACCTCGCCTACCCCAAATTTACGATATTCTTGACGCATCTTCTTCGCCAAAGGGCAATTATACGTCTGGTGAATATCTGTAAACTGAAAGCGCAAAGGGTCCAATTTATTTGCTGCACCCATCGCAACCAATAAAGGCAATCCTTCGGCTTGCGCCCAGGCTGCAAGTGCCGCTTTGGAGAGGACCAGGTCAATACAATCAATCACATAATCAGGCCGAGGAAACTGACTTAAATACGTAGGAATATTCTGCTGATCAAGCTCCTGCTGTTCAGCGTACACTTGGCAAGCGGGATTAATATCATGCACCATCTCAGCCATCACTTCAGCTTTTGGCCTCCCTACAGTGGAGGTAAAGGCAATGGCTTGACGATTGATATTCGTGTAATCAACCACATCCATATCAATTAAAATCAACGTCCCTACTCCACCTCTTGCGAGTGCCTCAACACAATTTGACCCAACCCCACCTAGGCCGAGAACCATAACTGTAGACTTTCGCAAAGCCGCCAGACCCTCATCGCCTAAGATTAATTTTACCCGTTCAAATCGATTATCTTCCACTGTTTCCATCGTTCACCTACATCCTTCGTTTGATACCCATCATCTTAAGAAATTTATAGGTGTGATGCAAGTCTTTTTTTGGTAAGTGGTGGTTGAATCATCACACAAAGTGAAGTGTTCCCACCCTAAGCACTTGCTTATGATCGTTTAAGCCCATTTAATTATTAGCTTTCCTTGCATAGGTATTCTTTTACTCAATGTCTAAAGGCATCTTGTAAGTTGGTGCAGGGAAATGCTGTTCTAAGTATGCAAGGTGTTCCGCGCTTAAAGTCATCTCCAATACTTCCAAATTGCTCGCCATATTATCTGGATTCGAGCTTTTAGGAATCGGATAAACATTGCTTTGCGCCAATAGAAATAAGAGCAACACTTGGTAAGGTGTGCCATTAATTTCTTGAGCCACTTCGACGACAGCCGGATGATTCAACAAATTCTCACGTAGGCGACCTGCCTGAGCTAAGGGGCAGTATGCCATTAAGGGGCATGCCTACCTCGTCCATTAAAGGTTTTAGACTGAATTCAATTCCCCGAGAACCTAAATGATATAAGACTTGATTGGTCGCACAATCCTCCCCACCAGTTACGGCCAGTAATTCGCTTAAGGGTTGGGTATCATAATTTGAGACGCCCCAAGCACGAATGAGGCCTTCATCTTTCAGTACTTGGAAGGCTTCAATCGTCTCCTCAATAGGTACCGACCCTGGCCAATGCAATAAATACATATCTAGGTAATCGGTCTTCAATCGCTTCAGACTTGCTTGAAGACTTGCCCGCATACTTTGGCTATCAGCGTTATAAGGCAAGACTTTGGAGACAAGGTATAAGTCCTCCCGCGCGAAAGGTGTAATTGCCTTACCAAGCAAACTTTCACTGCGACCCTCCCCATACATTTCGGCCGTATCGATTAGCTGGACCCCTTGCTCAATGCCATAACGTAAAGCTGCTATTTCCTGCTTTTCAATCCGTGAATCATCCCCCATCTTCCACGTGCCCATACCTAAGCGTTTCACTTGCTGTCCGGAATATGTCTCAAACATCTTCATTCCTCCTTCACTTCGTATCATAGCGAATTTTCACCTTTAGACAAAACAATATCTACTTTGAAAGTGTTTGTTGTCATTATAAAGTATGATATGATAGGCATACGTCATTTGCCCTTGTGGCATAAAAGAACGGACTCTAAACGTAGAGCCGACGTCTCATCCTTGATAAAGGATTCGTTCAACAAAATAAAATACAAAAGAGTAAAGCTCATGCGTTAAGTGCTTGTAGATGGGATGTTGCTACAAGACGAAATAATCTTTATGCGATATGGGCTTGCATCCGCTATTGCTGCGAGCATTTCTGATGCTCTTTTTGTTTGAATAGGAGAAAGTAATGAAATTCGTAACGAAACAACGCGTCATGGCGATTGATCAACCTTTAATTTGTGCTATCTTAAACGTCACACCGGATTCCTTCTCAGATGGTGGCCAGCACAATGAAGTCACACAAGCCGTTGAAAAGGCAAAGGAGCTTATCCGGCAAGGAGCGGATATGTTAGATATTGGCGGGGAATCCACTCGTCCAGGTTCTACTTATGTAGAAATCCACGAAGAAATTAACCGAGTCGTCCCGGTTATTCAAGCGATTCGTGAGTTTTCTGATATACCTATTTCTGTAGATACTTGGAAAGCACCGGTCGCTGAGGCATGTTTACAAGCAGGAGCCAACGTTATCAACGATATTACTGGCCTAATCGGTGATAAAGCAATGGCCCAAGTCATCGCCGAACATCACGCAGGATTAATCCTAATGTTTAATCCGGTCAAAATCCGCCCAAATCATCCTGCGGCAAGCCGTTTTCCCCATTTCGGTGAAAGCTTTTTGACAGCAGAGGAGCTGAACAGCTACGCTAATCTTGATATTATCGAATTGATGGATATATACTTTGACAAAGCCTTGGCCCTAGCCGAGGCGGCTCATATCAAGCCTGAGCAGATTATGTTAGACCCAGGCATCGGCTTCGGCTTGACCCCAGAAGAGAACCTTGCACTCATTAACGCCCTTCCTCATTTACAAGGTCGGGGCTTCCTTACATATTTGGGTGTGTCACGCAAGCGTTTCCTCGCTCAACTGGTTGCAGAGGTCGGCTTGCCGAACGATTACACAACCGAAGTGGGCTTGCAACATGTTGATACCGCCTCGGCAATGATTAGTTTTCTGGCAACGCAATACGGCGTACACGCCATTCGTGTCCATTCCGTACAGGAACATTTACTCGCCAGACAAGTTGCCCTAGCGCTCAAAGAGAATCAAGAAATGAGGTAAGGTTATGGAAGCGAAGCATTTTGATACAGAGAAAATTGAAACGGCTGTTCGCATGCTCTTAGAAGCAATTGGTGAAGATCCAAATCGTGAAGGCTTACTCGAGACGCCCGAACGGGTAGCTCGGGCAATGAAGGAAATCTTTGGTGGCTTGGGTGAAACAGCTGAAGCCCATCTGCAGAAATCTTTCGAACATGTCGACGGGGGAATTGTTGTTGTTAAGGATATGAGTTTCTACTCTATGTGCGAACATCATTTACTACCTTTCTGGGGCAAGGCTCACATTGCTTATTTACCCAACGATAAAGTAGCTGGCCTTTCTAAGTTGGCTCGCACGGTAGAAACCTACGCGCGCAAACCACAACTTCAAGAAAGACTTACTAAGGAAATTGCTGAAGCGATGATGACATATTTAGGCGCAAAAGGCGTATTAGTTGTTGTCGAAGGTGAACATATGTGTATGAATATGCGCGGCGTTCAAAAGCCTGGTTCCAAAACCGTGACATCAATCGCCCGAGGCGCCTTAGCTGAGGACACCCGTTTACTCGATGAAGCATATAGGATGTTGGACCGATGAGAAATACAAATATTATCTATGAACTCCCCTTTATTCAAGCGCATTTGGAAGAATTGGATTCCTTAGAAGCCACCCGAATATATTGCCGACATAATCTGGAACATTTCCTTTCAGTAGCACGCATTTGCTACACCTTATGTTTAGAACAAAAAGTAAATATCCCTAAAGACTTAATCTATACAACTGCCCTCTTACACGATTTAGGTCGCGTGGAGGAAATCAAACACGGCACCTCGCATGACCATGCTTCAGTCGACTTAGCAATTCAAGCCTTGACCTATACTGACTACACTGCCGAAGAGCAAGCCAGTATCCTAAAGGCCATCGGCAACCACCGCGGCAGAGACGTTGCAACGACAGATGATACGTTCGTCCAGTTATTTAAGCAAGCCGATAATTTATCCAGAGACTGCTATAATTGCCGGGTGAGAGATTTGTGCAAATGGAGTGACGAGCGCAAAAATTTACACATTAAATATTAGGAGGTTCTATGGACCACATCAACATTGACCAACTCATAATCTTTGCCAATCACGGCCTCTTCTCTCAGGAAAAAGACCTGGGGCAAAAATTTGCCTTGGATATTGACTTATGCGTCAATACACAAGCTGCCGCTTTCTCTAAAGACTTGGCTCAATCCGTAGATTATGGCGCCCTTATCCAAGCAATCAAGCAACGCTTCACCGAGACAACTTACGATCTCATTGAAAGCGTCGCCGAGGACATAGCGCAGTATATTTTAAGGCACTATACTCTCGTTGCATCTGTTCGCTTGCGCCTTCATAAGCCATGGGCCCCAGTGATGACAGCCGTTGAGAGTATTTACATAGACATCGAACGCAGACGTAATCGTGCCTTCCTCGGTCTAGGTTCCAATCTAGGCGATAGCGAAAATCTCCTCGACAACGCAATCCAAGAATTAAGCAAAGCCCCTCATACCGAAGTTAAAAAACAGTCGTCTCTGTACCAAACCAAAGCCTGGGGACTTGAAGATCAACCCGATTTCCTCAATTGTGTGGTGGAAGTTGAGACTTTCCTGGAAGCAGAGAATTTACTGAACTTTGTCCAGACCATCGAAAATAATCTAGGACGAACCCGGGAGGTTAAGTGGGGTCCGCGTTCAATCGATATAGATATTCTCTTCTATAATGATGCAATTATTTACCAAGAGGACCTATTTATACCCCATCCCTATATCGAAGAACGTGCTTTTATAATCGAACCCATGAAGGAAATCGCACCCTTCTGGATTCATCCAGTTTCAGGCAAGCAAATGCGTCAGTTATCAATAACTGATGAAGAGGTCACTCGACTGTAGCTATGAGCCTACTACCTTTAAAGCACAAAAATTGTAAAGCGCATCGAATCGGCTTTCTTATAGCTGATTCGATGCGCTTTATTCGATTTATGCAAGATTGCTGGGTAACCAGCATAAGTCAAAAGACAACTCTTTACTCAAGTATTGTCCGCTAATAGGCTTGCATACTTATATCTTACATATCTTACATTGCTTTAATAATTAATATAATGGAAGCCTAATCAAGATCTTTAAATTCCGACACTTGAAGAGCCTTTTCTACTTCGGCTACAGTCATATTTGTATATTGAGCGATCACCTCAATACTTACACCGTTCTTAAACATTGTCGAAACTATTTCATGAACTTTATTCCGTTCACCTTGCTTTATACCTTGCTTTATACCTTTCTCCAAACCTTTCTTTAAGCCTTTCTTTAAGCCTTTCTCCTCGCCTATCTTTTCACCTTCATACATCGCTGTTCCCACCGCTGCCTCGAAATCATGTTGGTATCTTTGCACTAAATCTGCCATCTTACGTTCCTCCTCTGTCAAATTAGCTTCATCTACTTCTGCATAGGCTTGTAACACAATATCTGGTGCATCTTCAGCCGGTGGTTTTAATCTAAAGAAACTCCACCAATGCTTGAATCGTTCGTCTTCACTAATATTATAATTCCTCAAACTCACAAAGGTCAACTCAATCCCATTATACGGTTGAATATCTGACAATACTTCCGCATTCTCAAGATCCCGGTACACAAAAGTCCGAATGCCTTCCTTATCGTCCCGTGCAAATAAGTCAAAATCCAGAATATTAATACTATACACTTGCCTCAAACTAGAATACCTATTATGGGGAACAATCTGTTCCTTTTCTCTACCGTAGTTCTTCCGATACACGCCCCCAGCATAATAATGAATCCGCTCTAGGAAATACGGTTCACGGTGCACTTGCATTTCAATCGTGACATACCGGCCCTCTATATCCTGAGCCAGAAAATCTACCTCGGTCGTCTCAGGTTTCCCCTTAGCCTTATAAGCTTCAATCGTGTAGGGATTCGCCAACTGGACATCAAGGAATTCCCGTCCTAAGATCGATTCAATTAACGCCTTCGCTAGGGCTTCTTGACCACTAGCTGAGAACGTCTTCTTAAACAAGAAATCATTGGTTGGTAGGTACATTAAACCAACACCTTTCTATGGATTATTTGAGAGTCTCATATTTGACTCTCTATATACATATACCCATTTAAAGCCTGATTTCCATGTCATCAAATTAAAATTCCAAATTTCCAAAAACAAAAATTCCTCTAAATCACCCTTATGGCAATATCACTATTAGAAAATTGCTCGAATTTACTACAATATTCTGCAAACAGCACAAAAACATTGCATTCATATATTTTCACCTAACCATTTACTTGCCACTCTCTGCACCTTATCATCTGTATTATTTTTCTGGAGTTCGAACAAAACATTCTCAGCAAAAGAAAAATGCATCCAAGCTACTCCCCTTAAAGTTACTTGGATGCACTTAATGCGTAAAATGTAATTCTACTTCAACACATGCTTTCTCACTTGACTAATAAAGTAAAGCGAACCTGTTATCAAAAGCGTGCTTTTTGGAGATGCTTCTTGTAAATAGGTATCTACAAAGGTGCGCCAATCTTCTATGAGAATATCTTCTTCACCTTTGACCTCGCTCAACTCCTCCAACGAGAAGGCGTGTTCATGGGCAAAAGTCGTAATATTCAATGTTCGATAAGGCATGTCATGCAGCAATGCAAGCATATCTTCTAAGGCTTTCGTATTGATACAGGCAAATAAGATGTCAATCGAATCGGCTGCCCCTAGCGAAGCTAGGTTTTCCTTTAGGCGGGCTAAGGCATGAGGATTGTGCGCCCCATCAATGATAATCCTTGGTCCCTTTGAAATCTCTTCCATACGTCCTGGCCACCAAGTTTGACTAAGCGCTTCTTGAATGCGCTCATCGTTATAAAGCCAATGGTTGGCTTCAGCTAACACTTCGAATAAGCGAATAGCCATGCCGGCATTGTCAGCTTGATGTAGGCCTAATAAAGGCGTAGTGAAATTGCTTGCAGGGATTCGCGCACTCTGATAGACAAAAGCCTGCCCAAATGCAGAAGCTTGCCCTATTGGCGCGACATGATAAGCTTCATCTAGCCCATAAAGAGGGGCCTGCTTTTGCGCTGCTTGGGCTACAATTACTTCGTAGGCAGCTTGCTCAATTCTCCCAGTGACAAGTGGCGTATCCGCTTTAATGATACCCGCCTTTTGCTGGGCGATTTCTTCAAGGGTGTCACCTAAAATAGCGGTATGATCCAAGCCAATCGTCGTAATCCCTGTCAGTACAGGCCGACAAACATTGGTTGAATCCAACAAGCCACCCAAGCCTGTCTCCATAATGACATAATCAACCGCCTCATCCGCAAAATAATCATAAGCAAGCACTGTAAGCAGTTCAAATTCCGTAATTCCCTGAATGGCTTGATTATCACTTTCTTTTGCAAAAAGCTGCTGGTATTTCGAGATATAAGCCTGTAAGGTATCGGTTGGAATCGACTCGAAATTAATAAGAAACTGTTCCTCATAAGCTTGAATATAGGGTGACGAGAAAATACCGACACGTTGGCCATAGGCCTCTAATAATTTAGCCAAATGGGCAACGGTTGAACCTTTCCCGTTCGTACCAGCAATATGAATGACCGGAAGCTTTAAATGAGGGTTATCAACCAGCTCCAAGAGCGCTTCAACCCGTTCCAAACCAAGGCGTGGCTCACTGGAGTGATACTGCCTTAACCACTGAACTCCTAGATATTCCTCGCGCATACTTTATCTCCTTCCAGCTTTTCTTAACTTCCTCATCATAGCAAACTATAAGGTAAAAGCCTAACTATCTATTACAAAAGTTAGGCTTTTAAATGGATTATTCTTCGCTTTCAACTAAAGTCGATTGAAGCTTCGTATCAAAGCTTTCACCGGTTGCTTCTTCAATAAATTGATCCGTTTCATCTTCGATATTGCCAACAATTTCTTCAATAACATCTTCTAAGGTAATAATACCTTCAAAGCCACCATACTCGTCTCGTAGAATAGCAATATGCGTATGGGCTTCTTTATACATTGTTATAAATATTTTTTGAAAGGTAAATTTTACTTTCTATTCACAAAATTACACAAACAAATTAATTACGGAATCATTCAAAAGATTTTCCCGCAAGATTAGGATGGTCTGGCGTATATCAGAGCCTTGGATCGCAGCTGATGAGACCATTGTCGCTTTAGCAACTTACAGTCACACATGCGAATCGAAATAGAGCGATTTAGGCTCTGAGCTTCGGCTTCACCCTACGCACTTGAGTGTCTTAGCAAGCAAAGACTCTAGCTCCTTGCAGGAAAATCTTCCGAATTATGGAGTAAATTAATTATGTTTATTTCTTACATTGTATAAAATAGGTGGAATTCACTATGCAATTCCCTATAAATTCTTCGCTTCTTCTACTAATTCCCATGCTGGAATACTTCCGCCATTCGTTACTTCAGTGATTTTCTCCGCCACATCCGCTTGTTGGAAGAGTTCTACAATCTTAAGCAATAACGGATTCTCGGCATCTTCTGCTCGCACCGCAATATTATTAACCCGGTCAATATTAATCGTCTCAGGCGTATCACCATATACGTAAATAGCGTCCGCTGGAACAAAGTCTGTTCCACCTAGGAATGAATTATCAATAAAGGCCGCATCCACATCAGGCACAGCCGCTGGAATTTGCGCTCCATCCAATTCAATCAATTCGAGATTTTTAGGATTTTCTTCAACATCGCTCGGGGTCGGCAGCAGCTCTCCATTATCCGCCAAAGTAAGTAAGCCTGCCTGCTCTAAAGTTTGTAAATTGTAACTTAAACTTGTCGGCGCAGAATTTACCGCTATTTTAGCACCTTCAGGCAATTCTTCTAAACTAGCATATTCCTGGGAATAAATACGCGTTGGTACCGCATAAGTATACGCTAGACTAACCAAATCTCCATCATTCTCCTCATTCCAGTTATCAAGAAAGACATCATGCTGAAATGCGTTCATATCCACTGATCCATCTCTTAAGGCCTCATTCGGCGTATTGTAATCTGTCAGCAGTACCACTTCTAAAGTGATCCCTTCCTCATTCATCGCCTTCTCAGCCACAAATTCCCACAGTTCCTCATATTCCGGTCCAACGACTCCCACGCGAACAGTCTCTCCTTCAAATGCCCGTTCCTCTGCAGATGCAAAGCTTGGACTCAAACCCCCTACTAGCAATAAAAAAGCCAGTAAACCTTTGATGAATTTTCGCATACCTCTCGCCCCTTTTCTCTATTAAATGATAAATCTATCATACGGATTGACACCTTCTAAGTCAAGCATAGTTGCCTACATAGAAGGCTCTGTTGTGGATTGCTTCTGGATTTATACAAGGGTGGACCAAGCCTTATAATCACGGTCGCTGAACCTATAGCGCTAAGGCAAATCTGACAAGTCCCCTCACTCAAATGGGAGCGACACAGTTCCGGGCTAGTTGATATTAGAAATGGTCTCCAGAGAAGATAGGGATGCTTAGTTTTGATTTCCGCCACCAAGTCTTTGCGATATATTTATGTAATAATACATACATCGTATTTCTATCCTATCAACTCAAAAAAGCTATAGTCTCTTTCATAGTAAAGACTATAGCTCAAAAGTTATTCCTATTTAATTACCTTTTCAGTATCAATGTCAAAGAAGTGCGCTTTATTCATATCGAATACGAAATCGATTTTTTCACCTGGTGTTGCATAGTCTCTAGAATCTACCTTAGCGACAAAATCACTACCATCTAAGGTCAAATATAACATCGTCTCTGAACCCAACAACTCAGATACAGTAATTTCAGCACTCATTCTGTCCTGTGGTTGACTATCTAAATAAATTAGTTCTGTATGTATATCTTCAGGTCTAATTCCAAAGAATAATCTCTTCCCGTTATATCCAGCAGAATCCAGTTTCTTCTTCTGTGGCTCAGTGACAGATACAGAAACGGACTGACCGTTGTGTATTTTCCCATCTTGATAAGTCATCTCGAAAAAGTTCATGGCCGGTGATCCCATAAAGCCTGCAACAAATTTATTGCTTGGATTGTCATATACTTCAATCGGTGTACCTATTTGTTGAACTAACCCATCTTTCATAACCACAATACGTGTAGCCATAGTCATCGCTTCAGTCTGATCATGCGTTACATAAATTGTCGTTGTACCCAAATTTTGATGTAATTTTAAAATTTCAGATCTCATTTGAACACGCAATTTCGCATCTAAGTTTGAAAGTGGCTCATCCATCAAGAAAACAGACGCATTTCTGACGATTGACCGACCAAGGGCAACCCGCTGTCTTTGTCCACCAGAAAGAGCAGCCGGCTTAGACTTGAGTACAGGAGTTAACCCTAGAATTTCTGCAGCACTTCTAACTTTTTCATCAATTTCTTTTCTATTTTGTTTACGAATTTTCAATCCATATGCCATATTATCATATACGGACATGTGAGGATATAAGGCATAGTTTTGGAAGACCATCGCAATGTTACGATCTTTTGGTGGCAACTCATTAACTAGTTTTCCATCAATCCATAATTCACCTTTGTTTATTTCTTCTAAACCAGCAATCATTCTTAAAGTGGTCGACTTTCCACAACCAGAAGGTCCTACAAAGACAATAAATTCTTTATCTTTGATATCTAAGTTAAAGTCAGTTACAGAATATTTCTCGCTACCATCGTACGATTTATAAATATTCTTCATTAATATTTCTGCCATATCGATACTCCTTTATTATTATTGATAACAATGTAACAAAATCGATAGCGCTTTCAAATGTTATTTTTTGGTATGATTTTATTTATTAACCATTAAAAAGCACCTTTATGATATAAAAACTAATCAAAAACGAATAAACGTTATTAAATTATGTAATAAATCGATTTAAAACTGTACTTAGTAAATGTATACGAATCTATTTCTTTAATGATTAATACGTTGTGTCTACTCATCATATTAAACGAAGAGACTGTTAACGATTAATGATATGCTTCTCTGTTATTTATTGCTGATGTTGATTTCGCCATTCAGTAGGCGGGATACCGTATTCTTTTTTAAATGCAGTAGAAAAAATAAATTGATTACTGTAGCCAATATCATCTGCTATTTCAGCGATTGATTTATTGGTGCTTGTCAACAAATCACACCCTCGCGATAGTCTAGTTTTGATTAAAAAGTGTGAAGGTGTCAAATTTAGTTCTTCATTAAACAGTTTGGTTAAATAGGTTCGGTTAATATTACAGTGATTGGCAACATCTTCGATTGTAATAGAATTGGTAAAATTTCTAGAAATAAATTTGATGGCTTCTTTAACATAAAAGTTTCGTGTCATATTTTCTTCACACTTTGGCAAGGCATCGCTATACTCAAAAAGCGCATGAAATAGCCCATAAAGAATACTCAAAATATAAATATCATCAGTCTCTTCGGCATTCAATAACTGTTGATAAAAATATACAATTATATCTATCTCATCCATATTTTTGATGGTATAGACTTGATTTTGATGATCGAGACCAATTCGATTTAGATAGTTTTCTGATTTGATACCATTAAACTCGACCCAATAATACTCCCAAGGATCATTATAGTCAGAACGATAACTGGATATAATGCCGGGTTCAAACATAAATCCTTGACCTTTTGATAGTTTTATCTCATGACCTAGGGAGTCAATATGCACATAACCCGAGCCACTTTTAATAAAGTGAAAAATATAGTTATTAAACTTTGACAATGGCACCACATGTTCAGCTGAGCATTGTTCATAACCGAATTGAATAGGATATAAGTCAACGTAAGAGACATTTTGAAAGATACGCACGATTTTATTTTGCAATCGACACACCCTCTCCTCAAAATATTTATTAAAACAGCCTAAAATATATGTTTATGTATATAAAATATATCATAAAAGCGCTAAAAATGGAAATGTAAAATATACTTGTAAAAAAAAGATATTTGAAAGCGCAATCATAGATGTTACACTTGATGTATCAAAAGGAAAAGGAGTGCAAGAAATGTCACAACTAGTTAAGAAAATTGGTGCTTTGATCTTTAGTTTATTGATGGTAGTTAGTACATTGACAGCGATTCCAGTCTCTGCTCAGGATCAAGTCGAAATTACATATACAATTTGGGATTCTAGACAAGAGCCTGGTCTTAGAGAAATTGCTGATGACTTTGAAGCGACTAACCCAGACATTAAAGTCAACATTCAAGTTGTTGGTTGGGATCAATATTGGACAATGTTAGAAGCAGGTGCAACAGGTGGATCTTTACCGGATGTATTCTGGATGCATGCCAACGAAATTAATAAATACGGTGAGCATGATATGTTATTGGGCTTGAATGAATATATCGAACAAGACGGTGTTGATTTAACGAAGTTTCCAGAAGGATTAGTGAACTTGTACAACATCAATGATGTTCAATATGCTTTGCCTAAAGACCAAGATACTGTCGGTCTTTGGTACAACAAAACATTGTTCGATGAAGCAGGCCTAGAGTATCCAAATGAGGATTGGACATGGGATGATTTATTCCATGCTGCGCAAACTTTGACAAATAAAGAAGAAGATAAATACGGTATTGCATTCAAGTTGTCAAACCAGGAAGGCTTCTATAACTTTATCTATCAAAACGGCGGTACTGTGATAAAAGAAGATGGAACGTCAGGTATGGATTTACCAGAAACAATTGAAGGTTTAGATTTCTTCTTTAACTTTACTCGTGAAGGATTATCTCCAGAAATTTATTTAGATGACGAGCAAATTCAAGCATTACAAAATGGTAAAGCTGCGATGGCTTACATGGGATCCTGGCTAGTTGGTTTATTCCAAGAAAATGATTATCTTAAAGAAAACTTTGCTGTAGCAGTACTCCCTTATAAAGAAGGACATGATCGTATTGGTATTTACAACGGTCTAGGTAATGCTATTAGTGCCAATACTCAACATCCTGAACAAGCATGGAAATTTGTATCATATCTCTCTAGTCAAGAAGCTCAAGAAAAACAATCTCGCCTAGGTGTGGCTATCTCAGCGTATGAAGGTACTGAGCAAGTTTGGACAGAGTCCGACGAAAACTATGACTTATCTGCATACATCGACATGATGGAAAACCAAGTATTGCGTCCTCATACTAAGGCGACTGCAATCTGGGAACAAAAATCATATGAAATATTAAGAGATGGATATATCGGTGCTCGTCCAACTGAAGAAGTGGCGAAAGAAACAGCAGAAATGATGAATGATTTTATTAGACAAGAACCATAATAAGAGGATGAAAAATTATGTATGCTTTTGGTAAAAAATCATCATTACGGTGGGGGCTTGCGTTAGCAGCCCCTACTGTAATAGGGTTGATTATATTAAATATAATTCCAATTTTTAGAACAATTTATATGAGTTTCTTTGAAGTAGGGGCATTTGGTAAAAGCTTGACATTTGTAGGCTTTGATAACTATAAAAAGTTGTTCCAAGACGAGCAAATTCTACAAGCCACCTGGAATACATTGAGATACACTTTAATGTTTGTTCCGCCAACCATTGTAATCTCACTTGGTTTAGCGGTGATTTTGAATAATAAAATAGCTGGGCGTTCTATTTATCGTACAATTTATTTCTTACCGATGGTAGCGGCACCAGCAGCAGTAACAATGGTTTGGAAATGGTTGTTCAACCGTGATTTTGGTTTAATTAACTATCTGCTCAACCAAATTGGCATTGAATCGATTGCATGGATTGAAAACCCGAATGTGGCACCGATTGCGATTGCAATTATTGGTATATGGAGTCAGATTGGATACTCAATGGTCTTATTCTTATCTGGGCTTCAGGAAATCCCTAAAGACTACTATGAGGCAGCGGATATCGATGGAGCTTCTTGGTGGACTAAATTGTGGACCATCACTTTACCGCTCCTGTCGCCGACCATTTTCTTTGTCAGTGTCACAAGTATCATGACAGGAATGCAAGTCTTTGATGTGATTTATATGATGGTGGGACCAAATATGCCTTCTTATGATACAACCGTATCACTTGTTTATCTTTTTTATAACAATTCATTCTTATATGGTCAACAAGGATATGGTTCAACTATTGTTGTTTACTTAGTCATTATTCTATTGATTTTGACGTATGCTCAGATGAAGCTGCAAAGTCGATGGGTAAATTATATGGGGGAATAAAATGAAAACGAGAGCGACATCTAAATTAGGCGTCCATATAATTTTAATTTTTGTGGCAATAGTGATGTTAGTGCCATTTATATGGATGTTTTTAACATCTTTTAAAACTCAAACTGAAGCGACAGCGATGAATCCAATCGTTATCTTTCCGAGTGTGTGGCAGACTGAAAATTACACAGAAATGATTAGTAGCAATAATTTTGGACGTCTATACTTTAATACCTTTGCAATGATGATTATCAGAATTGTCACGTCTGTCTTATTTAGTGCGATGGCAGCCTATGCATTCTCTAGAATTGAATTTAAAGGGAGAGACTTTCTATTTAGTTTAGTTTTAGTACAAATGATGGTGCCATCACAAGTGTTTATCATACCGCAATATCAAATAATTGATGCGATTAATATGCGGAATTCAATCTTTGCGCTTGTTTTCCCCGGCATTGTTAGTGCATTTGGGACATTTCTATTGAGGCAATTCTTTATGGGGTTGCCTAAATCCTTGGAAGAATCAGCGTTAATTGATGGGGCGAATATCGGGCAAATATTTTTTGATATTATGCTTCCATTAGCCAGATCTGGAATGGTTGCTTTAGCGATATTTACTGCGCTATTTGCCTTTAAGGATATGATGTGGCCATTGATCATAAACTCTAATCCTAATATGGCAACATTATCATCTTCCTTATCTAAAATTCAGGGCGCATACACGGTTAACTATCCACAGTTGATGGCGGCGTCTTGTTTGGCAGTTTGGCCAATGGTAATTATTTATGTAATATTCCAAAGACAATTTATCGAAGGAATTGCTACAACAGGTGGTAAATTATAGATTCAACTGAAGGAGGAGTATGGTGGCAAAAATTATTTATGATGAAAACTTAAAGATGTTCCATCTCTCGAATGATAAAATATCGTACATTATGCACGTGGATCATCACAATGTTTTGACCCATATATACATGGGGGGAAAAGTTCGAAATCTGAGTACATTGGGAATCTATCCTAAATTTAATCGAGACTTCGAAGTCAATCCTGAAGAAGTTGGATTAGATTATCGACAATTCTCTTTGGGCATCTTACCCCTTGAATATTCTGGGAATAACAGTGGTGATTTTAGAGAACCGTCATTGATTATACGAGATCAAGAAGGTTCAACAGTCAATGATTTTCGCTATATCGATCATGAAATTTTTGATGGTGTCAGCCAAATTGATGGGTTACCATCGAGTTATGTAGAAGCACAAGATGAGGCTAAAACATTAAGGTTATATCTCTTCGATGAGGCTTTACAACATGAGCTCGTTTTAAACTATACGGTGTTTAATAATCAACCTGTCATTGCTAGATCAGCGAAGCTGATTAATAAAAGTGATCAGAAGAGTGTTATCTACAAAATAGCTAGTGCATCTGTCGATGTGGAGCCCGGTGATTATGACTTATTACAACTTAATGGGTCGTGGGCACGTGAACGCATGGTTGAGAGAGAAGCGATACATACAGGAATTAAAAAATTAGACAGCAAACGTGGAAGTAGTAGTCATCATCAAAATCCTTTTATTGCAATTCTGGATAAACATACGACTGAATTCCGAGGTAAAGCTGTCGGCTATCAGCTTGTATATTCCGGTAGTCATGAGATGACGGTTGAAAAGGATCCTTATCAAAATTTAAGAGTGCAGCTAGGGATTCAGAGTACAGGCTTTGAATGGAACCTCTCACCAGAGGAGTCATTCCAAACGCCAGAAGTGCTGATTGCCTTTTCAAACCAAGGAATCAATGGTTTATCGCAAAGCTATCATGACTTTATTAAGCAGCATATTATTCCACGAAAATATGCTGAATTTGAACGCCCGGTTTTGATTAATAACTGGGAAGCAACTTATTTTGACTTTACTGAAGAAAAAGTATTTGATTTAGTTGATAAAGCAAATGAATTGGGTATTGAATTATTTGTACTCGATGATGGATGGTTTGGTAAACGTGATGATGACTTTAGTTCACTCGGTGATTGGTTTGAATACCATGAAAAAATCCCAAACGGATTAAAAAATATTGCCGACTATGTTCATGATAAAGGTATGAAGTTCGGTCTGTGGTTTGAACCTGAGATGATATCCGAAGAAAGTGAATTATATAAAAATCATCCAGATTGGGTGTTACATGATGTCAACAAACGTGCATCGCGCGGAAGAAGTCAATATGTCCTCGATATGGGACGCCAAGAAGTCAGAGAAAATATTTACACTCAAATGATTGAAATATTGGACAGTATAGATATCGATTATGTTAAATGGGACATGAACCGTAATATCTCAGAGACTTATTCTGCTGCATTAGAAGATAACAAGTCGGGCGAAGCGAATCATCGTTATATATTAGGACTGTATGACCTACTTGATAGAATTACCAGCCGTTACGATAATATCTTATTTGAAAGTTGCTCTGGTGGAGGTGGGCGTTTTGACCTCGGCATGCTACAGTATATGCCCCAAGTATGGACCAGTGATAACACTGATCCAATCGCGAGACTAAAAATTCAATATGGTACGTCTATGATAGCTCCTATTAATACAATGGGTGCACATGTATCAGCTTCACCTAACCATCAGACAGGTAGAACGACCTCCATTGATTTTAGAGCAGCGGTCGCTTATGCCGGTGTATATGGTTATGAGTTAGATATTACCAGCCTGAATGAAGATGAGTTGGCAAGTATCGCTCAACAGGTACGATTTTATAAAGAGAATAGAGCATTGATTCAAACGGGAACATTTACACGGCTGATGAGTCCGTTTGAAGGTAATCAAGTTGCTTGGTCGATTCATAATGACAATAAGATGCTTCTCTTCTATTTCGAAGTGCTTAATGAAGCGTCTAAACCATTGCACAAGATTAAACCAATGTATTTAGATCCAGATGTGAAGTATTTAGTGAAATATGAAGGCTCTGAATTTGAAGCTTATGGGGATGAACTTATGAACTTGGGCATATATATTTATCCACAACTAAAAAATGATTTTTCTGCACGTATATTTGAGATAACTGCAATATAAAAAGAATCCGATAATATGTGAAGCATATTATCGGATTTTTATGAAGAGGAGATATTATGGATATTATATTTAATGAATCGAGTCGAACGTTTCATCTATATAATAGCGATATCAGCTATATTATAAAAGTGATGGAGGACAACTCACTATCTAATTTATATTATGGTAAACGTGTGAGTTGCCAAGAAGACTATGATTATTTGATTGAAGATAGTTATCGTCCGATGACTAATTATGTTTATGAAGATAGTTATCGTTTTACCAGAGAGTACCAAATGCAAGAGTTCCCTGTCCATGGCACGACAGATTATCGTCAACCAGCCATCATCGTTGAACAAAAAAATGGTAGCGATATCAGTTATTTTGAATACGTGACTCATAAAATTGCTGAAGGCAAAGCGGATATACCAGGTTTGCCATCGATTTATGCAGATAGTAGTCAAGAGTGTCAAAGTTTAGCAATCACGTTAATGGATCCATTGACCCGACTGTCTGTGACTTTAAATTATACAATTTTTAAAGAGTTGCCTGTGATTACACGTTCTGTTCAATTGAGCAATCAGGGGGAAGAGAATTTAACCATTACTCGCATCATGAGTTTGAGTCTCGACATACCTAATGATCAGTATAAAATACTGCAATTATCTGGAGCTTGGGGGAGAGAAAGACATCCTAAAATCAGAAATATTGAACCAGGATTGACTTCGATTGCCAGTAACCGAGGGAACTCTAGTCACCATCATAACCCATTTTTAGCTTTGCTGAATGATAAGACCGACGAATTCAGCGGAAAAGCTATCGGATTGAATTTCGTTTATTCAGGTAATTTCTTAGGTGAAGTTGAACTAGATAATTTCAATAATATCAGGATCAATATGGGAATTAATCCGGAAAACTTTGCTTGGCAGTTAACACCGGGGGAAGATTTCTACAGCCCTGAAGTTGTGATGGTATATTCTGACAAAGGCTTGAATCGTATGAGTCAAACTTTCCATCAACTATACAGAAATCATTTGACTAGAGGTTACTGGCATGATAAAGCACGGCCAATACTGATTAATAATTGGGAAGCCACGCGGATGGACTTTACGGAGGACCAATTATTTGATATTGCTAAAAAAGCATCTGAATGCGGTATCGAATTATTTGTGCTCGATGATGGGTGGTTTGGTGATCGCAGAAATGATAAAGCTGGCCTAGGGGATTGGTATCCTAGCGATGATATTTTTGAAAATGGATTAACTAATTTAGTTGAGCGAATTAATAGTATCGGGCTAGATTTTGGAATCTGGTTTGAACCCGAGATGGTTAATAAGGATAGCAATCTCTATCGAGCGCATCCTGAATGGGTCATCCATACTCCGAATCGTCATATGTCTCATGGTAGAAATCAATTTGTATTAGATTATGCCAATCCAGAAGTGGTTGATTATATCTATGACAGTATGGAAAAAGTATTATCTTCAGCCAATATAAAATATGTTAAGTGGGATATGAATCGGAGTATGACGGAAGTTTATTCAAGCTATTTGCCTGCCAATCGTCAAAAAGAATTGTCCCACCGTTATATCTTAGGGGTCTATCATCTTTACGAACGCTTACAAGAAAAGTTTCCTGAAATTTTGTTTGAATTCTGTTCTTCAGGTGGCGGTCGTTTTGATCCAGGGATGCTATATTATTCACCGCAAGGATGGACAAGTGACAACACAGATGCGATTGATCGCTTGAAAATCCAATACGGCACCTCGATTGTATACCCATTAAGTTCAATCGGCTCTCATGTCACTGCTTCCCCTAATGAAACAACCTACAGAGAGGTTCCAATCACTACCCGAGGAAATGTTTCATATTTTGGTTCATTTGGGTATGAACTGGACTTAAATTATTTAACCGAGAATGAAATTGACGTGGTAAAAGAGCAGGTGAAGTTTGTAAAAGAATATCGTGAGTTAATTCACAACGGTCTATTTTATCGTTTAATGGATCCATTTAATACCAATTATTGTGCTTGGATGGTTGTGTCTGAGGATCAATCAAGTTCAATTGTTGGCAATTACAAAATACTGAATGAAGCAAACTGGAGTTATAGAAAATTGAAATTGAAAGGTTTAGATCCAGATGCTTTATATCACATTGATGGAGATGACCGATTGTATTACGGTAGTGAGTTGATGAATATTGGTTTAGTCATAACAGATGGATCGGCGGGTCAAATCCAGGATGACCGACCACATTCTTATGATTTTGATTCAAAAGTATACGTGTTGAAAAAAGTAGAATGATTGAGGGATGCTAAATGAATAATAGCGAGAGGATACATAGCGGACAGTTATATGATCCGATGCAAGTCGAATCAGAATTAGACCAACAAAGTTTTAAGAAGCGTCTCAATCAATATAATCTTCAAAAAATGAGCGGTGAAGATGTCGACTTAGAATCAGCCAACTGTTTTAAATCGCTGGGCCAAAATGTCTATTTCGAGCCGCCTGTCTATGCCAACTGGGGCGGTCGGCATGTATCGATTGGTGACCGCGTGTACATTAATTTCAATTGCACTTTTGTCGATGATACGTTTATTGATATCGGGAGCTATACCATGGTCGGCCCTAATGTTACTTTTGCAACTGCAGCCCATCCCCTCAACGCAGATGATCGTAAACAAGGCTTGCAATATAATCTGCCGATTAAAGTGGGCGAGAATGTGTGGATTGGAGCTAACGCGGTGATTTTACCAGGTGTAACGATTGGTGAAAATGCCGTTATTGGTGCTGGAAGTGTCGTTAACAAGGATATTCCAGCCAATACAGTGGCAGTTGGAGTGCCTTGCAGACCAATCAAACAAATACCAGAACATTCAGAGGAGGAATTTGATAAAAATGGAAGAAAAATTTAAAGAACAATTTGGAGTTGAGCCAACACACTCCTTTTTTGCGCCGGGACGTGTCAATTTAATCGGTGAGCACACGGATTATAACGGTGGACATGTATTTCCCTGTGCGATTACCCAGGGGACATATGGCTATGTGCGTCCGCGTGAAGATAAATTAGTGCGCTGTTATTCAGCTAACTTTGAAGAGATAGGCATGATTGAATGGTCATTGGATGACTTGTCCTACGATAAGCAAGATAACTGGACAAATTATATTAAAGGGATGTATAAGTTCATCAATGAGGAAGGTTATGAAACGCCTTACGGATTGGATATCCTAGTTTCAGGTAATATTCCTAATGGGGCAGGTCTGTCTTCATCCGCATCATTGGAATTATTAGCAGGGGTCACAATCGCTGGAATATATGACCTAGACATCGATCGACTCACTTTAATCAAGTTGGGCCAAAAGGTTGAAAATGAGTTTTTAGGCCTGAATACAGGGATTATGGACCAATTTGCGATCGGTATGGGTAAAAAAGACCATGCGCTGTACCTGGATGTAAACACCCTAAACTATGAATACGTTCCTGCTGAGTTTGGCGATTATGTCATTTTAATTATGAATACCAACAAACGCCGTGAATTGACCGACTCAAAATATAATCAACGTCGTTCTGAGTGTGAAGTGGCCTTAGCAATTCTCAAAGACCATGCAGACATTACGAATTTGTGCGACCTCACAAATGAAGAATTTGCAGAATTAGGCAAGTACCTTGAAGATGAAATTTTATATAAACGTGCTAAACATGCAGTGACCGAAAATACACGAACGAAAGAAGCCAATCGGGTGCTCAATCAGGGGAATCTGGAAGCTTTTGGCAAGTTGATGAATCAGTCTCATATCAGTTTGCGCGATAATTATGACGTGACAGGCATTGAGCTTGACACCCTAGTCCAAGCTGCTTGGAATCAGGACGAAGTGCTCGGTGCAAGAATGACGGGTGCAGGTATGGGTGGCTGCGCCATCGCCTTGGTGCACAAAGACCAGGTCGAATCAGTTAAAAAAAACATCCAAGCCAGCTACACTGAGACGATCAGTTATGCGCCGAGTTTTTATGTTGCCGAGGTGGGCGACGGAGCCAAGCAGATTCAGTAATATAGGAGGAGAGCGATACTATGAGCATTAGTCAACTCATCTATGGGTTTATTCACCAAGCCGTCGATGATCAGTTATTAGAAGCCATCGATGAATTATATGTCCGTAACCGCTTGCTAGCCCTATTCAATCAAAGTGAGTATCGAGATGAAGCAGAGTCCGGCGACCGACGCCCACTCTTGGATTGGTTGGATGATTTAGTAGAATACGGCGTTACTCACCAGATAATTGATGACACCCAAAGCGACCGTGATATTCTCGAGGCGAGCGTGATGGACCTATTGATGCCTAAGCCGAGCGATTTGAACCATGAGTTTTGGCATTTGTATGCTGAAAATCCTGAAGTAGCCACCGATTACTTCTATCAATTGTCTAAGCAGAGCAATTATATCAAGACCCGTGAGATTGCTAAAAACGTTGCTTTCACCGGTGAAACTAAATACGGTAATTTACAAATTACCATCAACTTATCCAAACCGGAAAAAGATCCAGTAGAAATTGCCAAAGCTAAAAGTATGCCTCAAGTCAATTACCCTAAGTGTGCCCTCTGTATGGAAAACGAAGGCTACCGCGGTCATATCAATCATGCTGCTCGGCAAAACCACCGCATTATCCGGATGGATTTGGATAATGGTTTATATGGGTTCCAATATTCGCCGTATTTATACTACAATGAGCATTCGATTTTCCTGTCAGATAAGCATGAGCCGATGGTAATTGATCTGAAATGTTTTGATAACTTGCTTGAAATTATTGAAATTTTCCCACATTACTTTGTCGGTTCCAATGCAGACCTACCGGGAGTCGGCGGGAGCATATTGACTCACGATCATTACCAAGGTGGGCGCCAAGTTTTCCCGATGGATCAAGCCGAAGTGATCGATGTGGTCGCCGTCAATCATCATGATGAAGTCGAATGCGAACTATTGAAATGGCCGATGTCAGTGATTCGTTTACGTTCAGCCGACAAAGATCAGCTACTCGATGCTGCCAATCAAATTTTGCAGGCATGGCGTCAGTACGATGACCCAGACAATGACATCTATGCGGAGACTGACCAACCTCACAATACAGTGACCCCAATTGCGCGTCGTAAAGGGGAACAGTTTGAATTGGATTTGGTGCTACGCAATAATCGGACCACAGAGGAATTACCATTGGGTATTTTCCATCCCCATCCAGATGTCCACCATATTAAAAAAGAAAATATCGGTCTAATCGAAGTGATGGGTTTGGCGATATTACCACCGCGCTTGCTGGCTGAAGTTGAAACTATCAAACAGTACTTATTGGGAGAAGTGGCATTAGACGAGGTCAAAGTCTATCATCAAACTTGGGCGGAATCATTAAAAGCAGATTATGCAGACGATGTGGAAGTTTCAGACTTTATTCAACAAGGGATTGTCAAGAAGTTCGAGCGTGTCTTAGAAGATGCGGGTGTTTATAAGCAGACCGAGCAAGGGTTGACAGGCTTGAAGCAATTTATCGAATCCGTTGACTTATAAGAAAGGAAGATTAGATGGCAATTTTAGTAATTGGTGGCGCGGGCTATATCGGTTCGCATGCCGTCAAGGCGCTGGCCGAAGCGGGTCAGGATGTGGTGGTGTTGGACAACTTCCGCACAGGTCATAAGCAAGCCGTCCATCCAGATGCAACTTTAATTGAAGGAGACTTACGCGATGGCGATTTACTACAACAGGTTTTTGTAGATCACTCGATTGAAGCGGTGATGCACTTTGCGGCCCATTCATTGGTCGGGGAATCCGTTGAAAAACCGATCGATTATTTCGCCAACAATGTCGGTGGTATGATTAGTTTGATCCAAGCAATGAAAGAAGCCAATGTAGATAAGTTGATCTTCTCATCCACGGCAGCGGTCTATGGTCAAGCAGACACTGGCTTAATCGACGAAGAGACGTCTAAAGCCCCGACTAGTCCTTACGGTGAAAGTAAATTGATGATGGAGAAAATGATCCAATGGTGCGACCAAGCCTACGGTATTAAGTATGTGTCGCTGCGCTACTTTAATGTTGCAGGTGCGTCAAGTGACGCAACCATCGGTGAAGACCATCATCCAGAGACACACTTGGTGCCAATCATTCTCCAAGTGGCACTTGGTGAAAGAGACAAGTTGACAATCTTCGGTGATGATTATGATACGCCAGATGGTACATGTATCCGCGACTATGTTCAAGTGGAAGACTTAGTGCACGCCCATCTATTGGCCCTTGATTATTTGCAACAAGGAAATGATAGCCAAGCCTTTAACTTAGGTAGTGCTGAAGGTTATTCGGTGAAAGAGATGCTGGAAGCAGCCCGCAGAGTGACTAGCAAAGAGATTTCAGCAGAAATTGGGCCGAGACGTGCAGGAGATCCATCCAAGTTAGTGGCGTCCAGCCAAAAAGCGAGAGAGGTCCTCAACTGGCAGCCTCAATACACAGATATTGAGGAAATTATTCAAACAGCATGGAAGTGGCATTCGAGCCACCCGAAAGGATACCAAGATGAAGCTCAAGATTAAACCAATCGGTCATTATCAGGGACAGCAAGTGGATGAAATCATCGTTCAGAATGCGCATACTGAGATTGTCTTCAGTAACTTCGGTGCTAGAGTTTTGCGCTGGCTAGATCCAAAGGGGCGCAATATTGTGCTCGGTTTTGACTCGCTAGAAGATTATATTACCAACCGTGGCTACTATTACGGTGCGACGGTTGGTCCGGTGGCTGGACGCATAAGTGGAGCGCAGTTTCAATTGAATGGATCGACCGTCCAATTGGATGCCAACGAAGCTCCCAACCATCTGCACGGAGGTGAGGCAGGATATGATTTTAAAGTCTGGGACTATGAGTGTCTTGAACAGGAAGAGGCCATCTCGATTGTCTATAGTTTAGATGTGTCGGAGAGTGAAAGTGTTTATCCAGGCAACCTCCAGCTGAAAGTTAAACACACATACGATACAAATAACCAGTGGACGATTGAATACTGGGCAGTATCAGACAAAGATACGGTCTTGAATTTAACCAACCATGTCTATTTCAATTTAAATGGCCG
The DNA here is from genome assembly GCF_003546865.1 of Suicoccus acidiformans. Classification (GTDB taxonomy): domain Bacteria; phylum Bacillota; class Bacilli; order Lactobacillales; family Aerococcaceae; genus Suicoccus; species Suicoccus acidiformans. The sequence continues at coordinate 2,005,133 of NZ_CP023434.1, forward strand.
TATTCATGATACCGTGAAGAATCACATTCTCACGGGTAATATCAGCCACTATCTACCAGTTAAAGCTGACGGTACGCCAACAGGCGAAATTAGACCGGTCGAAGGGACGCCTTTTGACCTTACACAGTCACAAGAAATCGGTACAACATTAACCAGCAACGATGACCAGATTCAATTAAAATCCGGCTACGACCATTCCTTTATCTTTTCAAATGAAGCGGATCATCAAGTGGAATTGACTAACGGATCGACAAGTATCATTCTGACAACCGATCAGCCGGCTGTGGTCATTTACGTGCATTCCTTTGCCGAACCGGCTGTTGTAGTGAATGGAGAGGGGCTGGTCCCATATGCGGGCGTCGCCATGGAGACTCAGGCCTTGCCAGATGCGCCCAACCATGAAGGCTTTGGCAGTATTGTACTGACGAAAGGTGACGAGTACCGAGCGGTGACGAGGTATCAATTGAGAGAAGCATGAGGAAATAATAGTTTAAGTGCTAGTGATTAGAATAAGTATTTTCATTCAATTAGCTCTGATGAGTAAAATTGCTAATAATGAATATGAATAATTGGAACCAACGTTAAAGATAAGTACATCCATCAATGTCAAGCTCATTGATGGATGTACTGTTCTAAGTTTTAAAAATATTTACTTATGCTAGGTTTAAGTTTTTGTCAAAGCGCATTAAAAATATTCAGTGACATATTGGTAAATTTCTTTATCTGAACAAAATGAATCAATTTGTAAATCGTTATTGATATTATTTTTTTGATAATCTCGATTGTCAATTTAAGTTAGAAATTTTTACACTATATGATGAGTGATTGAACTTGGTAATACACTTGTGCTAGCCACCTTAAACCTCCCTTCATCAAGCTCCTGGCTGGTCAAGAGGAAAAGCGCTAGCGACTCTGGAGGAGTTAGGAGCTTGATGAAACCATATTTCTTAAGTGGCTGGCATAATAGCCAGGTGTTTGATCCAAAAGATGGGCCAAGAAAACCTCCAGGGGAGTGTAGTCGTTAAGAGATTTACGTGGAATGATATGTCGCTTGAAGGTTACTTCCTTAAGAAAGTCTTCATCCACTTCATTAAAATCAGTACCTTTAGGCAGACCATCTCTTCTTAACTATCCGTTAGTATGCTCATTCCGTCCTCTTCGAGATGGGCATCCTGGGTCTGCAAAGAAGATATCGATATCAAATTCATTGCTTAAGTCTTTCCAGTTAGAAAACTCTTTGTCATTGTCCAAAGTCAGAGATTTAACCAGACGGTAAGGGTTTTTAAGGAAGAAACGCCTCAATGAATCCGTTACTTGACATGCTTTACGACCTTCTGTCTTCAGAGTGATCGCTAATTTACTTATTCGTTCAACTAGTATAATGACCGCACTTTGGTGGCTCTTACCCACAATAGTATCCCCTTCAAAATGACCAAATTTCTCATTGTACTCAGGATAAGCCTCTTGACGCTGTTCTAGTCTTCTACGGTCATTTAGACGGCCCCTCGTTTCAACATGATGATTTGCTTTTCGTTTACCTTGCATGGGTAAATCTCTAACATCAAAAGCTGGGTCATCTTGGAAGCGACGGTAAAGTGTTTTTGCACAGCAATTCAAGTCAATTTCCTGGCGTCCAATCATCACGTCCGGTGACCACCCTTGTGACTCCCGGTCATTGATATAGGTGATTTGATCTTCTGTGAACTGCTTCTTCTTAGAGCCACACTTAGATTTGTTAGCTGTGTAGCGTTCATAATAGTCGATGATAGTCCCACCATCGTCTAAATAATGATAGACATTAAGATGGTTTGAGCAAATCTACTTAACTTTTTAGCGACGATGTAAGCTTTTTCGCCAATTTCGTATGATTACTGCGTCCAAATAGGTCCAGTTGTTCGGATGTGAGATCCACTTTGTGCGGGCTGAGAGATCCACCGTTTGCGGACCGTGAGGTCCACTTCAAACGAAAAAGCGTCCAGTTTCTTTTGGAGTGCCCCCTGTCAAGTAGACAGATAAAAATGATAATTTTTGAACCACACCTCTTGTACTGCCCCCAAATGCTAGACAACAAATCTAACATTTAGGGGGTATTGTTATGTCTAAATATACATTGGATATCAAATTACAGGTTGTCGCTGATTATGAAGCTGGTGTTGGTGGTTATAAAACACTTTCTAAGAAGTACGCGATTGGTTCAAGTATTATCAAGCGCTGGATCCATAATTATCAAGACTTTGGACTCGAAGGGCTCTATCTTAAATCAACAAAAACCTATTATCCTGTTGAAACCAAGCTAAATGCGATAGAATTGTACTTAACAACAGAGTTAAGCTATCGTGAAGTTGGGGTTAAGTTCGGGATTAACAATCCGAGCCTTATTGCCAACTGGCTTCGGACGTTTAAGAAAAAGGGCATCGATGGCTTATCAAAATCGATAGGGAGGCCACCGACGGTGTCAAAACAAGAAAAGAATACGCCTAAAGCGCAGAATACAAAGACTGAGACTGATGTATATGTCAAGTGAAAAAGGGACCACCTTGCCGTTGAAAAAGGGACCACCTTTTGGGTCAATGTAACGGCTTAGGCTAATTTTTGAAAAGTTAGTTAAGAAGAAAGTGTCTCAGCGTTTCATACCTCCTTTTGGCTGGCTTGCGCCTCCTTCCAGGCACTGGTCTGCTTCATCCGATAACTCTCCCCTCGCATGTCCACAACATGCGCCTTAAAGGCTAAACGATCCACCAGGGCTCCCGTTAAGGTCGGGTCTTTAAAGCATTCCTGCCAGCGATCAAAGGTAAGGTTCGTCGTATCATTGTAGAGCCCTTTCCCATCCGATTAGAAAGAAGATTAAACAGAAGCTCAGCCCCGGCTTCATCAAAGGATAAATAACCTAATTCATCGACAATCAAGAGATCGACCTTATTTAATCGCTGTTTGAAGCGATAAAATTGACTTTGCGTGACGGCCTCTCTTAATTCAATAACAAGATTTGGGGCATTTACGAACTGTACATGATAATTCTGCAGACAGGCCTCCATGCCAAGACCAATGCTAAAATGCGTCTTCCCTGTTCCAGGGTTGCCAATAAGAATGACGTTCTGTTTCTCTTGAATAAAATTCAGGGTCTTTAATTCGCGTAGTTGTTGGCGAACACCTTCCTTAAACACTTTCTCGTCAAAGTCCATCAGGTACTTCTTTTGGCTAAACTTGGCCTGTCGAATCCTTCTTTGATAGCTTCGATTTCGACGTTGTTCCACCTCCTCTGTCAATATCTCTGTGAGGGCTTCTTCCAAATCCAGTCCGCGACTCGTATATTCCAGGAGCAGGTGTTGGTAATTTTCCTTCAGATAGGGAAGTTTTAGTTCATTAGCGGCTTCTGCGATTGTTAACATAAGCTTTCCTCCAAACCATAGAGAGCATTTAATTGATGGAGCGTTGCTTCTGTCTGATGAAGAATCGCCTCCTGATTTTTAGGAACACCCTCATTTTCCGTTGTGACACGTTGCACCAACTGATCATAGGCCAATTGCTGGCACAAAGCCTCTCCACTGAGGCTATGGTATTTCTCAAGTTGTTCTATGAATTCTTTAGGGTGTCCGCTATAATATTTATGATAGAGTGTTTCCAAGCCGGGGGTTTGTTGAAGAACCAGCGAGTGTTCCAGAGCACCAGGTTTCTTCTTGAGGGTTTTGATATAGTGACTGATATCAAGCTGAAACCCATGGGAACCCTCTATTTTATTATGCCTGGCCACTTCTTGTTCATTGGCATAAACCACGAGATAATCGGCATAAGCCTTGATCTGAACTCGCTTCCCTACCAAGTAGTCAGGGACAGAATACTGATTCTTCTGATAATGAATCGTGGCATACTTTGTGACGCTGAGCTGACAAAGTTCTGCCAGTTCAAAGGGAGGACGGTATTTAAGAAGGTGGCCTTTTTCTTCTTCCAAACGACTATCTTGATTCAAAGTCCGTAAGGACTCTTCCAAGTGCTGGCGAGCTTCATCTAAAGATTGAAATTGATATTTTTTGGTGAAACAGTTTTGTCTGACATGCTTTACACGACTCTCTACTGTTCCCTTCTCATTCCCACTGAAGCAGTTGGTGACATTAATATTAAACCCATAATAAGTGGCTAATTGGATGAGTTGGGGGTTTAGCTCCTTTTCATTACGCCCAATAAAACGAGTGACCACATTTCTCATATTGTCATAGACAAGCTCCGCATACACCCCACCCAGGTTTTCAAAAAATCGCACATGCGCATCCTGAAAGACAGCTTTTTTCTGGTTGGTATAGAGGTAAGCCCAGTAATAATCTGAAGCAGGGCTAGCCCACACAGCGAGATAATAGGTTTTAACCACGCCCTCAATTTCTAATTTGACCTCTCCAAAATCGAACTCCACCCGTGCACCCAATGCATAATTTTGCTTGATAAAAGCCTCTTTAGCTTTCGCTTTCATTTTTGACCAGTAATGAGCGACTGTCCGGTATTTAATCGCATACCCTTCCTCTGCTAGGATTTCATAAACAGCCTTAGCCGTTAGTGCTTGTTTATGAGGTCCTAGCCTTCGATCCTTTTCTCTTTCTTTTTCCAGTAACTCGCTCATTCTAGCTTCCACCTCTGGTGTAAAGGTTCTTTTTTTCCGATTGGAAGTATCATATTTTCTTTCTAAGACTAATTGCTCGGTTGCTGCTTCGATTTCTTTCTCATTTTGAGCGTCATCCAAAGCATCTATACCTGCTTGGTATCGATCCCTTATTCTTCGAACCGTTTTTCTATCAATGTCCATGTCTCTGCTAATTTTCCTAATGGATTCCCCATTTCTAAAACGGTGAATCACTTCGAATTCTTTATTGATACGAATCACTCCTTGGCACCTCCATCTATAATACGTTTATTATAGATGGGAAGGTATGGCAAGTGGTCCCTTTTTGAATAGCAATTTACCCCGAAGGTGGTCCCTTTTTAGATTACAACAAACACTGATATCAATGCCCTTCAAGAACGCATTAAAACGCTTGAAGCTACCGTTGAACAATTAGATATCGAGAACAAATTTTTAAAAGAATTGAGGCGGTTGCGGGAAGCAAAAAAGAGGCGACACAAGAAGACTTAGTGCGCGTCATTCGCAGCCTCCATAAACAAAATGATTACACACTCACCAGCATTTTAAAGGCGGTTGGGTTTCCGAAAGCCACTTATTATTACCAACTAAAGTGTCTGGAAAGGCCCGATAAAGATCAAGCTATCAAAGACGACATTTTAGCGATCCGCGAAGAACATAAAGACTATGGTTATCGCCGGGTTCACGCTGAATTAAGACGCCGCGGCTACCAAGTTAACAAAAAGAAAGTGCATCGGTTAATGAAGGAGATGAAGCTGCAAGTTACCTCTTTTACTCGGAAATCACGTAAGTATAATTCCTATAAAGGCGATGTTGGCACCATTGTGCCAAACCTCTTAAACCGACGGTTTAAGAGCAGCATTCCACGCCAAAAAATTCTCACCGACACAACCGAATTCAAATATTATGAAACCGACAGCTCTGGTAATCTTCAAATTAAGAAGTTGTATCTTGATCCATTTTTGAACCTCTTTAATCTTCAAATTGTCAGTTACAAGATCTCACACCAACCCAATAAGGAGAGTATGATGGAAGCCCTAAAAGACGCCGTTCGTGCCACCGATGATTGTGAATTCAGACGCACGTTCCACTCGGATCAAGGTTGGGCCTATCAAATGGAAGACTATCAAGACCACTTAAAAAATCACGCCATCTTTCAAAGTATGTCACGAAAAGGAAATTGCCTAGATAACTCGCCGATGGAAAATTTCTTCGGGCTGATGAAACAAGAAATCTACTATGGCAAATCTTACCGCAGTTACGAAGAGTTGAAGGAAGCCATTCAAAACTATATCCGCTATTACAATGAAAACCGGATAAAAGAAAAATTAGGATGGTTAAGCCCTGTTGAGTATTTGGAGAAATATGCTTCCTAACACGCCCAAGCGTCTCACAGCTGTAAAAGTTTATCAAGAGCCGCTAATGCTCCTTCTCTTGACAAACTTCCACAGCTGATGAGTAAGGGTGATCAAGGATGGAAGCCAGATTCTAAGCCTATAAAAAAGAGAGCAGCCTATAAAGGTCAACTCTCTCTAAAATATTGTCTAACTTTTTGGGGTCACTATAATTACTCTTTTCAAGATTGGAGGTTTACTTATTTAAATAGCTAGAAATGTACTCTACGAAGAAATTATAGAGTCTGTTGCATAATATAGTTTTCGAACAAATAAACACCCCTTAAAATGCTTCTGAAACATTTTAAGGGATATCATAACTTTTCTTGCTCTTATTAAGCTATAAAGCTAATTATTTAAAAAGAGAACCGAATTCTCAATACAACCTTATCTTCTAAACGATATCTGTCTAGCAATTCTGGCCCACAGGAATTGCTTCCAATCCCAGATTGATCCCCATCAATATGAAGATAGACAGACTCTTCCTTTACCAACTCATCTCTATGTGCGACCGTCGTAAGTTGCTCGGTAGAAAACTCAGAAAGGTTAAAACTAAATTCTTCCTCACTCGTTATAGTTATATCTTTCATTTTACCTTGACCTTTTACTGACAGATAGGAAACTTTTCCACGAGCACCATTCTCTTGAGGGCGAATATAAGGCTCATAAAGTTCATCGATTGATTGGCTGAAGAATGCTCTATAAACATTATTATAACGATCAGGATAGTTTTCATATGGTCCCAGACCTAGATAATCTACCTTTTGATAGTCTTTTTTCAAAGGCAACATCAAACCAAATCTAGGCAAGAAAGGAAAAGCAAGATTGTGTGCGCCATCTAGGTCTAACGTGACTTGTCCATCGCCGTATATTTGCCAAGTGATATTCATATGAATAATATTCTGTCTCGATACTGAGTTCATGGCCCCTTTAAAAAAGATAGTTATACAATCTTCGTGAGAGTCAATGCTGCTGTTAGTAATCCGTATTTGAGTCTTGTGATAGTTAGCAAAGTACCATTCTTTCTTTATCTTTCGATCATTATCTGTTGGTGCTCGCCAAATAGTCCACTGTCCGGGTGAATTTAATAAGTCATCTTCTTCGATAGAAATCTGCTCTAAAGCACCTGTTCCCTTATTGAAAACATACCGATTACCACCTACTGATACCGCATAATTCGCAAGACTTTCTTTGTAGGTAATACTTGCATTGTCGTTCTTATGTAGTGGCTGGAATTGAGGAGTTGTATACGTCGCAACATCGAACCCTAGTTCATAACCATTCTGCTTATCATAATAAACAAATCTAAGAAAGCTAAGCTCATCTAGGTTTAGATTTTCTAACTGCAATTGATACTTCTGGCTTGGCTCAGCTTCTAATGTAATACTTGATCTTTTATGACTTAAGTTACCTGTCCGGTCATAATATTCAATTGCTAAAAGAACTTTATTTTTTAAATTTGCGAAGAACAGTTGATTGATGAATTCAAAACACCCCTTTGCAAAATCAGCTTTACCTAAACGTACAGGTCGATAAACTTGTCGATAATCTAGAGCACCTGTAGATAATGTGCGATCAGGATAAACGATACCATCCATACAGAAATTACCATCATGAGGGTACTCACCATGATCGCCTCCATATCGGTAAGCGGGTTCCTTCTCTGTACCTCGGTGGATATTTACCGCATGATCGGCCCATTCCCAGACGAAGCCACCGATATACTCCTCCCGATGGTATAGATGATTATAGTAGTCTTCAATATCCCCTGGTCCATTACCCATGGCATGAATATACTCACAAAGTATAAAAGGCTTGTTAATCGGACTGTCTGAATTGAGATAAAGTTCATCAATTTCGTCTAGACTAGGATACATGCGACTATACATATCCACATAAGTCTCATCATTATCTTCCCGCTGGCGGTCTCTATGCCACCATCCTTCATAATGAAGAGGACGTGACGAGTCTATCTCTCGAGCCCGCCTACCTGTAGCTTCAAAATTAAGACCAAAACCAGACTCATTCCCCCCAGACCAAATAACAATCGAGGAGTAGTTAAGGAATGGTATCATACTGGCTTCCATTCGATTAATGAACGTATCGGTGTATATTGGATCGTTAATCATCATATTATAGTTCTCATAACCACCTACTCCGACTAACTCTACCACGCCATGACATTCAATATCTGCTTCACTTATAACATAGAACCCCAGACGATTACATAATTCATAGAATTCAGCCGTTTTAGGATAATGAGCTGTTCGAATCGCATTGAAATTCAATTGTTTCATAAGCTCTAGATCACGACGTTGTTGATCCAAAGTAACCGTCGCACCAGTATTCGGATTGGTATCATGATGATTAACACCTGAAAACTTAATTGGCTTTCCATTGACTAAAAATTGGGTTCCCTCAATCTTAACTTCCCTAAAACCAATTTCTTGGATATACACTTCTTCCTCTACCGTCATTAATAATTGATAAAGTCTAGGTTCTTCTGAATTCCATAACTGGACCTGATCAATGTCAACTTTGATTCCGTCTCTCAATCGTGTATTCCCTTGGCTAATCAACTCCCTTTGAGGATTGTAGACACTATAAGACACTTGATCAATTCCTTGACCCTCTATATCTACTAGAAGTTGAGCCTGACGATAATCCGAACTAAATTTTTGGTGAACTCTAAAGTCATTCAGACGTTTTTTGGCTCTTTTGAGCAAATAAACATCACGGAAAATACCGGAATATCTAAATTTATCTGCATCCTCAAAATAAGTTCCATAAGACCATTTAACGACAAGAATTGCGAGATGATTCTTTCCAACTTTAACTGCCTGACTGATATCGAATTCATTGTTACTATGAGAAATAGTTCCATAACCGATAAAATGATCATTCACCCAAACATAGAAGGCAGAATCTACCCCTTCAAAATTCAAGTGTAAATCTTTATCTAAATCCTCTTCACCTAATTCAAAAGTCCTTCGATACAATCCAGCTGGATTATCATAAGGTACAAGTGGTGGGTTGAAAGGAATTGGGTAAGTCACATTAGTATATTGAATCTGATCATAACCATGTAATTGCCAAACAGATGGAACAGGAATCGTATCGTATTCGTCAATCATGTTACTCTTAGACTCAAGCCAGTACTCTTCCTCAATCAATCTTACGTTCTCGAAATACTTAAAATCCCAATCACCATTCAAACTTTCATAGTAAGTAGATTTGCTTCTATCTAATTCCTGAGCCGCTTCTTGAGATTCATACGGAATGAAATACGATCTTCTTGGTAGTGTATTCACACTCATAACTTGCGGATCTTCAAAGTAATTCTGTAATGGCATATGCGCCTCCTTATCAATAAACCTTCACAATACTTTCGACCAATTATTCTTCTCCATATCCTTCTGGTCGGGTCTGGTGCCAAGCCCATGCAGAAGCAATAATCTTCTTGATATCATCATATTGAGGTTGCCAACCGAGTATCTCTCGTGCCTTATCGCTTGAGGCGACTAACTTAGCTGGGTCCCCTTCTCTTCGCTCACCAATTTGTGCCGGTATGCAACAATCGGTTACTTGCCGACAAGCTTCCACAATTTCCTTAACTGAGAAACCTTGACTGGAACCCAAATTAAAGACTTGGCTCTGTCCTCCATCATTTAAGTATTCATAAGCCTTTATATGCGCATCGATTAAGTCAACAACATGAATATAATCCCGAATACAAGTTCCGTCAGGTGTATGGTAGTCATCACCGAAAATCGTCACATACTCTCTTTGATTATTGGCGACTTGAAGAATTATCGGAATCAGATGGGTTTCTGGATGATGATCCTCACCAATATTGCCTCCTTCTAAGGCTCCTGCCACATTGAAATACCTTAGGGAGATATAATTCATGCCATAAGCTTCCTGACACCACTCCATTATTTGTTCCATCATTCGCTTGCTTAATCCATATGGATTGACAGGATTTGTTGGTAAATCTTCATTAATCATCGGTATATCTACATCGCCGTAAACTGCTGCCGTTGAAGAGAAAATAATCTTATTTACCCCATGATCGACCATGACTTCTAAAAGACTAATCATACCCGTCACGTTATTATCGAAATACTTCAAAGGCTGCTCAACAGACTCTCCTACCAAAGAAGACGCGGCAAAATGAAACACACAAACAAAATTTCTAGCCTCGAATACTTGGCTTAAGACTTCTTTATCACGAATATCAGCCAGAACAAAGTTCGCTTCAGGATGAACCGCCTCACGATGTCCAGTCAATAAATTGTCTACGACCGTTACTTCATAGCCTTTATCAATTAATTGAGTGACAGCATGGGAGCCGATGTATCCAGCACCTCCTACAACCAACACATCCATTCTTTTTGCTCCTTTCTTGTGCAATATTTTCCCAAATGTAGTTCTGATATTTCATCATTATAATTCTAATAGACCTTATCTTACTAATAAACTTCTTCCATAAAAGGAATATGGAAGATTAGTGACTAATCACTGTTTTAAAGAAATAATCTAGAACACTACGCTCTTAGTCAAACCAATTAATTTTCTCTCTGAAATAAGTTGCTTATGAATTTAAACTCTTAATAAATGTTTCTAGACCTGCACGACCCTCTGAAGTCTGCTTATAAACACCAGCATCCTCCAGAACTCGAGCAAATTTAAGCCCAACTTCCTTTTCAAGTATCCCAGGTAAAGCATCAGAATCTTTCTCTGAATACTTTTCTTTCAAGCTTTGAGCCCAAGTTTGATGAATATATTCAACCTGTTCTAAATCAATCTGACCAAGTAAATATTGCCCCACCTGATTCAACTCCTCAACTAAACGTGCTGGTAAGATTGCTAGTCCCATTACTTCAATCAATCCAATGTTTTCTTTTTTGATATGTTGGATATCCTTATGAGGATGGAAAATCCCATCAGGGAATTCTTCACTGCACCGATTATTTCGTAAAACAATATCCAACTCGTAAGCCTTTCCCTTTCTTCGAGCAATAGGCGTGACAGTATTATGAGGAGTTTCGCCACTATGAGAAATAATATTATGAGTTGGATCTGAGTATGTCTGCCAATGTTCATGAATTGCTGTTGCTAATTCTACAAGGGGGGTCATCTTCGTAGAGCTTAATCGAATCACTGACAACGGCCATTTAACTAGTTCAACTTTAACTTCAGGATAATTCGACAATTCAATAACTTGATAACTTTTGGCATTATCCATTGGGAACTTATGTCGTCCACCTTGATAGTGATCATGTGCTAGAATAGAGCCCCAACAATTGGTAAATCTGCATTCGACCCTGCAAAATAATGCGGAAACTGCTCAACTATTTGAAGTAAATTTCTAAAACATTTACGATTAATAACCATTGGCCGATGAGTTTCATTGAGAAAAATGGAGTGCTCGTTGTAATATACATAAGGTGAATATTGAAACCCGTATATCTCATCCCCTAACTTCAGTCGAATAATTCGATGATTCTGCCGTGCAGCATGATTAATATGACCCCGATAGCCTTCATTTTCCATACATAGAGCACAAGCAGGATAATGAGATTTCGGTGCATGCTTAGCCGCTTTAATTTCCTTAGGGTCTTTTTCTGGTTTAGAAAGATTAATGGTAATTTCTAAATCACCATATTCACTCTTTGCTTTAAAATGAACATTCTTAGCAATATGACGAGTTTTTATATAGTCACTAGTACGGGAAAGCTGATAAAAGTAATCAGTCGCTTTAACCTTATCCTCCTGATAATAATCCCAGAAAACCTGATTTACTGTTGATGGGTAGGGGATTAATAAATCCATAATTTCGGCCTCAAGAATTTCCCGACTAAATTGCTTGCTATCGATAATTTCTTCTTGAATAGCATATGCTACAAGTTTATCAAGATAATCTTGCAGCTCCTCTTCCAATTCATGATTAGAAACTACCCCCATCTCATCAAGTCCTAGAATAGCTAAAAGCCGATTCTGCACGTATATCTGATCCATCGGGTCAAGCATTTGCATCTGAATTGCTTTTCTTACATAGTCATGGATACTTTGACTAATATTAGTCATTGTCTTCTCCTTTCACTGGGAAACTTGCTTAACTCCGTCCCCTACTTCAGCAAGGAAGAAGCCAGCCTCGTATCCAATCACTTGGGTATAGACTTCCTGTACTGCCTTAATAACATCCTCTACACTATCTTTATGAACAAGCGCGATGGCACAGCCCCCCATACCAGCTCCTGTCATTCGGGCACCCAGCACTCCTGATTGCTTTTGAGCCGTTTCGGCTAATGTGTCTAATTCGACACCAGTTACCTCATAATCATTCTTAAGCGATTGATGAGAAGCATTGAGAAGTTGCCCGAAAGTCACAAGGTCCCCAGTTGTCAGTGCCTCTTTGGCAAGTAAGGTTCTTCCGTTCTCTGAGACTGCATGTCTAGCCCGCTTCAGGAGAGTAGGGTCTTGCAACAGTCCTTTGTGGCTTTCAAGATCGTCACTAGTTAGTTCACCAAGACTATCTATTGCTAGTGCTTCTTGTAAAGCCAATAAAGCAGCTTCGCACTCAGCTCGACGTTGGTTATACTTAGAATCAACCAACTCTCTGCGTTTATTGGTATTCATAATCAAGATTTTATAATCACCGAAATCAGCAGGTATTAATTCATAATTCATTGTATTCACATCAAGGAAAATAGCCTGATTTACTTGTCCCATAGCTACTGCAAATTGATCCATTATACCTGAATTAACACCGACAAAGTAATTTTCCACACTTTGACCAATCCGAGCAAGTTCTTGACGCCTCAATTCACCATCGAAAAGCTCATTTAAAGCATAAGCAACCAGTAACTCTAAAGAAGCAGAGGAAGATAGGCCGGCACCATTCGGAATATTGCCATAAACTACCAAATTAAAGCCACGGTCCACAAATTCTTGTTCCTCATTGAGAAACTTAACCACGCCTTTAACATAATTTGCCCAAGCATGGTTAGCTCGATAGCCTAGTTGATCTAAGCTAAATTCAACCACACCCTGATCTTGAAAATTCAACGAGTAGCACTTTATCTTTCTATCCTCTCTGAGTCCAATTAAACCATAAGTTCCTAACGTAATTGCTGCTGGAAAAACATGCCCTCCGTTGTAATCCGTATGTTCGCCGATAAGATTCACTCGACCAGGGGAAAAAAAGAATTGTCCTCCTACGGACGACAGTTGTTTATATACTTCCTCTAAATGTTTATAGATTTTTTGTGTCATTGTTAGCCTCCTTATCAATGTGTAATTGGTAACTTGTCTTACTGTAATAATCCGCTTCAGGCTTGAGAATAACATTCCCTAAATGCGATTGATTGATGGCGTCGGGTGGTAATTGAGCCTCAGAAGTTATCCCTCCATGGTTCACAAGGGATCGTCCCCACATAACTAGATTATCTTCCAGCTGATTGGCAGTGTAGATAACTAAGCTTGGTTGATCCTTACCTCTAAATAACGTTTCTTCTCGGGTAAGAATAATGACATAGCCACTTCAACTTCTTGTTCCTCTATTAGGAAGGGGTGGTCTAGACCCTTACTATCCCGAATTTGGGCTTCCTGGCTACTCACTATGTCTTCTATGAAGCGACCCTCTCTTAAATCAAAGTCTGTGCCACTAACATTTAATTGCTTACCTATTGGAATTCCATCCTTTCTCAGTGGTAAATAGGCATCTGCATTTAATTGTAAGAAATGATTAGTCACTGGCTGATCCATTTGACCGTTCAAATTAAAATAAACATGATTCGTTGGGTTAAAGAGGGTCTCTTGGTCTGTAGTCGCTTGATATTCGATAGTCCAAGTATTCTTATCGTCATAACTATGGATTACTTGAACTTTCAAATTACCTGGATAACCATTGTTCCCTGCCTGATCTTCATAGCTAAAAACTACATGAACAACGTGTGGCTCTTCCACAATACAATAGTCCCATTTTACTTTATCCAACGCATAAGGTCCTCCATGAAGCTGATTAGCGCCTTCATTTGTATCAAGCTGATATAATTTACCAGCAATTTCTCCGCGTCCCTTATCAATTCGACCCGCTACTCGGCCTACTGTGGCTCCTGAATATAACCCAGCATATCGAAAAGCATCCTTTATCTTCTGAAAACCCAGATAATAGGTTCATCTCTACTATAGGCATCTGTTACTTGCCAACGATTAACCCTTGCCACTAAGTTAGAAAAACTAATAACTGTTTCTTGGTTTTTAATCCATATCTCATCATAATCTATATTCTTATAACTTCCCCAAGGTCTTACTGTCACCTTCATAGAATCTCCCCCTGTAAACATATTCTACCAACTAAGATAACGCTTTCAAATAAGCGATAAATCAATCTATATATTATTTTGACAAACCAGGCTTAGATATCATATATAATGATACATTTTATCGGTTGTGTTACAATAAATTTGAGGTGATTTCAATGCATAAGAAGCGTACTAATATTTTCAACAACATCTCATACATTGACTTATATCCTATTCAATTTGGCTATGAAACTTGCTCTCCTTCCCATGCCAAGCCCCTGGCGAAACAAAATAATTATTTACTCCACTATATTATTGACGGAAGTGGTGAATTCCGAAATATCGATACAAACGAACGTGTATATCTCACTCAAGGACAAGGCTTTCTAATATCCCCTGATCAGGTAACTTCATACCAAGCGGATCTCTACGAACCTTGGACCTACTATTGGGTGGAGTTTAATGGTGTTAAAGCTTGGAATTATTTACGTAAAATGGGTTTTAGCCGTAACAAATCCACTTACCAAACTCAAGAAGGTTACGCATTAGATAATTTCATTAACTTATTTGAACAACTTTTAGACACTAATCGTGAAGAAGAAACGATTGGTACCCTCTTTTTGTTAATGGATCGGCTTATCCAAGGTTCTAGCGATTTTGTTCCTATCCAGAATGATGACCTCAATCATAACCAGAACTTTTACATTAAAGAATCCATCAAGTTCATCACACGAAACTATCAAAATAATATTTCTATCAAAGATATCGCCGATCACTGCAAACTTAGCCGTACCTATCTGACTAAATTATTCAAGGCCGAACTAGAAACTACCCCTTCTGCTTATTTGAGTCAGTACCGCATGAACAAGGCACTCGAGCTCTTAAAGGATCCTAATCAATCCATAGGTTCTATCTCTGACCAGATTGGTTATTCCAATCAATTCGTCTTCTCTAACGCCTTTAAGAAAGAATTTGGTATGTCTCCTAGTCAATGGCGTAATCTCGAGTCACATTAAATAAAAGCAAGGAACCTTTAAAGTGAAAGTTCCTTGCTTTTGTTCTTTAGGATAAGATATAAGGTGATAGATTATCTTACAATAAATCCGACTTATCAAAAAGTACATTGATTGTCAAATATAAGTTGAACTACGAAATCCGCTTAATTACTCTTCCGCCCCCCTAACGCAGTAATTAATCGTGCCACCGACAAAACTAGCCTGAGAACCCCCATAAAATCAAATACACTCACGTCACCTAGACTCAAAAGATTGCTACCTTCCCAGATCCAGCGAGAACTAACCCTCCTACTGCTTATCATGAACTCAAAATCAGCACAATCGATGCGCTAACTCGGTGTTCATCCTTCTATCGACTATATTGGAAATCACCAAAAGCTTGTCCAAAAGCATCTCCAAATACCTGATGATTTCGCACCATCTTATCCATTCGTGTGCCACGTTCTAGCCCATAGGTCAATAATCCAGCATATCATTCCCTACCCCACAAATGTATAGTTACACTCTAGCAATTTACTTAAAGCGATACCGAAAACTATTTCAATTCTCCATGACCATGCCAAAATCGCTCGTTTCCTCAGAAGTCTCCACAACTGTTCAAGGTACTTCTTCTAAGAATACCTCAAATTGCTTCCTCAATGAGTTCATATTTTCCACACAAATACTCAATCGTATAATCTTACTCAGCCAAATCCACGCGCACACTAAACAATAAATTTTCCCTCGTCGCAAGAGTGCATCAAATGTCCCCACCTTTTTCTATACAGCTTAACAATCCCAGACTGCTAAGCTGTAAGCTTGTCGCAAAATAATTGTTGTGAAAAAGCTAGCAATTCCTTTAAAAATCGACTATAGTAATCACTAGATACATTAAATAATAAATAAAGTGAGGCTTATAATAATGGTTGAGTTTAAAGATACCGCTGTCTTTGACATGATTGCAAAAGAAGAAACACGTCAATTAGAAGGCATTGAGTTAATTGCATCGGAAAACTTCGTTTCTGACGCAGTTTTAGCTGCCCAAGGTTCAATTCTGACAAATAAATATGCTGAAGGCTACCCAGGACGTCGTTATTACGGTGGCTGCGAGAACGTCGATGTGATTGAGCAATTAGCTATTGACCGGGCGAAGGAATTATTTGCTGCTGAGTTCGCCAATGTCCAACCGCATTCAGGTTCATCAGCAAATATGGCCGTTTACCGCGCTTTCTTGGAACCTGGTGACAAAGTTTTAGGGATGGACCTTTCAATGGGGGGTCATTTGACTCACGGTTCACCCGTAAACTTCTCAGGACAATCCTATGAAATGTATGCTTATGGTCTGGACGAAGACAATCGCTTGGATTATGAAGAGCTGGAGCGTATTGCCAGCGAGGTTAAACCTAAGATGTTGATTGCTGGTATGTCCGCTTATTCTCGTGAAATTGACTTCAAGCGTATCGGTGAAATTGCTCATAAGCACGGGGCTATTTACATGGTGGATATGGCTCATGTAGCAGGTCTAGTCGCAGCGGGCATGCATCAAAATCCTGTCCCTTATGCTGATGTCGTAACTACAACCACCCACAAGACCTTGCGTGGCCCTCGTGGCGGAATTATTATGGGCAAGCAAGAGCATGCCAAGAAAATCAATTCGGCGGTCTTCCCTGGTATTCAAGGTGGACCACTTATGCATGTTATTGCAGCGAAAGCCGTTGCTCTTGGTGAGGCCTTACAGCCAGAATTTAAAGTCTATGCTGAACAAGTCGTTAAGAATGCTAAAGCCATGGCAGATGTCTTCTTAGAAAGTCCTCTGAATGTTATCTCTGACGGCACGGATACGCATCTATTCTTAGTGGATGTAACACCGTTTGGTATTTCTGGACGTTGGGCCCAAGAGCGCTTAGACCAAGTGGGGATTACCGTTAACAAGAATTCAATCCCACATGATGAGAAATCTTTCGTAGAAACATCCGGTATTCGCATTGGTACCCCTGCTGTTACTACCCGTGGATTGAAAGAAGATGATGTCCGTGAAGTAGCTCATTTAATTCTCGAAGCCCTCCAGGCGGAAGAAAGTGAACTCGAAGCTATCCATAAGCGCGCTAAAGCAATCGTAGCTGGCCGGCCTTTACACCAAGCTTAATTCATCCCAAATTAATAGCCTTTGAACATATCGATAGATGTTCAAAGGCTTTTGGGTTAAGGACTTAGGCGAGTGGCTTCGTTCGAAGGGCTTGATAAACATCTAGGATGAAGCTACCTAAGGCAAATGTAGCTGTCAAGAGGCTCACTAACCAACCGATATACGACAACTTGCTCAGAATATAAATGGCTAGAAAAGCAACAATGAATGCCAAAACTCTTGCATATTTCATTTGTCCGAAACGCTCTGATAAATGATTTCTTTCAATGGCAGCCGCCGCAACGGTAAAGCCAAGGGTTAGAGCAATAATAAATAAGGTAAATAGGATGAGGGCAGGTTCAATAAAGAGTCGAGAAATAATCATGATCAATGTGATAATTGGGATAAGAATTATTGCACCCAACCCAACTAAAAGCGCTTGCCACGCCTTGCGGTTAGTTACTTCTTGACCTTGCCAGTTTCCACGGGTAATTCGATTCATGAGCCACCAAATCAGAAGGCCAGACAATAAGGCCCCCAGCGTTGACCAAACAATTCCTAGAATCCGTGCACCTGTTATTGGCCTATCATCTTCGACATTATTTGCTCGATGGAAGGAAATTTCACCGTCAACTCGTTGCTCTATGGCGTCATTAGTATTGGTTGACGAATAAGTTAAATCGCCCAATATCATGGCGTCATCTCTCACTGTGGCCTTATCCACTGCGAAATATCCATCCCGTTCAATATCAGCATTCAATAGCAAGGTATCACCCGCCGCATATAAATCACGCTTAATCGGAGCGTCCACCGTCAAAGTTGCCCCAGCCAAGAATGCATCTCGTTCTACTTCCGCTTCCGCACCAATAGTAACTGTGTTGCCAGCCATAAATAAATCCTCTGTTTGGCCATTGAAGCTAACATTGTTACCGGCAATAAAAACTGGTCCATCAATCCCTCCATTGACTCTCACGTTATTACCTGAGCCGAGCACAATTCCTTTGACATGAGCATCCACCACGACGTCATTTCCCACAATGATTAAAGCTCCATCCACATCGTCTGTAATAACTGCCCGATCTCCGGCAATTGTTATCCCACCAGCTGCTTGCACCAAACGTGCCCCAAACAACACAATACTCAAGACGAGAAGAATAGTACTGAGCCATTTCTTCGAAACTTTCATGATTTTCCCTCCTGTTCTAAATTAAATTTTACCATATTTAATGTGCTGATTCCTTATCAAAATTTAATGTGCTAATTCATTATCAAACTCATCTTATTAAAGGCAAAATACTACAAAATCTATGCTACAATATTGACAAGAAAGGACCTGATTTCATGCATATTATTGACAAATCAGACATCATCCGCTGGCTTCCCGACCGTCCTAAAGATAGTTACAAAGGGAGCATGGGTCGAGTGCTTTGTGTCGGTGGGAATACACATTTCGGTGGGGCCATTATACTTGCAGCCAGTGCAGCTGTTTATTCTGGTGCCGGCCTTACCTCAGTCGCAAGCGACCCAATAAACCTCCACGCCCTCCACGCACGCCTCCCTGAGGCGATGTTTATAGACTACCAGGATTTTACTGCCTTAGAAGATGCCATTCATAATGCTGATACCGTTCTCCTCGGCCCAGGTTTAGGCAGAGACGCACAAGCTGAAGCAATCTTTCACTGCGTGCTGAGCGCGATTACCACGCAGAAACTTGTCCTCGATGCAGACGCTTTATACTTCATCAGCCAAAATCGCCCAAACTTACCCCAAACAACCGTCATAGCCACACCACATCAAGGGGAATGGCTAAGGCTGACTGGCCTGCCCTTGAGTGAAAGCACAGTCGAGCAACGCCAGCAAGCTACGGCAGACCTTGGCATGTGGGTCGTCTTAAAAAGCGAACGAACCGAAATTTATTTAGATGACACAGTGTACCAAAACCTCGGAGGCAACCCAGCTATGGCAACTGGTGGCATGGGTGACGTACTTGCTGGCATGTTAGCTGGCCTTCTCGGTCAGTATAGCTCCCCGAAAGAAACCGTTCTATCCGGCGTCTTCTTACATAGTTATATCGCAGACCAACTGGCGCTAAACCAGTACGTAACCTTGCCAAGTCAGATTGTGACAGAAATTCCCCGCGTAATGCGAGAGTTGCTGAATGCCAAGCAACAGTTTTAAAAGAGAAATAGTATCAGAAAGGAATCCTAACTTTTTATTTAACCTACAAGCAATTTCCCAAAATATTGTTGCGTCCGGCTCAACGCATTGACTCGAACACTTCCGCCATTTCCCTCGATGAGCTAAAATAATCTGAGCAGTAAAAGCAATGAAGCATTCCCTTCAGTTGATGTTTGATGTTTTAAGCCACGGCGATCGCCGTGGCTTCCGCATCTAAAATACCCATTTCGTCTGCTACCTCAGTTGGGTGATTCGAAGGCTATTGGTGCTGGATTTGGGGTTTGACCTTTCTTGACTAGCGTGGTGGTGTTCTACCACGATAGTCAAACGCCCCTCCACTTACGTGGGAGACACCTACCACGATAGTCTGCCACCGTTTCTGTTACGTGGTGCAACTCTACCACGATAGTCAGAGCCTTTCTCACTAGCGTGGTGGACACTTACCACGCTAATCTGCCAGCTTCTGAGCGGTTAGAACCGCGGTTACTTTCCTGGCAATGCCTAGCACCTGCTAAATTCAAATAAAGGTTGATGCCACGGCGATCGCCGTGGCTTCCGCATCTAAAATACTCATTTCACCTGATACCTCAGTTGGGTGATTCGAAGTCTATTAGTGCTGGGTTTGTGGTTTGAACTTTCTTGACTATCGTGGTGATGTTCTACCACGATAGTCAAACGCCCCTCCACTTACGTGGGAGACACCTACCACGATAGTCTGCCACCGTTCCAGTTACGTGGTGCAACTCTACCACGATAGTCAGAGCCTTTCTCACTAGCGTGGTAAGTATCTACCACGCAAATCTGCCAGCAATATTGATTTCGCTGGAGGTCAACCAACGCAAATTGAATTCTATATCAATGAGCCTAGCCTTGGTCATGGTGAGACCATTCTAAACCGCATTAGTGACTTTGCTTTTGAACTTCAAGGCGAAACTAGAACGTTTCCGAAGGGTGGATATCATTGGAATATCTACTATGAAGAGAAACACCCTCAGAAAGGAGCCTACATACTCGTTCTGTATCCAGAATAGTAGAGCTTCGCATAATAAGGCCACGGATAATTGCAAAAAAGATTTAGTATCGATTTGCTTAGGTTTATCAAAGAAAGTGATCACATGACTGAGCAAAAGCAACTTGTGGGGATGAGCTTATTCTTCATTGCCTTATCGCTGGCAGCTGTTTATGATCCTACCGGCTTACTAAAAACACCTTGGTTCTTGCTGCTATTTACGTTAACCTATTGGCTTGGCTGGAGACATCGAGCCCACGTCACCAAACGTGACTTAGGCCACGGACTAATCATCGGGCTCCTCTCAGCCCTTTTCATATTACTCCAAGGAGGCCTACTCGGCCTTATGCTTCTCTTATACACTGCCCTAGCATACCTCGTTAGCCAAGCGACTCTCAGAGCACATCACATTACATACCCGAGCAAAAAACTTTCCTGGCAGCAAAAACTCATCGTAATGGCTGTAACGATGGTTTTATCCGCGATTAATGTTTACAGCGCCAAGAACTCCGGCTTGGACATAAATTATAGCCATCCCTTTGGTTTGCTATTCTTCGGCCTCCAGGCTGCCCTCCTGGAAAAAATTGGCGTGCACATAATCTTCCTCAGTTTAGCCGTGGGCCGACTCAGAACCTATCCTGAAAAACGATCCGGTCTTGCCTGGACCTATGCCGTTATGGTGCTACCGCATACACTCTTACATTTCTATCAAACGCCAATCTTAGAATTATTCACATCCGCCCTATCCCTTTCTCTGTAATTTGGTCCGGCATAGGCAATCTTGATGCATCGCTTTAATCGCATTCTCCCAGTAACTTGCTACACACTGGTCGACATCATTCACTTCCTCTTGTTTGTCCAATGAGTATTGACCTAGCATCCTTCTCTAAAGTCACTACCACTAGCAGTCGCTAACTTGCGCCATGAATCCACCCCATTAAAAATACTGGACGAAATACGCTCAACTTGCGTATTTCGTCCAGTAAAGATTTACTTAATTGTACAGCATGATAAATTGCCCTATCACCGCAATGGCATTATTCAACAGATGCACCCAAATCGAATCCATCACATTATGGCGCCGATTATAAGCGAGATGTAGAATGGCCCCCATCCCTGCGTAAATAATAAAGGAAATAGGGTTATTGCTCAAATGCATCACCGAGAAGAATAGACTCGACAGAAGAATCACAAGCCATTCATTTAACCCCTTGAATACTACATCTCCCATAATACCTCTGAAGAAAAACTCTTCAATCACCGGGGCAAAAATAACTGTAGATAGAACATAACTTATCTTCCCTGGCACATCTAAATTCGTTAAGATGTCTAACAAAAGTTGGTCATTGGCTGTTGTGTCCGTTTGATAAATACGCTCCATTAGCATGGTTCCAAGCTGAGTCATTATGAGAATAGCCCCTAGGAAAAGCAGGAGACGAGCAGCATTCTTCCCATCTAACCACTCTAAAGAGTGGTCAGAAGCTTTTTGATATATTTTGTATACTACAAAGATGATAACAGCGCTCAGGACAATTCCTAGGATAATTGCTCCCCAACGATTAAAGGGAACGGAGCTAAAGAAACCGAAACTCGCATTGAAGACACTCTGTAGTAAAACGAGCAAGAAACCTAGAATTAGCACACCAATACGTCGCCAAATTGACAAACTTTTAGAATTCATAACTTACCTCTCTTTTAATACAATATAATTTACGGTGACTATATCTTAACAAAACTATTGGCAAATGAGAAGTGGCGCGTGTCATAACCTGAGTCATGCAAAGACTTTTGACTTAATCCCTCATATGTTTGAGACGAATTATTTACATAATATCAATACGCAACAACTATAATATAGATGACATTAGACGAATAAATCATATGACTTAGCCAAGCACAGCAAAGGAGAGATTTGCAAGGAACAAGACATCGCTGTAAAGTATGGGGTAAAAATCGCTGACTAGAAAGAGGTCCTCCGTCTATCTGAAGCCAACCGCTATTTCTCTAGGCAGAATGATTGCGGTGGCCATTTAATATTAACCCATCACAAACTGTATTTCCGTCCCCTTATAATCAAGTTAAATGTAAGCAATTTTACTATTCTCCTCGAACAGATCACAGATGTACGCATCAACAAAAATCTACTCATTAGTCAACGCATCTTAGTCGAAACACCCAAAGAGCATCATTACTTCGCTGTGTCAAAGGCAAAGATCTGTTCTATCACTGTGGGACTTCTCGATTGCTGATGACGCATCATTAATGAAGGCGAGTTTGCTTACAACTTCTACAGTGCTTTTACTTTGACAAGCGCCAGTAGCCTTTTCGGCTATTGGCGTATTTAAGTGCTCATTATAAATGGAAAAAGGGGTTAACTATCGTGGTAGAGTTGTACCACGATAGTGAGAGGGCCTTTGACTTGCGTGGTAGAGTGCCACCACGTAACTGAAAAGGCGGATGACTTACGTGGTAGGTGTCCACCACGTAAGTGGAAGGCCGGTTGACTAGCGTGGTAAGATGCTACCACGATAGTCAATAAAGGTTAAACTCGCCCCCTGCACAAATAGCCTTCGGATCAACCCAATAAGGCTGAAGCCTCAATGAGCGAGTTCGATACGGAAGCCACGGCGATCGCCGTGGCATCAACCTTTATTTTAATCCAATCGGTGCTAGGCCTTGCAAGGAGAGAGCCCCCGATTCTAGTCACTCAGAAGATGGCAGACTATCGTGGTAAGTGTCCACCACGATAGAGAGAAGGCCTTTGACTTGCGTGGTAGAGCGCCACCACGTAACTGAAAAGGCGGATGACTTACGTGGTAGGTGTCCACCACGTAAGTGGAAGGCCGGTTGACTAGCGTGGTAAGATGCTACCACGATAGTCAAAGAAGGTCAAGCTCGACCCCTGCACAAATAGCCTTCGGATCAACCCAATAAGGCTGAAGCCTCAATGAGCGAGTTCGATACGGAAGCCACGGCGATCGCCGTGGCATCAACTTTTTTGTATTCGAATTAGCATACATCTAGAACGGATACTTCGCTCTAGCCCAGGGCTACATCCAGGGTCATCATCACAACAAAGCCTAGCATAAAAGCCATTGTGCCGAGTTCGGAGTGTTGACTCTTTTGGGAATCGGGGATTAATTCTTCTATACAGACAAAGAACATGGCGCCGGCAGCAAAAGACAAGGCATAAGGCAACACGCTGGTTACTTGTAGCACTAACCACGCGCCTAAGACGGCAGCAACGGGTTCTACAATGGCGGATAGCTGTCCGATATGAAAGGCGCGCCATTTATCCTCGCCTCCAGCTCGAATAGGGAGCGATAAGGCGGAACCTTCGGGAAAGTTCTGTAAGCCAATTCCTAAAGCTAAGGCTACAGCACCAGCTAAGGTAGCCCCTTCGGCACTAGCAATCGCCGCAGCACCAAAGGCGACCCCAATCGATAAACCTTCGGGAATATTATGAATCGTAATTGCGATGAATAAGAGCAATGTTTTGCTCCAATGGCTATCGGGGCCTTCCGGCTGATTACTCGCCACATGCATATGCGGAATCAGTCGGTCCACTAATCGCAAAACCACGCCCCCAAGCAAAAAGCCGACCGCTGCCGGAATAAATGAACCCCTGCCATAACCTAAAGCCTGGGCGTAGTCAATCGAAGGTGCCAAGAGCGACCAGAAAGACGCGGCAATCATTACGCCGGCCGCAAAGCCATTCATCACAGCCAACAGTTTGTCATTCACCTCATTTACAAAAAACACCAAGGATGAACCTAAAATTGTAACTCCCCAAGTAAACAAGCCGGCTATTAATGCCTGTATAATCGGATTCAAATCCACAAACCAAGCCATAAATCACACTCCCTTTGCATAAATAGACTCCAATAATATAATACAATTCGAGTATACTCCTTATTGGTGTAGATAACGAGCAAAAGGCTAGTGAATAAGGCAATTTGTGAAATAATCTCTGAAATACCATACATGATAGCCTACCTCTCGTGAAAAACACCATCTTTTGAGCATAGTTCTGCCCAAAAAATGGTGTTTGCATTTAATTTACGAGAATATCGCTCGGAGCAAATAGCTCTATTCCGCAGATGCCTCTTGAATATCGGCGACTTCCCCTTGTTCCAGTTTCAGCATAAGGGTTGGCTTCGTTGGATTATGTTGCTCGTCAATGGAGAACGTCCCGGTAATTCCTGCAAAATCCTTGGTTTCTGCGAGCGCTTTTTGGATGGCATCTCGGTCGGTTGAGCCTGCTCGTTCAATGGCATCAACAAGCAAACTGCCTGCATCGTAACCTAAAGCAGAGAATGTATCCGGTTTATTGCCAAATTTCGCTTCGAAATTCTGAATGAAAGTCTGAACTTTTGGATCCTCATCTTCCAATGAAAAGTGCGTTGTAAAATAAATATCCGTCGCATTCTCTTTGCCGGCTAATTCCATCAACGTTTCGCTATGGTAACCATCTCCACCCATAATAGGCGCTGTAATCCCCAATTCACGCGCCTGCTTGATAATTAAGCCCGTTTCCGTATAGTAGCCTGGAATATAAATTAAATCTAAATCTTGCCCCAACAACCCACTCAAAATAGCCGAAAAATCTGTATCTCCCGATTGATAAGCTTGCGTGCCAACAATCTCGCCCCCATTACGGGTAAATGTTTCGGTAAAGGCATCGGCGAGTGCCATCGAATATTCCAAAGCTTGGTCGGTAATGATATACGCCTTCTTAAATCCTAATTCCTTACTTGCATACGTACCCGCTGCAAGCCCCTGGTAGGAATCCTCGAAACAAACACGGAAAATATACTCTAAGACAGACCCCGACTCATCCAAAGTCAATCCGTCCCCAGTTGACGCAGCAAAAATATTCGCCACACCAGCCCGATTGGTTACAGGAATTGCCGCCTTCGTCACACCCGTTGCAGTCGGCCCAATAATCCCTACCGCTTCGCTATCAGCTAAGCGGGTAGCAATCGACGCTGACTCCGTTAAATCGGATTGATTATCAATAATCTCAGCTTTCAACTGCTTCCCACCAAGAATACCACCTGCTGCATTCACTTCCTCCACCAACATTTCTAAAGCCTGAGCTGCAGGGGCTCCATAAGCCGACGCATTCCCGGTTAACTCCAAGTTCCCACCAATTACAATCTCGTCTTGCGCATGAACACTGCCCGCTCCCCCAACCAATAACAAGCTCCCTGCCATCAAACCTAGAACCGCTTTCTTTAACCATTCTGTCTTCATATGTACAACCTCCTCAAATTTGTACGAAAAAACCCCATTAGATTCCGCTCAATCTAATGGGGTAGAATATGATAGCTTAGCGTGTTCTAGCCGCTAAAAATATCCCTATATATTCGGTACCCGCAATAGATTGGAACGCCATCTACGCGAGTACCGCAAACATGCCTCGTCGTAGATCAGTTGTTGACCACGACGACGCTGACGAATGCGAAATTATTCAATTGTAGAAATATTTGCTCCGCCACTGCGAGTGCCTCCTTGGTTATTCGTTGGCATAACTATACTTGATTTTTGAAATGTTGTCAATAACTTTGTGCAAATTATAATGTGTCTAGGGCCCAAACTTCAAGGATCCCTTTAGTTAACTGCACCGAATAGATACCAGAACTCTATCTGGAATGACTAAGGGGCGACATTGGCATTATTTTCGTAACTTAATTACACACTCTGACGCGCTATATAGACTTGAGCAAAAATCGCTAAAAACCGTCTGACCTTTCTTGACTATCGTGGTAGCCTTTCACCAAGATAGTCAAAACACAGTTCATTTACGTCGTAGATTGCCACCACGTAAGTCTAGACACCTTCCACCTGCGTGGTGGATGCCTACCACGCATGTCAAACGGCTTTTCACTTACGTTGTAGTCTCTTACCACGTTAGTCTATCATCAATCAAACTTTTTATAATGGACACATAGTTCTGTACAACTATTGAGAACAGATTTTATCTTGTGTGCAATTCATGATGGCCAAACTTTTTTATGAACAGCCCCTGAGAACAGAATAATTTCTATGAACAGGGATGAAAAAAATAAAATTTTTTGCACAAGCGAAGACATAAGGAGCAATCAATATGGTTCAAAAACTTTCCCGATGAACAACATGAGTATCTTGAGAAATCACCCTATCTTAATGCAGTCTATGCGAACCGTGTATCCTATAGTGATGCCTTTATACAGCTGTATATAGAACGCGTTCAACGCAAAAACGGATTGTTTCTAAGCCGTCGACCGTGTACCGATTGCCTTCTATCGTCAAACCCCTTCATTTATCGATTATGGTCGATAAACCTAGGGGCTTTTCATTACCTGCATGGGCTATTGCTGATCGAATCACTAAACTAGCGCTACCCATAACCCTGCAAGCCGCTTCGACATCTTTGCCCTTCCTTGACGATCATGGTATAAACTACCTTTATAGTCAGCCGACTTTTTACTTACGTGGCAAGTCGTCTGCACATGACTTACAGCTCACAGATGACATTTCGATTCAGTCGCTTTAACTTTTCTCCGACGAAATAAGTCATCAAATTTTTACAATCTAACTAATACATCCGAAACCAAACCCTATATCCACCTATGACGCCTAGATAAGACGAAATCCCTTCGGCATTTCTCCCTACCAAAAACCACTGCCCTTTTCAATTCCTTGAAAAGAGCAGTGGTTGCTTAGTGTTATGGCTTATAATACTCAGTTAATTCCACCACCTGATTAGTGGCAACGGATTGCTTCACGTCAATGATACGCTGGTTGGAACTGCCGCGAAAGACGGGTGGATTCGCTTCATCTCGGTACTCTTTAATATACTGGCCATCGACCACCACATCCACCGCTTGAAGCAACTGTTTGCGCTCATCTGTATCAGGCAAGGCATTCAAAGTTTCATAGAGATAGCCGGTCCACATCCAAATATCTTTCGTCTCACCATAGACCTGGCGCACCTCTTCAACCAAAGGCAACAAGGTCTTGGCATTCAAGGTCGGCTCCCCGCCTAGCAAGGATAAACCTTGAATATAAGCCTTCCCCAAGTCTGCTATAATTAGCGCTTGAAGCTCATCCGTATAGTCAAAGCCATTCCGATAGTCTTGGATAGACTCATTGTAACATTCCTCGCATGCGAAAGGGCAATAAGTCACATAGAGAACATTGCGCACCCCGGGTCCATCGACGAAATTATCCGTCTTGTAATCGGCAACCTTCGTTTCCATATAAGGAATGGAATTCCAGCGATAACTCAAGGTGCTCTGCTCAATAATCTTATTCAAGCGCTCCTCGCGAATCGCCCGAATATCCTCTTTGGAAATATCAGTATAGACACCTTCATTAATCGCTTGAATCATCTCTCTCGTAATCCTCGTCAATTGGGTGTCTCCTCTCTCCAAATATTACATATGCTTAACCCGTGACTCAATTTCTTTCTTACGCCCTCGAACAATCGGACGCGAATTCGGCTCACCCAAGTAACCACAAAGGCGTTTCACCACTTGACTGGTTGCTGGATTACTATTACCACAAGACGGGCATTCAAAACCTTGTTCCGTAGCTTTAAAGTCTCCATTAAAGCCACATTCGAAACACTTATCAATCGGCGAATTGACGCCTAAATAACCTAATTTATCATAGGCATAATCAATAATGGCCTCCATACCTTTCAAGTTATGGACTAAGCTCGGCGCTTCCACATAGGAAATAAAACCACCACTGGTTAACTTAGGATAGGCCGCTTCGAAATCAATCTTCTCAAAAGGCGTAATGTCTTGCTCAGTCGTAAAGTGGAAGGAGTTAGTGTAGTACTCCTTATCCGTCACACCTTCAATATCACCGAATTTCGCCCGGTCGAGACGGCAGAACTTATCCGTCAAACTTTCCGAAGGCGTCCCGTAGTTGGAATAATGCACCCCTTCAGCCTCGCCCCACTGATCGGCCTTATCTTTCATCCGCTGCAGAATTTCAACCGTAAAGTCCTTGGCTCCGTCTATCTGATGCCACTCTGTCGTACCATACATAATCGTCGCCACTTCGTGCAAGCCAATGTAACCTAGAGAAATCGTCCCCCGACGATTACCAAAAGCCTTGTCAAAAGCATTCTCCCCCGCTTGCGTACGCGTCAAAGCTCCTTGTTCAAATAAGATCGGTGCCATGCTGGACTTTAAGTTATCCCGCAAGAAATTGATACGGAAAGCTGCCGCTTCATGTAATAAATCCAGCCGCTCATCAAAGATTTCCCAGAACTTCTCGAAGTCCCCGGCCGATTCTAGGGCAATACGCGGCAAGTTCACCGTCTGTACCCCAGCATTGGCACGACCTTCATTCAAATATTCGCCTGTCTCTGGGTCCACCCAACCTTGCAAGAAAGAGCGACAACCCATAGGGAACTTAAAGCTACCCGTAATATCGATAATCTTCTCTTCAAAAAGATAATCTGGATAAATACGCTTAGCCGTACACTCAAGGGCCAAGTGCTTCACATCATAATTTGGATCGTCCGGCTTTAAATTCACGCCATCTTTAATGACAAATAATAATTTCGGGAAGATAGCCGTCTTATTCTTATTAGGATCGTCACTTTCGCCCAAGCCATGTAAGCGCACCTTGAGAATCGCCTGTTGAATTTCCCGTTCGAAGCGGTTCGTCCCCCGGCCGAAACCAAGACTGACAAAAGGCGTCTGACCTGAGCTGGAACTTAAACTATTAATATCATACTCCAAACCTTCCATCGCCTTATAAATATCCTTGCGAGTCAACTCAAAAGCGACCATCTCCAAAGTCTCTACATCTGTAATATGCGCCGCCAATTCAGCCTGATGCTTCTGGTAGTTCTTCTCCGCAAAAGGCGCCAAGAGCACATCCGCATCTGCGATGGTCTGCCCACCATATTGCACCGAAGCAATACTTTGGATAATCATGGCCAAGTGACGCGTGGCTACCCCAATCGAGCCTGGCGTACCCATATGCGTTCCATTCAACTCAAAGCCATTGTGTAACATATCTTGATAATTCGTCACATTACAGTTCGTCATAGGCGAATACGGGAAGAAGTCCGAATCATGCAAGTGAATATCGCCATTTACATGGGCTTCCCACACTGCTTCCGGCCAAGTCTTAGATCCAATAGCCTTGGCCACAGAACCCGCTGTTAAATCCCGATAAGTGTTAAAGACATTGCTGTCCTTATTCGCATTCTCATGAACCACCGAAGGATCCTTGGCAATTAGCTTGCTGACTTCCCCTTCGATGTCCGGCAGACCTAAACGGTCCATATCCTTACGCAAGCGATAGAGGGTATAGTTCTTAGATGTTTGCGGATACCCCTTCGCCATCAACTTATTCTCTACCAAGCCTTGAATTTCATATACGGATAAACCATCAGATTTCTCGGCAAGAATATGAATTTCGCTAGCAATCTCTGAACCTGCTTGATCCAAGTTCTCGTTAATATCGTTATTCGCTTTATTTATCGCTTGGATAATTTTATCTTCGTCGAAGGCAGTCTTTGCCCCGTTCCGCTTAATTACTTGCATCATGGTGCTCTATCTCCTTATAGTAATGTTCAAACACAATATATTGTGTCTTTGCACCTACTATTACACTACTTATTGGGGAGGAAGTCAAGTCTTTTTATAAGAATTAGGCGTTGTGAAAATAATTTTTGCTTATAAAGGTGAGTGTAGTGCCTTTCCAAGCAGGCGAGAAATTTCAGATCTATCATTCAATGTTTCCACTTGAGCAAATGCGATTGCCTGCATATAATTTAGTTAAGAGACGCCCCAAATCATATCCACCTAGGAAGAAGCTATACGAAACATCCCACTCATTCCCAAGCCTGGCCCAGCTTACCTGCTTTACGCTTGAGGAAGCATAAGAACACCCTATTTCAAAAAAATCATATGGCAAGAGTCTGGATATTGGCTTCACGGCATTTAACGTACTTCAAGCCGTTCCGGGGCACCCATGACAGACAGCACCCGGCGCAAATCAAGGAACACTTCCAACACCTTAATGCCATCAGCTAAATAACACACGTCATTTCTTCCTAAAGGCGAAGCCCATGTATACCAACAAACGACCCCAAAAGCACTGGTTCTATCTCTGCCTAACTCTGACATGGCTTCTCCAGGAGTCTTACAATGCCCAAGGCGAAGAAGCCACCGTCATCCAACCAGACCCCTCACACCACCGCAAACTCAGCCAAACAGAAACTTACCAAGTAGCAGGTGAGCTACTCACTTGGCTGGAGACTCCGGTATAAATACTAAACTATAGTCAACCAACAATAACAGATTAAATTTTACATTTTGTCTAATCAGCTTGCTAAGCCCTGCACAATATTTCCAACAATATTGTTCGAGGTGACTCGATTGAGAAGAGATTGAAAATAACACAAACTGTTGAAGAATTAGGCTTTTGTCGACCAACTATTTATAAGTGCCATTCGAAAAAGCCGAGGAATATTTTATTAAACATGGAAAGTGAAAGAAGCAATTAGATTCGTATATAGATTGAGTTTTACATTGCTTACAAGAATATCCACATTGAACTGCAGCACAAATTAAAGATCGGCTGTTGGTAGGTTATCCAGATTTAAACGTTAATGATTGTACCCTTCGCCTTTTTTGACAAATTTAGGCATAAAGTATCAGATTCCAAAAGCAACGACTCAACGTCAATATGAAGCCATTCTGGCGTTGCCGATGGGATTACAGATGCAATTTGTGGTATTGGCACTAGTGGGCTTATGAAGTAGCAGTATTCACACAATGCTGGAGACACTAAAAGAGGCCCGAAGAAGTATTTATAAAAGCATATAAATACTTACTTCCGGTCTCATTTTTAAATTCAATTACGCAAGGGTCTTGGCAAATAGTTCGAAGAAGGAAATTATATCATTCTTGGAGCAAATAATATCATTTGATTTATCAGGTCAACTCAGCACCCTAAGTCATAGAAGGCCTTCATATCCTCTTCCGGTACCATACTGCCACCCGTCGCCCAAGCTAAGTGGGTCGCATTGTGCATATGGTCTGTAAGTTTATGGCGCTCAAGGTAAGCTTTCCCTTCCGCTGAATGAAGCAAGAGTTGGGGTCCGTACATTCCTGGAGTAGAAGACGGTTCAATCGCAATATCTTCCGTATCGATTAATTTGCTCAGGTAATTATAGGCATCTTGATCGGTAACGGTATAAATACCACTGACAATCTTGGCCATAATTTCTGCCACACCTCTAGAAGCTGTTCCAACCGCAAGTCCATCCATGCCTGTTTGACCACTCAAGGCGAAATCTGTGACTGAAACTTGGCCGTATTGCTCAGTTATTAAGCTCAGTGCCATCGCGGGAATTTGGGTAGGCTCTACGAAGAAGACATGCACATCGTCCCCGAATTGCTCCTTAAATCCATAAGTTATGCCACCTGGGGCACCACCCACCCCACAAGGAATGTACACAAATAACGGATGCTCGCTATCTACCTTAATATCCATCTCGGCTAATTGCTTTGCGACACGTTCACCAGCCACCGCATAGCCGTAAAATAAGTCCATCGAATGCTCATCATCTACAAAGTGAGATTTCGGGTCAGCATCCGACTCTTTACGCCCTTGGGCCACAGCCTCGGTAAAATCGGTATCGTATTCTTTAACGGTATTCCCGTGGTCGCGAAGATAATCTTTCTTCCATTGCTTTGCATCAGATGACATATGAACGGTCGCATTAAAGCCTAGGGCTGCACTCATCACACCGGTCGCAATAGCCAAATTACCCGTAGACCCTACTTGGACTTTAAATTGACTCATATAATCTTGAAATGCATCGCTAGCAAATTTCCGATAATCATCATCGTAGCCAGATAATAAACCTGCTTCCAATGCCTTTTCTTCTGCAAATTTCAACACTTCATGAACAGCTCCTCGAGCCTTGACTGACCCAGCTACCGGCAAGGAATCGTCTCGCTTCAAATAGAGCGTCCCCGAAAGCTCTTGGCCACTCGCTTCTTCAATTGCTTGGGTCATATGCGGAATATGCGTTATTGGGGATTCAATAAGGCCATTATTTGCTTTCGTCTCAGGATACACCAATTCGATAAATGGAGCGAATCGCTTCAATCGATCAGACGCATCTTTAACCCGCTCTGGCTCGGCACTCACCTGTTCCCTGGCCTGGGCATAAGGCAATTGGCCATCATTCAACCAGAACACCTTCTCACCCTCACTCACATTCTCCAGAACAGGCTTAGACTCAATCCATTGGTCAATTGTTTTGCCGGCTACTGTGTTTCCCATTTCCATTCCTCCTAAGTCCATAACTTACTGCGCTCATCAGCATTAAAGCAGACCTTTGAAATCTGCGCGCGTATCCGCTAAGAAATAAATTGTCAAATAACTCTCCATAAGGCGTCAGCCAAAGGCTTGACCTAACTTAAATGCTATGCCATTAGTCTAAAATAAATTGCACCGCGATACAAACAACTTGGCTTGCCAAAGCGCAATGCTAAAGGAATTCTAATCTTTACCATACCAAAAAACCTAGTTACCTCAGGAAGCTTACCATCTATCATGCAGTGGATGGGCCTGTACAAATGCTTGAGGTCAAGCTTAAGATAACAGATACTAGGCTTTGCTCAAACTGCCTTAGGCTTTCGCACTATCCTAAGTAACTCATTGATTAAACAGAAAGCTAGTCCTTGACTACTGAGTAAAGGATTCAGCTGAGAAGCCAACAACCAATTAATTCCGATGTCTCTCCCCTCTTGTGGTTGGGCACACGTCCCTCCTAATATATCCCACTAATAGCACAGAAGTCATTTCTACGACATCCAGCACTTAAATTGACACTAAGCTACAGATTAACATTGATTCTAACGCACAACATTCTGTCACTTATACTTTGCTCTATCTTTTTACCAGGCAGAGTGCTATACTGATTTTATCAAGTCCACTATGTTCACAAGATGTAAAGGAGGATTCACATGCAACTCAAGGACAAAGTCGCAATTATTACAGGGGCAGGCTCAGGTTTTGGCAAGGCTACGAGTGAGCTGTTTGCTGAAGAAGGGGCCAAAGTTGTTGTCGTTGATTATAATCTCGAATCAGCAGAAAAGACCGTAAAAGAAATTCAAGATGCCGGTGGCGAAGCTATTGCTGTTCAAGGCGATGTCAGTCAAGTTGAAGATGTCCAGAACTTTATCCAGAAGGCTATTGATACCTATGGGCAAATTGATGTTTTGTTTAATAATGCTGGAATTTACGCTCCAGGCAATGCCGAAGAGGTAAGCCTAGAAGACTTTAATAAGTCGATTGAAGTCAATGTTAACGGGGTCTTCTATGCTTCTAAATTCGCCATACCTTATTTGAAGAAGACGAAAGGTTGCATTATTTCCACAGCTTCAGCCGGTGGTATTATTGGTTTTCCGGGTGCGGTCGCCTATGGAACAACTAAAGGGGCCGTTATCTCTATGATGAAGGCCATTGCCGTTGATTACGCCATAGACGGGGTACGAGCGAACGCAATCTGCCCAGGGACAGGTGTCACAGGAATGACGTCTGCTTTATTAGAAGACGATGCCATTCGCGAAGGCTTCCTGGCACCTATCCCAATGAAACGCCTAGGCCAACCCGATGACATCGCCAAGGCAGCCCTATTCCTCGCCAGTGATCAAGCAAGCTACATTACAGGCCATGCCCTACCAGTAGACGGTGGTTGGACCATGTCCTAAAGTCGCAAAAAGTCAGCTTTTCAGCTGACTTTTTTGTGTGCTTTTGGGCAAGCATTCATCGTGATTTATACGTCCGCTTGCTGCCAGTCTGTAACTACGCTTCCACACCAATGGTTAATCTATCCGCTAATGCTCCCAGCAATGCGCATACTTACAAGAATAATCTCCTTTGAAATCGCGCTTTAAGACCTCCTGCAGCTATTAAATAAAGAACTGCTTATCCACATTCTTAAAATAAGTATCAAGGCTAATTCCCCATTGGCCGTGATAAATACAATCCCCCTTAGCCATCTCTCTGGCGC
Organism: Suicoccus acidiformans; assembly: GCF_003546865.1. Lineage (GTDB taxonomy): Bacteria > Bacillota > Bacilli > Lactobacillales > Aerococcaceae > Suicoccus > Suicoccus acidiformans. The sequence continues at coordinate 2,039,817 of NZ_CP023434.1, forward strand.
TATTCCTCCGCCACACGTAAATCAGCCGTTAAGGCTTGCTACAACTGCAAATCTAATCGCCCACCCTAGGAAAAGCAAATACTTGGCTATGATAACCTTCTCTTTCCGTATAGTCTTTAGTCAAGGCTTGCCGAAACTTACTTTAAACCGTATTACCTTCGAGAAGATCGCTACTTCTTCCCCACTTCCTTTTGCATAAGAAAGCATGCTTAAACATCTTTCCCAACCACAAGCAAGCTCGTTTCAGACACACCTATCTCTTATTACGTTTACTTCATCACAAGCCAGAATATTAGGCGTTGCCAATGTGAATTGACTGATTAAGACCTTTCGGTAAACTAACTCTGCTGGAAAACAAGGTAGAATACATTATTCGACTTAATTATATCTCTCCCATCCCAATTATCGGTTTATTAAACCTTTGAATTAGTACTGCATCATGCTTATAATCTGTTATCTTGCGTTTTTCACATTATAATTTAGATGAAGCAGTCTATTAATAAAGGAGGTTACTGCGATGTCTGAACCGTCTATAAATGGTCCGAAAAGACGTATCTTTACCGGAAGAATCCCGATGGATGGTTAGATAACTTAGGTTTCATGTTTATCTTTTGCGTCTGTGATAGTTTATCCCAATTTATTGGTGACTGGTCTTTTCTGCTTTTTATTGTTTTGTTCGTTGTATACATTCATAGGTACTTTTCTGATAAGTCTGCTGTGGAAGAAATAGAGCCAAATTACATTACGATTCGATTAACCCTTGGAGGATGGTGATATGAAGATTTATGGTATGACTTTTACGTTTATTTATGAAGAAGAAAAAGACTTTTAGAAGTCAGGAAATCGTTTATGCAATGGATAAATTCGTCAATGAAGTCATCACTTATCATAAGCAAGTTATAGAATCGCGTAAGCGGGCATCCCAAGTAGCCGAAACTTCAGAAACATCTGCAACAAACTCCAACGTACCAATATCGGCCTTTAAAGAATCGATTGAAGCTTTACCAGATTGTCAACCCGCGACTTCATATTTTAAGTCGGGGAAGATTTCGTTTTTTACTGAGTATACTTATCACGCGTAGATGAAAGATTTGCCGAGGTTCGGGAAGAGTGGCGCCGGAACTATCTTGAATCTTTGCAAACATCTCGTACGACCCTCCTGGGTTGCTCTAGTCTTATCGCCCTTCAGCACTTTCTTCTCAACACTAATTTCATGGAAGGTTTTGCAGTCTTCATGTTCTTTATTCCCATTCTGTTATGTCTATACTTACTTTCAATAATCCATGATTGTCGTAAGAGTTTAAAGCACGTAGACCAATCCTTTGACCTTATCAGTGATAATTTGCTTATACTGGAAATTAGCGCGGATAGTATCTTCCGACAAAAGCTAGAAGCAAGCAAGCGCTCCAAAGAGAAGCAGCAAGATGACTTGAAGAAACACCGCAAGCGGCGCGTCAAATTCAAGAATATATCTGGAATGAAATTAAAAGTTACAAGTGGCTAGAAGACGTTTATCACAAAGCATATATCAAGGCTAATCTTCGGGAAATCCATAGACATGCACTGCTGCTTAAGCTTACCAACGGTCAAACAATGAGGGGCACCTTACCCAATTGGTCTGAGACAGCCCACTCTACACACGCTTTCCAAAGGGATTTACAAAAGATTTATGATGCGGCGAAAGGACATGACTTAACGTGAACGTTGCTATGACCTCAGCTTCGATAAATTCAGCAATGGTTCCCTTCACAATACCCTGGCGATTAGCACACAAATATCGCAAAAAATATCCGCTTAAGGCAGTTAGCCTTTCCAAATGTCTACTTTAAGGGGAACATCCCTAACGAATCTCTCACAAAGTTGCTTGTTAAGTTAATTATAAAACCCACTATTTTTGGCATAGATGATTATCCAATGACTACAGATTCACACTATTCACCTTGCCTTGGTAGTTCTTGATAAATCACCTGTTGGCTTAGGAAATCGCGCAGAATGGTGCCATAATTCTGTCCTATTTTGGCAAGGCTAAGGTTTCCTGCAATAACTTCGATTAGAATAAAGGCAGTGTTATTTACGAGCAATAATAACATTCGTGGTGAATTATGTTATAATGCTTATGAGGTGGTTTGAATGTATACAACTAGAACACGAAAGCAAGGTAATTCAATCGTCGTGACCCTACCGGCGAGTGAGGAGTACCCTATCGCAAGCCAGAAAGAATACTTTGTCTTCTATCATGAAGATGGAACGGTTACGCTTGTCCCTAAGATTGATAATCCTTTCTTAATTGCTGAAGAAGGCGCATATTATGATAGTGAAGTCTGGGAGGATATGCCAAGAGCTGGGGAAGAACTACTATGAGTTATATTCCAGAGAAAGGTGATATCGTATGGCTTGACTTCGACCCTGCTGCGGGTAAGGAAATCCAAAAGTGTAGACCAGCCTTAGTAATCTCACACATTGCTTTCAATCGCACAACCTATTTCGCAGTCGTCTGTCCCATTACCACTACATTTCGAAAGTTCCCCACACATGTCCCCCTACCGAAACAGCTGAATACGGCAGGCTATGTGGTTGTGTCCCAACTTAAGTCGATTGATTTCAAAGTAAGAAATATCGCCTTTATCGAAAAAGTTCCAACCTTCTACTTGAAGCAAATTGACCAGTTAGTTGAATATATTTTTAGTAAGGATTGATCCGCTTCATCTCCGCTGAGTAGCATTAGGTAAGATTGAGGAGCTGAAATGAATTAACAAAGTGAAGGTTACATATGAATATCCTCAAGAGAACAAGGCCTTATCACTGAAAGGATGCAAAGCTTGCCCATTTATGAAATAAGAGCAGCCACTAGAAAGCCCCCTAAGGTAGTTTGCTTTTGCAGCGTCTACCTTAAGGGGCACAATATGTCTTACACTGGGAATTAACCTACATTATTCAAATACTTTCACAACATAAATAGAAGCTGATGCGAAGACGATATGCTCATATTGCAGTTTAAATCTGAGAATATCACCGACTTGGTAGCTTCCCTCGGCATTTGTCACATCAATAATGGTATGGTCACTGCTTCCGCCAATAAGGCGAATCCCCTCATCTTCCGGCAACAGCTTCATCATATCGCCAATATCTTGACGACCAACCGCAAGGAGGGCCCGCTGGTGTTCGCCGATATCTTCATAAACCGGCCGATTATTAAAAGCATCGAGGGTAATCGTTCCAACAGGGTGGCTCGGCTTCGTCTTCAGCTCAACAATTTCAGCTTCTAAGATGATTGCATCATCATGCATCCCTTCAAAGTGATAGTCATAATAGAGTTCCATATCCCTTAAGAAGATCGCATCACCAATCCGGACATGATTAATGCCGGAGACGATACTCCCGTCATGAATTAAAGGCAGGGTGGTGGTTGAACCCCCAGACACCCAGTCGAGCGGGCGGCCGATCCTTGCTTCAATTTGCCTTGCAATCTGAACCAGTGTCCCTAAATTCTCTGCGTCCGGTACAATGGAACCGTAACAACCGAGATTCGTGCCGATTCCCTTTAAATTCAGCGCTTTACAGTCTTCCTCAATCCACAAGGCGGTGTTAATGAGCTCTGCTGTATTATAATACCCTTCACGTAAGTCACCCAAATCTTGCATTAAAATAACATCATGGATTTGAATCTGTATATACACTCAATGAGAAGAAAATTGTCGAAGAAGCTAAATATGATGGCTTTTATTGCGTGTGCACTAATTTAGAAGGCGATACTGAAAAAATCGTTGCAATTAATCACCAGCGCTGGGAAATAGAAGAAAGTTTCCGGATAATGAAAACAGAATTTAAAGCACGACCTGTTTATCTACATCGTGAAACTCGTATAGAGGCTCACTTCTTAGTCTGTTTTATTGCCCTTCTTGTGTATCGTATCGTCTCCCAATTATTAGGCGATCAATAATACTTGTTCTGAGATTTTACAATGCTTAGAAGAGATGAGATGGTTTGAAATACAAGGCGAGGGATATATCCCTGCGTATCAACGTACACCTTTAACGGATCAGTTACATTCTATCTTTCCTTTTCGAACAGACTATCAATTTATTGGTGACAAAGAATTTAATAAGATAAAAAAACTTTCAGCCTCAGGTAAAATAAACAAATAGTACGCTTTTTTCAGCAAAAAGAAAACCGCCTAAAAGACTGTTAAATCAGGCTTATAGGCGTTTTTTTGCTTTTGAAAGTGTCAAAGACGAGATAATGTACCAAGATAAATTAGATTTGTCAATTAGTTTTAATCATCTTTTAATTTATGGCAATTCCCGTCCCTTCGCGAATGTGATGATAGCTTAGCATTCACACTCCATCATCCACACAATCCTTTCTTAGAAAAATAACCATCAACCTTGATTACCGTCAATTCCTTCTCCCGCAAGCCTTGTTAAGATAAGACTAAGGAAACCAAACAGAGGAGGAAAAATCATGCAGAAACTTATATTCCGAAATAAAAACACAATAATGTGGATGCAAGCAGTCCTTATTATCATCGCCCTTGTCAGTCACTACGCCCTACACCAACACCCTATCGCTCAAGTCACTTTTCTTATTGCAGGTATTCTTGGGCTTCTGCCCTTAACGACGCAAGCAATATCGGCACTTCAAGTTAAAGTGGTCTCGATTGATGTGCTCGTCGCCATTGCCGCCATTGGCGCTCTCTTCATTCAGAACTATGAAGAATCCGCCATCGTCACTTTCTTATTCTTATTCGGTTCCTGGCTTGAAGGCAGAACACTCAACTATACGCGCGCTTCCATTAAAGAGTTAACCGATATGGCACCTGAGCAGGCTTGGGTCCAACAGGACGATGGGTCATTCCAGCAAGAAGTGGTCGACTTGGTGGATGAAGGCGATATTATTCTCGTCAAGACCGGCGGGAAAGTCCCCGTAGACGGCCGGATTATTCAAGGAAGTGGACTGCTCAACGAAGCATCGATTACGGGCGAATCCCTCCCGGTGAATAAGCATTCTGGTGAGCAAGTCTTTGCTGGAACGATTTTAGAGAATGGAACCCTTCACCTGGAAGCAACTGCAGTGGGTGAGGATACAACCTTTGGCCGCATCATTGAGCTCGTTGAAGAAGCGCAAGACTCAAGGTCCGCAGCCGAGAAATTCATCGACCGCTTTGCCAAGTGGTACACACCTGTTGTCCTAATGCTAGGCTTAGTCATCGGTGTCATCACGCGTAACGCTGAATTAGCTATTACCATCCTAGTCCTCGGTTGTCCCGGGGCGCTGGTGATTGGCGTGCCGGTTTCAAACGTTGCAGGGATTGGCAATGGCGCGAAGAATGGTATTTTGCTAAAGGGGTCTGAAGTCATTCAAGACTTTGCGAGCGTTGATACCATTATCTTTGACAAGACAGGCACGCTAACGGTCGGCAATCCTGAGGTGGCAGACGAAAGACATTATGCCGGCTTTACCGACCAGGCGATGACTTATGTCGCTGCCGTTGAAGCGTCGTCAAATCACCCCCTGGCCCAGGCCATTGTTAAGCATCTGAACATCACGAATCTGCCATCGGTGGACCAAACCGACGTCATCAAAGGAGGTGGGATTGTCAGTCAAGTCGCCGGCCATACCCTTGCGATCGGGAACTTATATTTAATGGAAAACTTAGATTATGCCATTTCCACCGAAGTGGAAGAGGATGTAATGGCTTTCCAAGAACGCGGTAATTCCATTGTCTTAATCGCTGTTGATGGCATAATTATTGCCTTAATGGGCATCCGCGACCAAATTCGCCCAGATGTGAAGGCGCAACTTGCTCAAATGAAACAGCTAGGCGTCCAAAACTTAGTCGTCGCTTCAGGTGATAATCAAGGAACGGTTGATTTAGTAGCGCGTGAATTAGGTTTGACGGAGGCCAAGGGACATATGCTCCCGGAAGATAAGGCCGATTATGTTAAAGCACTTCAAGCCCAAGGACAAATTGTAGCCTTTGTCGGCGATGGGGTTAATGATGCACCTTCCCTTGCACTGGCAGATATTGGTATCGCGATGGGGTCGGGAACCGACGTTGCCATCGAAACCTCGGATGTTGTCCTTGTCAATTCTGACTTTGACCACTTGAATCACGCCCTCGGCTTAACCAAAGCCACCGATCGCAATATGAAACAGAATATCTTTATCGCTGTCGGCGTTGTTATTCTTCTACTTGCGATGTTGTTCTTCACCAATTGGATGGATATGGCCATTGGCATGTTAATTCATGAAGGTTCTATTCTCGTCGTGATTATGAACGCTATACGCCTATTATCTTTTAAATTACGCCGAACTTGATACAGGTCAAGGAAGTCATGGGGAAAGCCTTGTATACTATTAGTAAATAAGGAGGAGATAAATATGAAGAAAGCAGTATTACAATTAGAAACGTTAACGTGCCCGTCATGTCTACAGAAAATCGAAGCCGGTGTCAAAGGGGTCGAAGGCGTAGACGCAGAGAGCATCCAAGTGCTCTTTAATGCGAGCAAGGTGAAAGTTAACTTTGACGCTAACCAAACATCAATTGAAGCAATTGAAGCAGCCATTGAACAGTTAGGCTATGAAGTTCTAAAGTCTAATGTAAAAGCCGCTTAAAAGCTGTCAAACGTAATTCCCTCGGAATCTACGAAGTACTTTTAGCGATTTCTAAGTCATTTAGTCGGTATTTTCACGCTAAAATCACAATAATTTATCGCCACTAACGAAATGTAGCGAATATGATTGGCGAAGTTTAAGTTGTATACCCATTATGAGTAGGTCCTTTATTTTGGGTCTTGGATTAGTCATCCAGGTCCATGATAAAGGATTTTTTTGTTGTATTATGTGATTAATATGCAAATTATAATAGGAGACTTGGGAAGTATAATAAGTGATAGCGTGCGCAGAATAGAAAACATTGTATACTTAACCAAATAGATGAAAGGAAATGCACCATGAATTTATACAAAGCAGTCGTCGACAAATTAGCTGAGTTGAACATAAACTTCGAACTTGTAGAACACGAGCTCGTCTTCACCACTGAGCAAGCTAATGCCTTCATCTTGGTATTGAAGGGGTGCGCACCAAGACCATGTTCCTGACAAATTGAAAGAAAAGGAATTATTATCTGCTCATCATGGATGATTACAAACGATTAGATATGGCCAAGTTCGCTGAAATCGTTAAGCAAAAGAAAATCAAAATGGCTTCAGAAGACTTATTGCAAGACAAGCTAGGACTCCCTGCTGGAACGGTCTCCCCTTTGGCCTCTCTACAATCAAGATAAGGACGTTAAAGTATACCTCGACCAGGCCATCATCAATGAGGAGAGAATGTGCTTCCATCCGAACACCAATGAGAAGACCATCTTTATCACGACGGACGACTTAATGAAATTCCTCGAAGATATCGACTACTCCCCAAGCATCATTGACCTATCTTGAGTAGGAGACTAGCCATTCATTGACTGCTCAGCCTCTCCGCCACGTAGCTAATGAGTTCCCTTCTGGAAGCTCTCATAGAAGCGTATAGGAACTTCCCGATTCATCTCACGCGTATGTATGATGGTAGCCAGCCTTTTGTAGTACACAGACGATAGTATTAGCGAATTCTGCTTCTTTCAACGACTGAGATCAATTCACATAGATCCGACTTTGGCACAGAAACCAAATTCCGAGAAAATCACTGGACTATTTAACACCGATAAAAGTTCTTTTAGAGAACATTAGGGTGTGTCTAACTTAATTTAACAAATGAATTGTATTTAATTCACGATAGGTTTCTATAGTGCACAGTCCAGCTTGCATAATCCTTCAATTCGCTTCACATAGCGCTTAACGATTCGAACGATTTGACGCGATAATGACGCGCAATAATGGACGAGCTGACTTATTTCAATTATACTTAAGACAAAAGAGCATCATTATCAAACTTAAAAGGAGGAAATATCCATGGAGTTTATTGAAAGCCAACAACTTGAACTCAAACAAGAGGTTAATAATAAAATCATAGAAGATGTCATCGCTTTCGCAAATAACCGCGGTGGGGATATTTACGTGGGGATTAATAAGGCGGGAGATATTATTGGACTAGCTAATAGTGAAATGGCTATGGATCAAATCTCCGCTATGATTCGAGACAATATTCAACCTGAACTTTATAGCTTTATAGACTATGTCCCTCTAACCTTAGACGATAAGTATATTATTCAGATTAAAGTACAAGAAGGCCATCGCAAACCTTACTACAAGAAGCAGAAAGGGCCCACTGAATCAGGTGTTTATCTGCGAGATGGCGCTAGTAATATCCATGCTTCCTATAGCCAAATTCGAGCCCTCTTCTTCTCTAATGAAGAGATACACTTCGAACAGGACCTATCTCCCAAGCAAGATTTGACCTTTACCTATCTATCTCAAGCGTTTAAGGTGGCTGAAATCCCCTTTGACCAAATCAATTTGAAAAGCTTAGGTTTACTAGATAATCAAGATCTTTATACTAATTTAGCTCTTATCGTGTCAGACCAAGCCCCTTATGGATATAAATTGGTAGCTTTTAGAGGAGATGCCCGTTCTTCTTCGGTGATTGATCAACGAGTAGTCCGCGGTTCAGTATTCCAGCTCTTGGAGGAAAGCTATCGCTTCGCCCAACAATATAATGTGATTAGACCCCGCTATACAGGACTGCAAAGAATTGACCAGCCCGCTTACCCCGACTTCTCCATTCGAGAAGGAATCGTAAATAGTCTCGTTCATAAGGACTACTCCAATCCAAATGGCGATAACTTCCTCAGTATTTATGAGAACCAGATGGAGATTGTATCTTACGGTGGGCTCTATAAAGGCCTTGAGATTTCAGATATCCAAAAGGGTTACTCCCAACTGCGTAATCCTCGTTTAGCCTTTCTCTTTAGCAAGCTAGGCTTCATGGAACAATTTGGCTTTGGTATTCCGCGAATCTACAATGACTATAAGGGATCAAGTTTTAGCCCCAAGATTGAGGTGTCGCCTAATGTCTTTCGACTCTTCCTCCCTAATTTAACTGTTCAAGCTGATACACCACTCACGGCAGACCAAGAAGCTATTCTAAAGATGGCACAAGAAGCAGGAACTATTCGCCGCCAACAAGTCGAATCACTGCTTGAGGTTTCTCCCGCCACTGCAAGACGCCTCTTAAATGAACTCATTAAAATTGACAAACTTGAAAGAATTGGAAGTGGCCGAGCCACTAGTTACCAAATAAAGAAATTATAATAAGAAAATCTACCTAATCCTTAAACCCCTTCAAGATTGTCGCCTTCGCTTCACATAATGCTTAACGATTCGAACGATTTGACGCGATAATGACGCGATAATCGAACGAGTACCCTAATACTATTCCCTATTGCATTTAACAAGAAGAGACCTAGTCTATAGTATTAGCGTACCATAGGCCTAGGTTTCTTTTGGTGCTAACTGAGTCAACGACATGCTAATCAAATTACCGTTAAGTCTGCTCATTTTTCTCGTCATAGATAGTTATTATTAGCTGTATACTCCCCTCTTAGTGATTATTGCATGCAATGGACTTTCACCACAAGTTATCGCCTATGCCGGCCACACCTTGAAAAAGATCAAGTAACCTATGTCGTTACTTGATCTTATTTGCTTCTGTACAAGACAATTTAACAAAGAACCTTGTTTGTAACTATTTTGTTTTCGTTTAACTTTATTCAGGAATTACCCAATTAATATCTTCAGTTTCAGCGTTCTCCTTAACACCAGCTTGAACTTCTTCAGAGTCATAGGCACCGCGAATAATTTGGGCCCATTCGGCATCAGCTTGATCTTCTCGAACGACGAGTTGTAAGTATAATTCTGGCAATAAGTCCTCATTTAGCAAAGCTTGTTCACTCGTAATTTCGGCATCATAGGCGATGGAGCCAGGAATGACCGCATAGTCCACATCAGGTAAAGTTGGAGGAATATTTAAGGAAGCCATCGTAATAATTTCCAAGTTATAAGGATTCTCAATAATGTCATTGAGTTCGACATCGCCTGGCTCAACTTCAGGGTCTAACGTAATCCAACCCGCCTTCTCAAGGATCAATAAGGCTCGGGTTAAATTCGAAGCATCCTCAGGAATGGATACAATATCCCCTTCAGCTACCTCTTCAAGGGATGACTTACGCCCGCCATAAAGACTAGCAGGCAAGGTTGGAATCGAACCTAAAGATACTAGATTACCATCACGTTCTTCATTAAAGTTCTCCATATAGAGCAAGTGTTGTTCCACATTTAAGTCCGTGCTACCTTCAAGCACGCTCTCATTCGCCAGCAGTAACTCAGTAAAGTCATGGATTACAACTTCATAGCCCGATTCTTCTATGATCGGTTGAACATAAGTTACAAATAAATCAGTATAAGGGCCCGGTGAGGAAGCCACATCGACCGTTTGAGACGCATCCTCACTTTGCGCTAGGACTACTGAATTTATTGCATTTGCTTGATAAGTAAATAGAGACAAGACCAAAGACACTAATAACAACCAACGTTTCTTCATATTTCTCCCTCTTTCTATCATTCATTTCCAACAAATATAACCGCCCCTGAGCACAAAGTTTCCCTTATGCCCAGGGGCGGTTGACCGCGGTACCACCCTGCTTTGTCAATTCTTTAAAGAATTAACCTCGACAACTCCTGAATTACAGAAGTCCGGTAGTTTATCGGTTACCTGCCGTGACTAGAGCTTCCACCCTAGTCATAACTCCAAGCTCATTTTCGCTAGGTTAACCCTATCCCGTCTCAGCAGTTCGAGATTCTCTGTGAAGGTGCTCCTAGCTACTCTACTTATCGTCGTTCTCATGAATGATTAATTATTTTTAATACTTTACCAATGTTTCTAATGCAAGTCAACGGATATGATTTTGAGAATCGTCCATTGCTTTAGCCTTTGAATTGTAAGCTTCACAAATTTATCCCTTTCTAGAATCCTTCAACAAAATTCTTGCTCTCGCTTTACACTTCCACCTCCCCCATCCGTCTTTAGGGTGTAAGTCATTGACTTACAGAAAATCAAAAGGAGGAACCCCTCATGCCAAAAACACTCGTATCTGGACGTCTACAAATCAAGTCAACTGACCCTCAAACAAAGAAGGCCACAACAGTCAACCTAGCAGATTTATTAGAAACTGCGACGGATGCTGAAGTGCGCGCTGTGGCGACAGCTATCCAACCCATGTTAGCTGACCCAGTAGACTCCATCCGAACAACTTTCGTTCACGAACTTATCGCCTAATTCCCTAGCCTAGAAAGGAGCCATTCCCATGAACTTAAACCCAGTAGAAACAGAAGAAATCTTTGAACTCCGCTTCAAATCTGCCGACAACCGTACTAAGAAAATTACTATTAAAAACCCTGCCTTGAACATTCTCGCCCAAGATGTTCAAACAGCCTTAGACATTATCGCCTCAACTGAAATCTTCGCCAAAGCAGGCATTGACAGCTATGCTCAACCTGTGGATGGCCGCTACATTGAACGCACTGTTCGCAACGTTTACGTCGCACCTGAAGTTTAAGCCTTAACCACTCAGGAACCTTATGTATCTCTCTCATAAGGTTCCTTTTTGTCAACAATCTTTCTAGCCTTATAAGGAGAATACTCATAGAAAGGAGTCGAGCCATGACCCTCATCGAAATCGGTGGCCTTGCGAGTGCCTTGCTTGCAATCATCACCCTCATCAGCAAGCTCTACCAACTCATCGCCGCCGTCCATAAACTCATCGCCCGCCTCGACCACATGCAAACCGACATCGAACGCACCATCGAAAGAGAAACCGCCAACACCCAAGCCCTCCAAACCCAAGCCGACCGCCTCAGTGCTACTGAACACCAACTCCAAACAGTGAGCACCAACCTCACCGACTTAACCGCGCAAATTAAGAACTTAGCGCAAATGGCGTATTACTAATGGTGCAAGAAGAAGTGTGTACGAATGGTGGTGACTGGCCTTTGTCGCATATATCCGTCAACTAACGACACATGGGCGTTTATTAATACTAGGATGCGTTTCTAGTATTAATAACCTTTCCAAAAGTCACACCACCCGCTACTAGCACAAACTCTCTACCAATCCACTCAGCTGGGGGTAGGTATGATTCGCACCAACCCAAATTTACGCAGAACCTTTGCGTTGAAGGAACCATAGCGAAAAGGACGGTCTGGCGCATAGCATTGCCTGTGAGCATAGCGAACTAGGCAATGCGCTGCGGCTTCGCCTTCGCATCTGACTCTCTAAGCTCATGCTTCGCATTCACTAAGAGACTCATCATAGCAACCGAGTCCGCAAGCTCGCTCATCCGCAGAATAGCTGGAGGACTGTCCCGCCATGGTTCAGCCAAGCAACCAATCCCGCCCTCAACACAAACACTCTCCCAATCCACTCAGCTGGGGGTGGTTCGGCAGACGAACCCGTACAAAAGGGTTGAGGGGCTGTTCCGGCCATAGCGTCAAGGGTGGCCTGGCGCATAGCAGACCGTGCGAACGGAGTGAGCTACGGAATGCACAGCCAGCCAAGACTGAAAGCTCCTTGTGAAACAAGAGCTGGAGGCGGCCCCGCAATGCCGAAACAGCCCCTCAAACCCCCAGCACATCTCCCAGCACCAAACCCACCACACAAACCAACTCACCACAATCAACCACAGAAAGGGCCCACCTCATGCAACTTACCAACGACACATACGACCACCTCAAATGGTTCGTCCTCATCTTCCTCCCCGCCCTCGCCGTCCTCTGCCAAGGCATCGGTGAACTCTACCAAATTCCCGACATGCCCAACGCCGTCAGCCTCATCAACCTCTTCACTATCTTCCTAGGCACCATCCTACAAATCTCAACCCACCACTACCACCAAGGAGGCAACCATGCAACTTAACGACTTCGCCGCCCTCGCCCAGCAATATTCCAAGACCCTCTTCCCCAGCGTCACCCTCGCCCAACTGATTCTCGAATCTGGCTGGGCACCGGGCAAATCCCTCTCTACCCTTGCCACACGCTACCGCAACCTCTTCGGCATCAAGGCAGGCTCAGCTTGGACGGGCAAAACGATTGAGCTGAACACGCTGGAAGACGATGGCCAGGGCAATCTGTACCCAATTGTTGGCCGCTTCCGCTGGTATGATTCCTACGCCGAGGCCTTCCAAGACCATGACGCCCTCTTCACCAGCACCCCCTTCCTCACCCGCTACTACCAGACAGTTCGCGACGCTCAAACGCCCGAAGCCCAGTGCCAAGCCCTTCAAGGCACGTATGCTACGGATACTCGCTACGCCGCTAAACTCACGCGCCTTATCAATCAATACAATCTGATTCAATACGACAGCCTTAAGGAGGACACATCCATGACAGCTACCGACCGTCTAATTCATTGGTTCACTAGCTGCCTCGGCAAAGTAACTTACTCCATGCAGAACCGCCAAGGGCCCAACAGCTATGACTGCTCCAGCGCCGTGTATTCGGCTCTTATTTACGCCGGTTACCTACCGCAAGGCACACCCCTTGGCAACACCGAGACTCTCTACCAACTGGAAGGCACGCTTCTTACCCCCATTCACGAAAGCCAAATCCAGCGCGGAGACCTCTTCATCTCTGGCTTCAAAGGTGCCTCTACCGGGGCAGCTGGCCACACAGGCGTTGTCCTAAGCCCCGAGGAGATTATCCACTGTACCTATTCCAAGAACGGCATCGCCAAGACCCCACGCCGAGGCTGGACTGGTCAACCGGTCCACTACTATCGGCTTAAAAGATTCGAGACCACTGCCCCAGCACAGGCCCAGTCCACGAAAGCTAGCATCTACACAGTCCAAGCCGGCGACTACCTGGGCAAGATTGCCCAAGAACACGGCGTTACCGTTGCTGACCTGTATGAATGGAATCAGCTCACGAGTGACTTGATTCATCCGGGGCAGGAACTGCGTGTCCTCAAGCCAACCGCAAATAGCGTGACCGAGGCCAAGCCGGTAGCTTTGGCGACTTTCTCCTTGGATAATAAGACTTACCACATCATTCAAGCCTCCTAAACAGCCAAAATAAGCCCCGCTAACGGGGCTTTTCACTTTCTATAATATTTTTATATTGTTCCTTTATAAAACCACTTAAACGCCCTTACAAGCCGAGGGCATATTTTGGAAGTTTTTGCAAGCCCTTTTCAGCATTATCGCCTTATAAGGCGAAAATCCATTTTTCGAAAAATTGCCAGATGGATTTCGACCCTTTTTTGAGTATATATATAATGGAGGGGGTACTCTCCAAGAAAATTTCCATTTAGGAGGAACCATTTATGGCTAAGACATTTCGTGTAATTCAATCGGATATTTATCGGGAGCACCTTTTCGAGAACTGCTTAAGTATCCCGGAGCGTTATTTCAAGCTATATCTGTTGACGAACCCTCAAGCCAATCAATTAGGTATTTACAGCCTGTCGAAGGGGCTTTTATCCTATGATATGCAGTCAACTGTCGAAGAAGTTGAAGTCTTACTCGATAAGTTCGAACATGAATATAACCTTATTCGCTATGATCATGAAACGAGCGAGATAGCTGTCCTACATTCTCTCGCCGGATCGATTGTCTCCGGGGGTAAACCTGTAGAAGATTTATTGGTCAAGGAATTAACCCAAGTCAAAAGCACGCATTTAATCCAAGAAGTTTATACGAGCATGACTAATTTCTGGATTAATTCTGAACGCCCCTTCGATAAGAAGGTCCAAGCATGTGTAAATCATGAACTGACCAAAAGAGCGCAGAATCAACATAACGAGTCCTTACTACGATTCGTTAGTAACAATGATAATGAGAATGAAGATGATAATGACAATGTGAATGATAATGTCATGACAATGACCTCCGCCACAAATAAAGATACTAGCGCGGAAAGAATCACCCAAGCAACACTTCCAACGGATGACCTGATGACCTCTACACTGGAACGTAATCATCAGGCTTCTCCAGACACATTCCCCCAAGCAGAACAAGCTCACGAAATTGTGCCTTACGAGTTAGGTTCTGCCCAAGCATTAGCGCCAAACCCACAAAACAAGGTGGTTTCTTTGCCAAGCCCTCAAACAGAGGTATTATCAACCGAAACACCACAAGCTGATAGCACGAGTTTACCTACCCTTGACGAACTACCGGACAACACTGTCACGTTCGGCCAATTTGCCAGTAAACTGACTCAAGAACAAATAGCTACGGCCTTAGACCAGCTGGATATTCACCAAGGTCTGCACCTCATGTATCTCAAACATACTTTCTCAACAAAGTTATCACAACGAGAATGTCTTGAGCTCATCTATGCCCTGGAATACTTCGACTTTGACTTGGTTGAAGAAGCTAGCAAGCGAGCTCAGAAAGCCACTCATCCATACCCCTATACCCTGAAGATACTGCAGAAATGGTATGATGCCGGCGTTAAGACCATGGAAGAAGTTCAGAAACTTGACACACAGCACCGCAAGCAATATCAAAATGCCCAACAGACCATTCATATCGAGGTACTTCCCGAATGGATGCAGGCTCTACAAGCCAGTAAACAAAAGGAGGCTAGCCTATGAAAGAAGAACAACTCTACTACAGTAGGCTTATTCAACAATTCGATGACTTAATCTACCGCGTCATGCACGACCTACAAGTCGACGACCGTCATCTTTTCTATGATGACCTTACTCAAGAACTCCGCCTTAGACTCATCGACATTGCCAAGCAATTTGAAGGCAATCCCTTCAAAGGCGAAGACCGTTACCGTTTCACGGCCTACGCTAGGAAGGGACTCCGCTGGTATCTCCTTGACCGCTTACGCAGTTACCAATGTCGGCAAGCCATCAGTCAAGAAGATTTAGACAGAAAGGAAGCGACTCTCTTAGCATCGAGCACTTATTCACCTGATCAAGCCAGTCAGGCTAATCTCATCGCTTTCTTTGAAGAAGTCAAGCGCCGACTCAACCCAGAAGACACCCTCCTCTTCTGGCTCCTCTTTGACGATTCCTATACGATGAGCGAGATTGCGGAACTTCTCGGAATCAGTCGGCCAACCCTCTACGCCCGCAAACGCAACTTACAAGCAACCTTAGAAGACCTGAAAGATTTACTCATAAATTAAATGCAGGAATACTTAAATCAGAAACAATTTAGTGTTATATTCTTAAAAACAGATAATTATTCATCAATTAATAAGGAAAGCAGGAAACCTCATGAAACTTTTTTATAAATATTTCGACTTGGAGCGCCTAGCTGCCATCGCAAACGAACGTAATGTTACCTTTAGTGCAATAGCCCAAGCAGCGGGCATGAACCCTAATAGTCTCAGCAAGAACTTTCACGCTAAGACAGCCATGTCTCTTTTCACATTATATGTCATCGTTGAAACCCTTAACTTAAGCCGCAATGAAATTATCGACGTCTTCTTCAAGGGACGCTAAATGGACAACCAGTCACACCCTGAGCCCATGCTCAGGGGCGTACTGGACCAATGCAAAAAAGCCGTGCCCCTAAATGGAGCACAGCCCAGTTAATTATTAATCAAGAGAAAGGACTATGTTATATGACACGATTCAAGCAATCAGATCTTATCGATTATTCAACTCAAACTGGCAAGCCGTCTCCCATAAGTATGGTAAAGTTCTTTTTCGCAGATTCTAGTAGCTTTAGCTAGCGTGGTCTGTATCAACATCCCGATAGCTTGTGTCATTTGGTTTAAGGAAAGGAATTGCTTTCATTGCGAATGTCAGTCACTGTGAAAACCTCATATCAAGAAAATCACTTAACTATAAAATACCGGTGGTAGTTCTTCTAGAGAACATAATGGGGGTGTCTAGATTAATTTGACAAATGAATCTTGTAAAAAAGGCAAAGTCATCTGCTTGTGCCAGCATTGAATTGTCTCGTCGATTTTATAAGCAACTTAGCCACCTGCTTATGAATAAAAATACGCCGCTTGAAGATCATATTAAGATTGTGCCTACCCCAACCAGCCCCTCCGCCAAACACTTAGCTAACGGGAAGCGGTGCCATATTGAATCCCACTTAAAAGACGGCCTAACTAAGAGGGAGTAGGGTAGAAAAATAGGCTAACGCCATCTAAGAGAATTCAATAATAGATGAGTGACTTCCCTCACAAGCGGTTCAACTTCTCCACTGCTCACGACCTGTCTATACCTCCATTAATAGGGAACACGAGTGTCTGCCAGATACGTTAAGATTAACCAAGGCTGAGCACGATTCTCATTGAACTGAGTTTGTGGTAATAAGGACAATCAATCTTATTTCCAGTGATATTTATGTAAGTTTGTTCAATTGTTTGCTGAGAGATTAGAACTGATAATATGCTCTATTTCATTTAATTTATTAACAATTCTCTCTTGTTCTTTTTCTGGCGGAATGGGGATTAACCTTTCAAGTAAATCTACTCTTGAGATACCAGGAATTAAACCTTTCGCTGCCGTAGCTAAGCTTTTAATTGAATTTTCCAAATAATAATAAACATAGTTAATATTAAGTTTGCAGGAAAGAAGACGAATTGCCATAAACTGCCGTGCTATATGAACCTGATTTTCGGTTAGTATATGAAGTTTTCCGACTGTTCCTTTAACAGATATTAAAATATCATTTTGAATCGCTATATTTTCTGGAGTTGAAGTCCACCTATCAATCATTAACTGATTACCAATAATATTACTTGCACCCGTCAAATATGGTATCCCGTCTCCTGTAACACTGTTATATCGATCACTTTTAAAATCTTTCCCTGATATTAACTCTATTAATTCTCCCAACCTCACCCATTCCCAACTCTCAGGAATTTCATAAGGAATTTCTTCTTCACTAATTTCAGGAAGCGGTTTAGTCTTCTTGATTTTCTTCTCATCCACTAAGCGTTGTCGCTCAGCTGCAACTTCTTCCAAGAGAGTGCTTGCTGTTCCCTCTTCGGGTAATTGAGGGACTAGTTTGCCTTGCATAGCAAGATCCAGTGTTTTCTTACTAATTAGTTCGGTATATAATTTGTAATTCTCTTCAGATTTAGAAAGTTGCTCTATTAACTCATAAATACCATTTAATTGCTTTACAATTCTTTCTTGTTCTTTAGTTGGTGGTAACGGCAAAACGATAGACATAAGATTATTTATGTTAATTCCTTTAACTGTAACACCTTGTGTAACAAAATTTAATTGTCCGTATATATATCTAATAAATATCTTGTTTATTCCTGACCCAAAAAACAATGCTCTTAAATCCTGGTTAATAGCCACATCAATATTAGTTAGCATTATCTTGCCAACTGCTAAACGAGTTGCAACAATTAAATTACCGCTTTGTATTAAATTGGATGAACTATTATTCAACCCTTCTTCTGTTATCGAGTCTATGGTTTCAGTTAATGTATCGCCATGAAAATCCTTTATACTACACCATGGAATATTTCCACCCCAGTATTGCGAGACTTTCTTCGATGGGGTACCTCCACCTAAGTGTTCAAGAAGGATATCCCCCAACCTCACCCATTCCCAACTCTCGGGTATCTCATAGGGAATCTCATCCTCGCTAATCGGCGGAAGTGTTTTAGTTTTCTTAATCTTCTTCTCTTTAATTAATTGTTCTCGCTCTGCTTGAATCTCTTGAAGCAAATCTCTGGTATTGCCATCCGCGGGGTCTTGTTCCACCAGCTTCCCCCGCATGGCCAGGTCAAGGATTTTTTCTTTTAATAAGTCTGTATCTATCATTCGATCAAGTCTCCTAGTAGTTCTTGCAGTTGTTCAACAGAAGATTGAATCTCACGGGAGGATGCTTCCATTAAGTCTAACAATTCACCTAAGGTATAATCCGGTTCATCGCTCTCTTCAACCATCCAATTAATATCCAGGTTCGTGTTCGATCTGGCTTCAATCTCTTCCATTGTGAAGCGTCGCCAGCGCCCATTGGGATTCTCTTCTGACCAAGTGGATTCACATTGGGTGCGGTCTTCTGCTTGATAGCAGGCAATAAAGTCTTCAAAGTCCTTGGCTTCCAATGGATTACGCTTACCAAAGGATCGCATATTGTGTCGCAAATCATAAATCCAAGTTTCTTGTGTATTGCCCTTTTCTGTCTTACCCCGAGTAAAGAATAGAACATTGGTCTGAACGCCTTGGGCATAGAAGATACCGGTGGGCAATTTAAGAATGGTGTGGAGATTACATTTGTTCATTAAATCCTTACGTATCTCTTCCCCTACCCCTGAATCAAAGAGGACATTATCCGGCACAACAACGGCTGCCCTTGCTTTTCCATCGGCCTTCAAGGAATTATAAATAATTTGTAAGAAGTTTAATTGCTTATTTGACGTTACAAAAGTTAAGTCATCCCGTGTCGCACGCTCGCCACTCCGTTTCGTTCCAAAAGGTGGATTCGTCAGTACCAAGTCATAGTCCTTCATCCACTTACCATTACTGGAAAGTGAATCACCTAACTCCAATGGTCCTTCAATATCATGGAGCATGGCATTCATTAAGGCGAGTCGATGGGTACTTGGGACTAATTCCATCCCGGAGAAGGCTTCATGCTTTTGGAATTCTGCTTCTTCAGGACTTAAGTCAAAGTGATCATCGGTCTGCTCTTTAATATAGCGATCGGCCGCAATCATAAAGCCAAATGTTCCGGCTGCCGGGTCATTCAAGCGTTCACCTGGCTGAGGGCTCGTCAGCTGAACCATGACATCAATGAGAGGACGAGGCGTGAAATATTGCCCAG
Source organism: Suicoccus acidiformans (assembly GCF_003546865.1). Lineage (GTDB taxonomy): Bacteria > Bacillota > Bacilli > Lactobacillales > Aerococcaceae > Suicoccus > Suicoccus acidiformans. The sequence goes on from NZ_CP023434.1 coordinate 2,059,567, forward strand.
CCCCAGATTTGGTCTCGTTCGCGTTCTTCTCTAGCAGTCCTTCGTATAAGTCTCCTAGCCCTTCATGTTTAGCGGAATACCAATCTAAGGCATCAATCCCTTTAATAAGCTTCTCTAAATTGGCTGGTTCATCAATACTCGTGCTGGCATTGGCGTATATTTGATTTAATTACTTAGCCTGCGTCTTTTCTTTATTACCTAAATCTAACAGAAGTTGTTGATAGAAGGTCTTAAGCTCTAAGCCTTCTCGCTTCACTAGCTCATCCCAGCGATATTCTTCCGGCAAGACTTCTTCTGTGCCTTGTTCTTTCATCATCTTCAGAAACAGAAGATACGTTAGTTCTGTGACATAATCTTGGTAAGAGATACCGTCATCACGCAACACATTGGCCATATTCCATAGGCGTTGAACAATTTCATTGTTATTCACATTATCCCTCTAATTCTATCCATATAATTTATCGTTGATTGTGTCTACTATTTCATCGGTATAATCACCGAAAATTTGCTTCACCCGCTTATAGCCTCCTTGATTGGCGAATACCCCTCGGTCATCGAAGGCAGCCTTTGCGTCTGGACCTAGTACAGGGCTCTTAATTAATTGCTTTTCAATCCGTTCTAACCATTTCAGTTGAACACTTGACCAATCGTGCATGGCATAAATTGATGCCATGGCTTCCTTAATCCGTGTTTGGTTATCCACTAATGGACTCCCGATAGCCGCTTGGCGTATAAAAGAGATGATATTGGCAATCACCACTTCATTCTTTTCTTTACGCCAGGCTTCTTGCAGCCCCTTCTCATCGAATTGGTGTTTCTTTAAGATGAGTTCAACTTCTCGAAGCTCCTCGCGTGTTAAGTCAGCTGGTCGGTTAGCGGCAATATTTAGGGCAGGTATTATATTGATATTGTCCTTAATGAAACCTTCAAAGGACTGTAAATAATCTTTCGGCTTCGTATTCCCTTCACCGAATCCACGCTCAACAGCCACTAATTGATCCTCTTCATCCGATATGATGATGTCCTTGCCACTAGGCCTGTAGACTGCAAGTGTTTCAATATGCTCTTGCTCTCCTGCTAAGGTGGCCTGATCCATCTCCTTTAGATCATGGAGCCAGCGATCGATTGAATACGTGTTATTCAATTCTCGAATCTCATCCAAGGCCTTGTCATCCAAACGTTGCTTTTTGCGTTGTAATTTACTTAACAGTTCTTTGCGGAGAAAGTTGAATTCTTCTTTGGTCTCTGCTTCAATCGCTTTTTGGAAGATATCTTCAATGGTATACTTAGGACTTCTTGCGACAGGTTTCATATCTGTGACGTCATAAAGCGTATCATACAGCTGCACCGCATCGAAGATATTAAAGGCGTCTTTATCAATCTCAGGACAGAGTCGCGTCGCTCGGCCAAGCATCTGTTCGTAAAGAATTCTTGAACGTACCTTGCGAACAAAGACTAAATTGACAATTTCAGGCACATTAATTCCGGTTGTTAACAAGTCTACCGTGACCACGATATTCGGATAGACTTCATTCTTAAAGCGGCGAATATCTGCACTAGAATCGTGATTAGCACCCGTAATCTTCATAATCATATCCTCAGTCACATCATAGCCCCGACTAGAATAAGCTTCCCTTAGCAGGCGGACAAGCATGTCTGCATGATAATCTGTCGCGGCAAACACTAAGGTCTTGCCGGGTTCTGTTGGATCAATATAATCCACTAATGCCTCACAAATCACACGATTAAAGGATTCATTAATAATTCGCTTATTGAAATGAGCCACATCGAAATGTAAATCATCTTCTAGTAAAGCTTTATCCATTTCAAATTCGTCTGGATTCCAAAGAGTAATTTGTTCATCTTTGTGTAGCGTAATGCCGGCACGGTTCAATTCCGTCTCGAACTTATAAGGTGGGTTATGGTCTACGAGGTAGCCATCGACGACAGCATCTGTATAAGAATAGCTATAAATCGGCATACCAAAGATATTCGTTGTATGTAAGGCGGGTGTGGCTGTCAATGCGAGCACATCCGCATCAAAGTAATCGATGACCCGACGGTATTGACTAATATAGTCCTTCTCATCGTGATACTCTAATTGTTCTTCCGATAATTCTCGGTCCTCGTTATAGCCACGATGGGCCTCATCAACGATAATAAAGTCATAGGTTCCGATGGAAGGAATTTTCTCAGGGTTCTCTTGATTAAATAGACGTTGTACCATCCCTTGTACGGTGGAAATTTGAATCTTAGTTGTATCATCAGGGAAGCGGTCTGTCACCTCTTTGACACCGTATATATCCGATAAGGATAGGTTGTCAACTTTGGTATCTTTTAAATCATCTGCCGTTTGTTCCCCTAAGGACTTACGGTCTACGAGAAAAAGAATACGTCTTACGCGCTTCGTCTTAATGAGACGGTACATAATGGCTAAGGCTAACCGCGTCTTCCCTGTACCGGTTGCCATCGCAATTAACATACGTCGTTGATTATTTGCTAAAGCCTCCTCAACCGCTTGAATCGCTTCAATCTGATAATAACGACTAGCAAAGTCTGGATAAGCCTGGTCTGCTTCAAGGGCCTGCTCCGCTTCTTCAATATTCACCTCAAGCTTCTTGCGTAAGTCCTGCGGTGAATGCCACTGTTCAAGGGCATAAGACGGCACGTCATCTCGTCTTGTGTCCCAGAACCATATACCCGATTTCTCTTTGAGTTGTTCTAAATAGGGCCGGCCATTTGTTGAATAAACGAAGGGGACATGATAACCATTCCATTCCCCTTTAAATTCAAACGTCTCATGAGCCTCTACTTCTCTAGCGTAACGCTTGGCTTGTTGCAAATCACCTGCGATATCCTTGCCATAGGGCTTTGCTTCAATAATCCCAATTAATTCCAAGCCATCAAATAGAGCATAATCGGCAAAACCACTTCCACAAGGCCATTCTGCAATGGCCATTTGACGATTTTTGGCAGGCATGGTGTGATGTGTCTTGTAATTTAATTCATGCGTATTCGCTTCCCATCCGGCTGAGCGAAGTTGCTCATCAATGAGAATCCGCGTTTCAATTTCATTAGGAGGGCGCTTATCCGTGTATCGTCTTGACCGTTGACGTCTTTCTTTCTTGACCTGCTCATTTGCGTTGGCTTCATCATTCAAATTCAGTGCCATTTGTTGACTCAGAGCCTGTTCTTGCTCAAGTAATTGAGTCTCCAGTTCAGCAATTCGCTGATCTCTTAGCACATCTTGATTCTCTGGTAATTGAAATTCTCGAGCTTCAAATCGATAATCTACATACACTTCCATAAACCAATTCGACAAGTAATGCGTTAACCGAAGTAAGTCCATCGCTTCGGAAGTCTCGACATCTCCATCATGCACACCCCGGTTCCCCGTCTTACGAATAGTATGCAGAACGTTCTCAATATCCCCATCTAATACATAATTTTTTCTTAGCTCGTTTAATTTATCTAATTGATTAGCCCGTTGATCAATGTAAATTGCCTCTAAAGAACATATAACATCCACCATCTTCTCAGAGAATTGCCGCATCTTGAAGACGGCAGTATTCGGATCACTATAGACATTCCTTTCAGCAGCTTGACCCAGATTTTCAAACAAGCGGTATGCTTCAGGAAATATATTAAAATTTGAAGCCATACTAAACTCCTCTCTTTGTTCTCTGATGATTATTACAGAAAGTTTTGTTAATTTTGAAATCTAATCGATTGCTAATGCATCTCTTCCTATAATTATAACAAAATAAGAGCCTTAGAACTATATGATGGATGCCGATTATAACGAAAGAGCTTAACGATAATTATGCTTCAAGATATTCAGTAATGTTACACAAAACTCCGATGTCATTAAATTGCTGAAATATAGAGAGGTAAATGCTCTATAAACACAAAAATTCCTTTATTATGGACTTGGAGGACTTATCCAAGATAAAGGATGTTCATATGGATAAGTATAAAACAAAAAGTGGGTCTCTAAACACTGTTGAATCGTTCGGAAACCTTGTTAAGCAATTCTCATTTAACTTTCCCAATCGATAACACGCACTCAGCTGCCTTTCATATCACGTGCTGTATCCCTACTTCGGTGTCACTCCATGACCTACAATATGGCCGTTCCTTGGAAGTTCCGTGCATGGGCGAATTTAATTACCTCTCTTCGTCACACTGTTCCCTAACAAGTAAAGATACCGCTTCAATATTTTTCACGTACAAAGTGTGAATAAAGTCGAGTGTACGTCGAATTTCACGAATTCGCTCCAGTAATTCTTCAAAATAATCTTGACCGAAAGCTTGCCCATTCTTTAGAAATTCGTCGTTCAAGACAAAGGCCTTAGTAATAAATTCTTTCAAAGTTTTGATCGCTCACTGCCGAAAGCGAGTTGCCTGCTTGGAATTAACTCGGTAGCCAACCACAATTATGGCATCTAGGTTATAGAAGTCAACAGCTCGCTTGACTTGTCGCTGACCTTCTAAACGAACTATTTCCATTTTGGAAACAGTTGAACTTAAATCTAATTCGTCCTCAGCATAAATATTTCTAAGATGTTTGGAAATTGCGGGTACTCCGACTTCAAATAAGTTGGCCATCATCTTCTGATTCATCCAGAAGGTTTCGTCTTTATAGTAAACATCAACGTATATATTCTTCATTGCAGTTTCATAAAGCAGAATGGGTAATAGTTCCAAATCTAAATTCTCTCTTCCAATACAGGTTTTTGATTAATAACTGAAGTATAAAACTATTTAGAATTATATTGAGACTGTTTTTAGAATTATATTACACTTTTGTGCGCTGAACTTCACTATTTCGTCGGAGAACATTGCTCCGTCTTGCCTTTGCTTCTTGAACAGCCAACATTAATCCATTGGCATCATCACTCGAATCAAGTCCATTCTTATCAGAAATCACTCCGAACCCTTCCTGACGAATATCACGATATGCTGCTAAAAATCCCAATAGTATCTCTGCCTAATCGACTGACAGTATTGGTCATAACAACATCCAATAAATGAATCTGACGATCTTCAATCAACCAGTTTAATTCTAAACGATTGGTTCCATCTTAGCAGAGTGAATCTCAACATACATATCTACAATTCTAAAGCATGAAACACGACTAACCTTACGTTTAAGACCAGATTTTTGGTTGAATAAACTGGCATTCAAAGCCAGCTACACCTAGTTGTAAATCCTCTGCCCAATCGGGTGGTTGACTCATGATGGCCGAGATTTCTTCCACACTCGACTCTCCTTCTGGGACTTCTAAGACAATCTCATCATGGACGTGCATAACGATTCGGTAATCTTTTAAGCGATACATGGTTTCTGCCAGGATGTCTCGAGCAATCGCTTGGGTAATATTCTCAACCAGCTTAGTCCATAGGTTTCGATGAAATGCCACTTGTTGCCAGTGCCGATTCCTTCAAAATGAATGGACTCCCCGCCCAAACGATTTGCACCCATGCAAGGCTTACAATAGGCTAGCCTTCGACCTGACGGGAGTTGGATAAAGAGAATCCCAGACTCATAAGTAAAGCGAAGGCCATGCGTCTCAGTGAGCATACAACCTTTAATCGTGTCTTTCGCACAGCAATCAACTGACCACCAAAAGTCCACAATATTAGGACTGGCTTGTCGCCAATCATCCACAATGCCTTGAAGTTCATCTTCTTCCAGGCCCATTTCTAAAGCACCCATGGCTTTTAGGGCCCCTACAGAACCCCCGTAACCACATGCCAGCTCGGTCACCTTGCCTTTTTGCCTTAAATGGCTGTTCACTTCATGCTTTTCAACGGGAACGCCAAACATCTGTGACGCTGACTCGCAATAAATATCCTTACCAGCTTTAAAAGCTTGAAGCCGCCAGCGTTCATTCGATAGCCAGGCTAGAACTCGTGCTTCAATGGATGAAAAGTCGTCAACTATAAAACGGTGACCTTCTTTAGGGACAAAGGCGGTTCGAATCAGCTCAGACAAGTCATTGGATGTAGAATCAAATAAACTTTCCAAAGCGACTTCATCTTCTGCTTTAACTAACGCTCTAGCTTCTTCAAGATTGATTAAGTAATTTCTAGGCAGGTTTTGAACTTGAATCAAGCGACCTGCATAGCGCCCTGTTCGGTTGGCCCCATAAAATAGAATCAGCCCTCTAGCTCTGTTTTGAGCTCCCATCACATGCTTCATGGCAGCATATTTTTTTACGCTGGATTTGGATAATTCCTGACGCAGTTCCAGAACTCGTTTGACCTCTCCCGAAGCTGTTGTTAGAGCTTCTTGAATCATCTTCTGAGCTAAGGAGTCAATCGAACAGCCCTTCTCGTTTAACTAGTCCTTGCTCGTCGTGTGAGACTGCATCTAAAACTCACTTGCCTTCGTTAGGTTAGTGCATAAAAAAGCCCCGAGATTTCTCTCGAGGCTAGATTAATTATTCCTTTGCTATTTTAACTATAGTAAAGTAGATACTAGCAAGACGGAATACAAATTCTTATATAACAATCTATCTTCTACATAACTTATCCATCAATACGGAATTGATTTTTCTTTTTAATCAATTTTATAACGATTATCAAAGTAATAAGTAGCTCCGCAGCATATGTTCCCACAAGGGCAATGGGCATAAATGACAGTGTTTCCAAACTTCCGCTCAAAATTATATAGTCCCAAAGCGAATGGAATATCACGGGGAATATTGGTTTTTTTGTTTCCAAGTACATTGCACCTAAGAACATACCCATCACAAAAGTAGATCCCAGCTGACTTATTACTTCTGATACAGACAAGCCTCCTATAAGGTTTAAAACATGCAACAAGCAGAATAGAAGTGATGATAAGACCAGCGCTAAAACAGGATGCATCTTTCTCACCATTGAGCCAAGTAGAATGACACGGTACATACCTTCTTCTGCAATTCCAATTAATGCCGTATCAATTACCAAGATGAGAAACGTCAGAGTAGGGCTAAATCCTGTTATCATTGAGTATATGCCAAACCCAACAACCGGTACAAATAAAATCATCGACGGTATGTAACTCGCTTTGCTCTTGTTTGATAGAGTTAGTTCAGATTTATGTTTCAATCCATGGTATAAGGCCAATATAGCTAACAATGTCATGAACACGAGAAACTTTCTGCTAAAATTATCAGAAGTATATGGTGTATTCCAAAAATAATTACAAACAAATAAACCAATCGCCATGATGGTATTATAGAGCAATAAAACAATATAATGCTTTTTCATAAATATTTTCCTTTCTTGCGTAAAGTATATCATATTTTTTACGCTGGAGACACCCATAGCAAAGATTTTTATTCTAGACTCTAATCGTATCCAAAAACTAGAGTGCTCCTTTTCAGCAACCTCGAACGGTGCCTTTTAAGTTATTTATTGAGTTCTATATATTCATCATTTGCTACTAGTAATTTCTGGTAATACTCATCATAGCTCTTGCTAAACTTTCTGATAAGAGGAATAGCTGTTTCATAGTATTTGTTATCTAGCATATATTTATTCAACTTAGCTTGAATGATTTTCATCGGGCTATTTTGATATTCATCACTATTTTTATAATCTTGATACTGAGAAATGATGTCCTTATTTTCTTCTATCCATTTTTCAGAATTCTCTATAGCCTTAATTTTTGCTTCATTAACTTCTTTTAATGTCTTCATATCATAAGTAGAGCTAACTTCTTCTATATACTCTTGCTCTTCTTTACTCAGTGTAAATGAAGGTAAACTATCTAAATATGCTACAAACTCCTTATATGCAACTTTCCCCTCTTTATCCAGTGTTTCATTAAAAAATGGTTGATAAGCAGAAAATATTAGCTGTCCAAAATATCCAGGAAAGGCATTTTCTAATTTTTCGTAAATGCTTTCTTCTCTTTCTATCAAAGATATTTTACTCTCAATTATATTCTGATTTTCTTTCTTAACTATCAGTTCAATAACTTCTTTTCTCTTTTGTTCAATTTCTAACTGATGCTCTTTTCTTCTAAGAATAGAAGATAGTGAGCTGCCCTTTGATGATAAACATTCTTTAATCTCAGATATACTTAGACCTATTTTTCTAAACAAAGATATTTTATTTAGAATTTCTAAATCTTTATCACTATAATCTCGATAGCCATTTTCTGACTTTAAAGGCTTAATCAAACCTTTATCTTCATAATACTCGATCGCTTTTCTAGTTAAACCGGTTTTTTCTTGAATTTCATTTCTAAGCATGGTCTAACACCTCCTTGATTAAAGGATACTCCAGCCCCTAACGGACAGGTCAAGACTTAGATTAATATTTTTCTCCTTCATACGGTACAGTAACTTTCCTTCTACATCAAATCCACATATTTTAGGTGGGTGATATGCTCCCCCTAAAGTAGACACTTAAAAAAGTAAATCTACTTATATAGTGACCCCAAAAAGTTAGACAATATTTTAGAGAGAGTTGACCTTTATAGGCTGCTCTCTTTTTTAGGCTCTTTGTCAAATAGGGTTGATGAGTAAATTTAAGGTCAAGCGACTAAATTTGTTGCTTGATCTTTCTCTTTGTTCTTCGGTTCATAAAGTCGGCACATGAGTAATATTCTGTCTCTAAAATGACTGAAGTTTCTGTAACCATAACCATTGCGTTTGAGTAGTTTAATCTTATTATTAATCCCTTCGATAGGACCATTACTAAGGCCTGCATGTGTGAGTGTGTTGTGGATATATTCCCCATACTTTCTGAACGTCCTTAATACACGCCTTAAGCCTTTTGAAAGTGTCATGGACCGGCTTTGTGCCAAAATCTCTTGATATCGTTGCCAGTTCCTATCCCTTAAGGCATCGCCCAATTGATGCACCATTTGATAGGTATCCTTCAAGACGTCGTCGTGCTGAATGAGATAGTCCACAATGCTACGAGTATTGGTTAACCAATCAAACAGTGGGAAGCGATGGTATTCAGTAGACATTAAGTCGCTTTTTGGTTTGAGTATTAATTTCCAATAACGCTTAAGTTTATTATAGAGTCTTGAATCTTTATAACGAACCTCGTTCATGTAACGAATTCGTGTCCGATCTAATTCGCGATTTAAGGCTTGAATTAAATGGAACGGATCAAGAATAATCTTTGCATTTGGAAACCATCGCTTTGCCAGGTGCATGTATGGTTCGTACATATCTATCGTAATGGTTTGAACTTGGTAACGTGCTTGGCGACTAAACCTTGAGAAATAAGCACTGAGTGAGTGTGTTTTTCTGTCTTCGACCACATCTACGATTTTATGTGACAGTGTATCACAACAGATGAAGCTCATCGCTGCTTTAACCGACTTAACGCTTTCAAATTCATCAAAGGATAGATGCTCAGGCAACTGTTCAGTGGACCGTATTCGAATAGCTCGAGCGGTTTCATGAATCACCCGTCGGACTGTATTCGGTGATACAAAGGTATCTTTGGCGATATCTGTTTCACAAGTGACTCTTGTGGCGCGGTCCATAATCTGTTGTTTGACTTGATTCGTAATATAGCAGTCAGGATTAACGATGGATGTCTTCGCTGTAAATGACCGCCCACAGGCTTTGCATAAAAAGCGTTGCTTAGCTAGGATTAAGTAAGCAGGTAAGCCTGATTTGGCTGTTAATGTCAGACGAGAGGAGCGTTTTCCATTACTGACAATGACATAATCATTATTGGCAATGCCACAATGTTTTTGTCTTTTAATTGGAAGATTTTTTCGATAAAATGATTCATACGTAGATGTTCTCCTTTATTATTGGGTCAACTTTAATATTAAAGAACATCTGCGTTTTTTGCACTTAAAAACGGTCGAGAAATTTCCATCAACCGTATTTATTTTAGAACCATAGAGTTTAATAAAAGCTTCACAAGCTAATGCCAGCCTCAAACTGCCATTCTTTGGCAGTTTTTTATATTGGCTTCTTTTGGCATCGGAACAAGCTTCTTTAGAGGGGTCTGATTTGTGAAGAATTGTGCTAACTATCCAAAAAAGGACCCCATTTTTGTTTAGCGGGTCCATAGAAAGCCCTTTCAAAGTCTGAGATAATAGGTATGGAAAAATTGAGAATGTCATGATGCGTCACTGAGAACTGACTGAGGAGGCAGATTATTTTATGAGATTTAAGGATAAAGTAGTTGTCGTTACCGGGGCCAGCAGCGGTATGGGCTATGATATTGCCCTCCGCTTTGCTGAAGAAGGGGCCAAGGTGGTTGCTGTTGCCCGCCGCAAGGAGAGGCTGGAAGCCTTGGCTGAGGAAGCTAAGGACCTGCCCGGAAAAATCCTCCCCTTCCCGGCTGACTTGACTGTAGAAGGCAAATGCGAGGAAATGATCGACTTTGCCGTTAAGGAGGAAGGCCGGCTGGATATTCTCATCAATAATGCCGGAGTGATGGACGAATTCCGGCCCGTTGCCGAAACGGATGACGACACCTGGAACTGGGTGATGACCCTGAACTTGGAAGGGCCCTTCCGTGCCATGCGCAGGGCGGTTCAGGTCTTCCTGGACCAGGGAGAAGGCGGAAACATCATTAACATTGCTTCCCTTGGCGGGATCAATGGGGGCAAGGCCGGGGCTTCCTATACGGCCTCCAAGCATGCCCTTATCGGTCTAACCAAGAACACCGCCTACATGTATGCGCTGGATAACATCCGCTGCAATGCCATCTGTCCAGGCGGGATAGAAACCGAAGTGATGGATTCGCAGAAGAATGTCAGCGAGAAAGGCATCGCCCGCGTGATGGCCGGCGTCGACCAGGGGATTCGCCAGGGGACAGTAGAGGAAATCACCTCCGCCGTTCTCAATCTGGCAAGCGATGAGTCCTCCTTCACTACGGGAGCCAATATCGTTATCGACGGCGGCGTTACTGCCGGCTAAAGGGACAAATGTGTCATATCTCCTAAAGGAAAAAGGGACGGCTTCAATTTGAAGGGCGTCCCTTTTCATTTACAAAAATGCCAGCTTTCCCGTCTAAATGTTAGATCCGATAAGCTTCCATAAAGCTCATGTCCGGCTCCGTTAATATTTGCTCCATCACATCTAAAACGGCCTGGTCTTCATTGTTGCCAATTCGATAGGTACAGGATTCAAAGAGCTCCGGATCGGCATTGTCCATGGCGCAGGAATACTTGACTTCGCTCATCATGCTGCGGTCATTGAGACTGTCCCCAAAGGCAATAGACTCCTCAGCCTTGATCTGATAAGCCTCCTGGAGATAGGCAATGGCACTCCCCTTGCCTCCGCGGCGGTCATAGATATTAATCCACTGGTCTCCCGGTGTCACCGCTTCGAGCTCGGGAAAGGCCCGGTTAATCTCATCCATAATGGCCTTATTTTCCTCAAGAGAAAACTTCCCAAGCAAGGTCATACGGTTGACCCCTTCACGCGGATAGTCTTCCACCCGCTCATAATACTCGGACTGGAAATAATAGATCGACATTTTCTCCTTAACGAAGGGATCGTCGCTGGGCGTCGCAAAGGTCCGATCACCTGTGCTGGCGATGACCTGGTGGGTGTTCTCATACTGGCTCAAAAAACGGATCAGGCGGTCAACCAGATCGGGATCCAGAGACAGTTCAGCCAGCTTCTTCTGGTCCTTGATAATAAAATTGCCGTCATCCCCGCAGAAGTAAATTTTCGGAAGAATGTCCGCTTCGAAATAATGGTCTAAATTATAATAGGCATTTCCGCTGGCCACAGCGAAAACACCGCCCCGGTCTTCAAAGGCGGAGAAAAGCTTGCGGAAACGGTCCTTATCATAAGTTTTGTCGGCTCTCAAAAAGGTCTGGTCCATATCTACAGTGATCAGTCGAATAGTCAAGCTAACAACTCCTTCATATCTTTAAAAAACTGTCAGTACCCTCTCATTGTAATTTATAGCTAAGCGATTTGCAAAATTGGACTTTATAAGAATATAATCGACAAATTCTGCTTCTTGAAGCTTACAGAATTATAGGCCAAGCAAAAAACATCACTCCACTTTTTTCAAAGCTTTTTTGTATGTAGTTATTTCATTTCTTGTATCCATTGCAATGCGTCTTCTTTTGCTTGCTGGCTAGGCACATCTGCTTGAATGGGCTGTTCCTTATAGTTTTCTCCTGATCGAGTTTTAACCGATCCGATGGTTAGAGCAAGGTATATATCTTCCGTCAAGTTAATGGTCTGGTTGACTGAAGTTAAACCACGCGTTTCTTCTCCAAAAGTTTTAACATTTTCGTTCTCTTTTAATGCGAGTAATGTTAGTTCAGCAGAGGAAGCCGTGTCATGGTCAATCAATACAGCTATGGGCAGATCTTTTATTTTCTTTATGTTCTCAACACTGATGGGACTTCCCCCACCTTCAATCGATCCGTCTTCTAAAGTCACGGGAACTTCATTTTCACCATAAACAAAACTCAAAAGCTCTCCATCTTCAAGTAGTGGTGAAAGACCAGCTAACATGGGTCCCATGTCCCCTCCTCTATTGCCTCTTAGATCAATGATGATCCCTTGGTAGTCATTCGCTTTTTTTAACCCGGTCATAAGGGTGTCGGCATAGTCTTGGGCTAGGTCTAGACTAGCTGCAAAAGTTGGAAGCTCAAGATATAAAACGTTAGCTTCTTCTTTTGCGACCGGTTCCTGGTATTCTTCTCGCATTTCTTCCTCTGTTAAGTGCTGATCAGCAAAAGAATGCTTGCCACCTGCTAGTATAATTGCTTCATTTAATTTAAGAAGCAAGTCTTCCTCATTAGTCACTGAGCCAAGCTCGTCTTCAAATTTTTCCCGATTAGCTTGCCATTCCTCGCTAGTTCTGTACAAACCCATCGTATCCATGTGGTTAAAAGCAATCTGACCATACCGACTTGGCTTAGGTTCGACTAGATAGATAGGTTTGCCGGTTAAGAGCGGCCCATAAACAGGACCGAAAACCTGAACAAGTACAGCAACAATCAATATCATGACAGCTAATATCGATAAAATAATTTTCCATAATTTTTTCATACGATCACCATTTTTTCTATACATCAAAAACACTATAGCAGTTTTGTTTGAGTTTGAGTACTTACAATATTGTAAGGTGTTCTCTTTCTGTTATAAATCCATCTTCTTAAATCGTGATAATGTGATGGAAAAAACACCCGCAGAAATAGCTAATAAGATAGCACTTACCAAAAGCTGAATGCTTGTAGCTGACCGGCTAGATAAACTTGTCAATATATTTTGGGCAAGTGAACTTTCTAAAATGGCTGGACCTGCTCCAATAATAAAGCCAAAAAGAAGGATAAAAACGACACCCACCACCTTGGGACCAAATAAGAGGTATAGAAGATGATATACTGTAATAAGTACAGCACATAAGGACAGATAAAGTAAAATGGTGCTCAGGCTAGTCGTTTCAAAACTTGGAACAAGGTAATTAATGAGAGCGGGGATCAAAATATAAACACAAGATGTTATAAAATTAAATAAAAACTTGGATTGCAAGACTTGTGTGCGACTAACAGGTAGACTATTGATTAATTGCCAACTTTCATTTTTTTCATCCGATCGCTCATGTATATCTAATCTCTTGATTGTGAATACCGGGGCCATCCAGAGTGATAATCCCCCCTCATTGAGTAAGAAACTAATAATTAAATAAATGAGTAAAGAAAGTAATTGAGTTTTTCGATTAACGATAAATTCTTTATTGAGTAATGCTCTCATCCTAAAATCCCTCTCTCTTTGTAAAGTAGTACATGATGTCTTCAAGTGACGCAGCTTCAATCACAAGCTGATCGCCATACATCTCTTCAAAGACTTCAGCTTCCTTTGTTAGCGCAATACTTCCAGTGTCACGTTTTTCTAAGCCAATTAAATAATCTTTTAATCGGTCATGTTCTAGAAGTTTCTGATCGCCTTTAACCAATCGATAATGTTGAAGTAAGTTATCTTTTTCTTCGTTAAGTATGATTGAACCATCATAAATGAAGGTGATATAGTCAGCGATTTGCTCCAGATCTGTCGTGATATGTGAAGAGAAGAAAATGGTCTTACTTTCATCTTGAATAATGTCATATAAGATATTCAAGATTTCTTTTCTAACGATGGGGTCTAATCCTGATGTTGGCTCATCTAACAGGATCAAATCGGCATGGTGAGATAAAGCTACAGCTAAAGAGAGCTTCACCTTCATACCTGTTGAAAAATCTTTAACCTTTTTGTTCTTAGGCAATCCAAACGATTGAATCAAGTCTGTAAATTTTTGATGGTCCCATTTTTTATAAAAAGGAGCAATCAGCCTTTCTGTTTCCTTGATATTTAAATGGTCGTAAAAAACATTCTCAGCATAAACAAAGCCAATTCGTGCTTTGATTTCTTCCGCATGGTCTTGGATGTTCTGCCCCATGATTTTAATTTCTCCAGAATCAGGATGCATAAGACTCATCATCATTTTGATCGTCGTACTTTTACCTGCTCCATTGGGTCCGATGAATCCAGTGATATATCCTTTTGGAATCTGTAAGTTTAAGTCTTTCATTTGAAAGTCAGGAAAGCTTTTCGCTAGACCTTTAATTTCGATTGCGTAGTCACTCATGTTAATTCTCCTTCTCGTAAATGTCTTCAAGTATCTTGATTAATGCTTCTTTACTCATATTGATTTTATGAGCCTCAATAACAAGGCTAGTCATATAATCTTTTATTTTTTCTTCAACTTTTTCTTTTAACAAATCTTGATTTAATTCAGCAACATAACTTCCTCGGCCTGACACCGTTTCAATGTAGCCTTCCGTTTCCAAGTTGTCATAGGCATTTTTAACAGTGATGACACTGACATCTAAAGACTTAGCTAGCTTTCGAATCGAAGGAAGCTGTTCATTGCTTTTTATTTTTTCTGTTAATATATTTCGTTTGATTTCACTGATAATTTGTTCATACAGAGGAATCTTACTCTTCTTGTTTAAGTTTATAATCAAGGGGTTCCCTCCTTTCTTCAAATCTTAGGAAGATTGAAATATTAATTGTTATATGCTGTACTTGTCCGAATACATCTGTACATATACGGCATATACACTATATACAGTATACATGGTCATTTTTTTCTTGTCAACAATTTTTTAAGAAATAAGTTGACTAGGTTAGTTGTAAAGTGAAATGCATAAAGAATTTGAAGAAAAAAAGCACATAGTGCCCTATACTGTCATTGACCAAAAAATAGTAAGGGGTGCACTATATGCCTAAGTCAGATGCTAACACAACTCATCGTACCTTTCATCATCTATCTGCTACAGAACGTGGTCAAATCCAAGCTCTGTATGATCAGGGCGTGACCCAAACAGAGATTGCTAAACGTCTTCAGATCTCTCAATCGACCGTTTCAAGGAAAATTAAACGCGGAACAGTGACTCAGATGAAGTCCGACTATACCTTTGTTGAGGTCTATAAGGCAGATGCTGGGCAGAGGGTGGCAGAGGAAAATAAAAGGAGGTCTGGTCTGAAACGATATCAATCGCTACTCTTCAGACTTCATGAACTCGCTTCGTCAGGCTATTTGTCCACAAGAAGGCTATAGGGTTCACTCCGTCGATTCCTATGTGCACAGTTATCGAAGAGAGCACCCAGACGAAAAGGCGCCCTGTACTAAAACCCTATATACCTACATTGATCTTAACCTCCTTGAGGTTCGCAACATCGATTTGCCTAGAAAAGTCACCATGCGTAAACGCAAGTACAAGCCTTCAGAGCCTAGAGGAAGCAATAAGAAGAAGTTGGGGACCTCAATCAATCAACGTGATCCAGATGTCTTGTCTCGACAGGAATTTGGCCATTGGGAGCTAGATCTTATCTTGGGCGGGAAAACTAAGGATGAACCTGTCATTATCACGCTTTTGGAGCGAAAAACGAGGGAGTATTTGACCTGTAAAGTATGGTCAAAATCTGCCGATGTCATCACGAAATACGTGTGGAAAATACTCAAACCTTACGTCGAGAAAGGGGCAGTGAAGACTCTAACGACAGACAACGGGGCGGAATGCTCCAACCTTTCTAGTCTTGAAGACCAAGGTCAGTTAAAAGTTTATTTTGCTCATGCTTATGCTTCCTGGGAGAAAGGATCAAACGAGCGTCATAATGGCCTTCTAAGGGAGTTTATTCCCAAAGGGAGGTCCTTAAAAGGCCTTAAATACCAGGACACCTTAAGGCTATGACCAATGCGCTGAATCAGAGTCGAGGCTTTCTTTCAAGTCCTAATAGACTGGTATCCTGGCAAGGCCTGGTTGGTTTACTTCTTAACGGGTCTGATGGTCCTTTTAAACCTTCTCTATTTCTTGGTCGTGACTTGGCATTTTCAAAGGCAATTGGCTAGAGACTTTGAAGAGGAAATGGACCGGCAGATAAAGGCTGAACATTTTATCTATTCTTCTTTAGCCCATGATTTGAAGACGCCCTTAACCACGATCAAGGGCTACGCCCAAGCTCTCAAGGATGGTAAAATTTGCGACCCAGACCAAGAGTCAAGCTACCAACTGATTAATCGAAAGGCGGATGAAATGGTCAAAATGGTCGAAGATCTCATGGTCTACTCCAGTTTGGTCATTCAAGATGAAGACCCCCAGATCCAAAGGGTCAACCTATCACAAGCCCTGACAGCCTTGATTGCAGACCATTACCAGAGCTTGGAAGACCATGGGGTAGAACTGGACTTAGAGATCCAGCCAGAGGTCTTTGGCCAGGTCAATCCCAGTGACTTTAACCGGATTGTAGATAACCTCCTGTCTAATGCCGTCAAACACAATCCTCCTGGAATTAGGCTGAAAGTTGCCCTTAAGCAGGCGGGGCCTAAGATCATCCCTAAAGTGTTAGATAATGGGCATGAGCTTGATAGCGACCAGGTCTTTGACCCCTTCTACAAGGGAGACTCCACCAGGCCTAGTGGTCAAGGTCAAGGCTTAGGATTGGCCATTGTGGCCCATTTGTCAGCCAAGTACCAGGGGAGGGCCTACCTAGAGCCAGCAGGCCCTGCTTACACCAAGGCCTTTGTCGTAGAATTTTCCAAGTCTTTTTCTATGTAAAGCTGAATGACTTAACTTAATTTATGCTCTTGAGAGCTGACTATAATTCCAAAAAACAAGTCTAACTAGCCTTAAGATGCTATAATAAGGAGTAAGGGACCGGCTCCCAAATTGTAAAAAGAAAGCAGGATAGATGATGAAAATCTTAATCACAGCCTTTGATGCCTTCGGGGGAGAAGAGCTTAATCCTTCCGCCCAATGCCTCAAACTTTTGCCTGACCAACTTGGCCAAGCCCAAATTCTCAAACAAGAACTGCCAACAATCTTTGGCCAGGCGGTAGGCTTGGTCACAGAGAAAATTCGTCAAGTCAAACCTGATCGTGTCCTCCACTTAGGACAAGCAGGGGGGCGGTCGGCCTTGAGCCTGGAGCGAGTCGCTATCAATCTAGCTGACGCCAAACATCCTGATAATGCCGGCCAAGTACCTGTCGACCAGGCTATCCAAGTCCATGGCTCGGCGGCTTACTTTTCTAACCTGCCCATTAAGGCCATGCTTGAAGCCATTCTCCAAGCCGGCATACCGGCAGAGATCTCCAATACTGCTGGGACCTTTGTCTGTAACCAGGTTATGTACCAGAGCCTTTATCTGGTGGACCAGGAGTTTCCCCAGATGCAGGCCGGCTTTATCCACCTGCCTTATTCCTTAGCCCAAATCCTAGATAAACCCGGTCAACCAGCCCTGGGGATCTCAGACATGGTCCGTGGCTTAGAGGCTGGTCTGGATCTACTTGTCTCAAGGGGGTAGGTCATGGAAATCATCCAAAAAGGCCAAACCCAAGGCCCCAAAATCCTATGCTTAAGTGGCATGATGACCCATTGGCGGGGAGGCTATGGAGGGTTAGGTCCTCTTTTAGAAGAAAAATATCAAGTCTATTATGTCAAATATGACGGAGCCCAAGGGGAGGGCACCTTTACTTCCATCGAAGACCAAGCTGCTAAAGTTGTTCAAAAGGTCCAAGAAATTGCGGGTAACCAAGCCTTATATGCTTACGGGTCTTCCATGGGGGCTAATGTCTTGGTAGAGGCCCTCAAATATCCCGACTTTTCTTGTCAGCTTGCTTTTTTAGACGCTCCCTTCCTGATCTCCTTTCCCCACTGGCTGTGTCGCTTTTTGGCCAAGCGGCTGGGCCAGAAGGTCCATGAGATTATAGAGACAAAGGACCCAGTCGCCCTAGAAAAACTGATCAGGCAGCAGACAGATTCTGAGGTCCACTTGGAACTTTTAAAAGACTACTTTGACCTAGACTTATCAGCTAAGACCATTGAAAACCAGTCTTACTCCTGCTACCGGATGCGTTTGGATACCAGCCTGCAAGCAAGTCCTGCCAAGCCTATCTTCATTTGTGGCGACCAAGAAAAATGGGCACTCAGGTCTTACAAGCGACTCAAAAAATACCGGCCAGATACCGACCTCTATCTCTTTGACCAGCATGACCACCTCAGCAAAAAGCTCCACGGCCTCCATCTTTATTTAGAACTATTCCAAGAATTTATCATTTAAAAAACTTATGAAATACTATATAAATTTTTTGCAAGTGACTAAACTTAACTTTTGAAATAAAAAAGACCAAAAACACCCCATAAGCGTTGAAATACCAACGTTTGTGGGGTGTTGTCGTTTGAGTATAAATTGTAGGGAAAACTCAGTCTTTTTTGACATCTGCAATTATTTTGTAATAATTCCTAATGTTAAGTTTTTGGTGCAAAAAGGTATGTTTAGTTTATTGCCAGTATCTCGGAGAGCCTCTGAATGATAAGAACCCTGGTAAAAACTTGCTCCGACTAGTTGATAATTATTTTTCCATAGTTCATTTATTTTAGCCCAAATCTTTCTTTAGCCTCTTCAAGCGTTAAGTATCCTTCTTTCTCGCCAGATTCTCTACCTTTTTGAAGTTCAAAGAGTAATTGCGACATTGCTCTTAAGCGCTCTATTTCTTCAGCCTCCTCTATATCATAAACCACATATTTCCCATAACCATTTTTAGTTAAGTAAACAGGATTACCAACTGAAACGTCATCTAAAACACTTTTGTAATTTCTTAAATCTGATACAGGTTTAATCTGCATATGAATCCCTCTTTCTTAAAAAAACGCTAACTATCCTACTTAAAATTATACGTCTTATAGTTCTTAAAATTAAACTTAAAATATAAGGTGTTTGTGTGGAGATGGATTTTGTTGTTATTTGTTTTGATAAAAATATATGTGACAACGGACTTCATTTGTTGTTGTGATGATGTAACGTTGAGTGCTAATTTCAAAAAGTTTCTGGTCTGATGAATGGGAGGAAGAGATGATAGATAATGTATAGACATTTCATACTAGTGGGTGAGTCATATACTTTAGGAACAAGAGTTGGTTGGTCAACAGCTTGGCAAGGTAAGTAAGATGTGGTTTCGTTGAATGAGCTAATTGATTCGCTAAAGTCTCATTACCCAGAGATTGGATATGGTTTCCATAGCTTAACCACTGATGCTCAGACTTGGGAGAGTGTATGCCAAAAAGATTCGTATTTTTCAGATCTTAGGTATTACGATGATATTTTAGAGTTTGGTCATGCTATATCTCTAGATTTGGAAATCTCAGCTGTTGATGTAGCAATGTTCTTCCTGTCGTTCGACTCATATACTCAACTACAGATTCAAACGATGGTCTATCTAGCCTATGCTGACTACCTCAAATTGACTGGCAAAGAGCTATTTAGAGAAGAAATTGAAGCGTGGGAGTATGGGCCGGTTATAAGGTCAGTTTATGATATTTTTGAAAAATATGGTTCTGATAAAATTACAGATGGCGAAATCATCGAACAAGAATACCGAAAGAGAACCAGTGGCCCAGTCCAAGCTTTTGCTCGTATGAGACGAGTGAGAGACTCAAAAAATATTTTGTCAGTCTTAACGAACATCCAAACAAACTTTAAAAAGTTATCTGGAGAAAAGTTGATAAATTTAACGCATCAATCGAACTTGCCATGGGAGCATGCATATGAGTCTGAGGCAAATAACGTTATCACTAATGAACTGATTTTAAAGTATCATGATAAAGATAAGTTGGCAATTTAGTATTGATAAAAATCTATAACCTCACATGTTGTCTTGGGAACAATGTGAGGTTTTTGATTTTGTAAAATTTAAATATCTACTATTTCTGAAAGAGAGTCATTTTTTAACGTGACTTCCAGAGCGAAAAGTCAAATGAGTGTTGATACACCAACGCTCGTTTGACTTTTTATTTTTAGTGCCTGAGGGTACATTTACTCCGGTAATATTAAATCTATTATTTCTTGTTGTTTTTCGTTTGGCTCTGTTATTTGCCTACTTCATAACCATCAAAATCAACCTTATTAATCCTAATAGCCTTCAAGTTTTCCAACACATCTTCAAGCGTTGTTTCCAAGCCAGAGCCACTTGTATTTTTCTTCCATAAGGGCTGTAACCTTTGTAACATGTGCCATTCTAGATATTAAGCTAAGAAACAGATAAAAACATGCGCTTCGATTCTATCGTCTTTTCTGTGATAAATTGGTCTAACTTGTAATGTTGGGCCTTTCAATGTTCTAAAAGCTGATTCAACTTTACTTAGATTACGGTACGAATCAACTACTTTTTCAACCGTCATATCTTCTTTATTCACATCACTTACTATGACATATACCCCATCTAAAGCTTCTTTAGCAAAATAGTCATTAACGACTTCATCTGGACTTTTAAAATTCAGCACTTTACGATAAGTATTGTTATAACTCGTGTTGTATCTAGCCAAAGCTTTCCGAAGTTCTTCCTCACTTGAAAAACGACGTCTTGAATAAAATCTTTCTTCATCTTCTCTGTGACTTCTTTCCACCAAGCCATTTTGCCAAGGACTGTAGGGTGCTGTTGTTTTATAGCTAATCCCAAGAAATTCTAAAACCCTTTGAAGCCTCGACTTCTTATCTGTTTCATAAGAGTCGTTTGTAAATTCTTTTCCATTATCTGTCTGAATTTTGTCTATCTTAAAGCCCATTCTTTTCTCTAAATCTATAAGAAATTCAGATGTTGTATAAGTGCTATTTTCATTCATCAAATCAAGAACTTTAGTTCTTGAATAAGCATCTATAGCTGTGATTTGATAGTATCGTTTATGGTTACTGGCAAAACCTATAGAATGAATAGGAACGTACTTCACATCGATTTGAACTAATTCTCCTGGATAAGAATAGTTGGGTTTATCTTTTTTCTTGATTCGCCTTTTTTTCTTTTTAGAAGGAGGTTTTAAGTTCATTTTCCGTATTTGACGACACATAGAATCATAGCTTCTAGTATAGCCCTTATCCCTACATCTACGATAGACGTGGGCTAATCCTCGATGCCCAAGAAGCTAAAGATACTTGGACCGTTCGGGACAACATTCTTAACGGCATCGTTGATGCCGCTGAATAGAAGATGTATGACCCAGTGGTACCGGCCAATTACTTTACCCCACTCGTGGCCAAAGCCAAGGAAATCGGTAGAGAATTAGACATTGAAACCGCCTTCTTCGGTCATGCCGGGGATGGTAACATTCATATCTGTGTCATAAGAGAAGATCAAAGTGATGAAGAATGGGAGCAAGCGAAGGCGGATTATGAAGCCCGTATTTACCCATTAATTTCTGATCTTGGAGGTTTGCCTTCTGCTGAGTACGGGATCGGTTTAGAGAAGAAGGAGCATTTGGGTGACTTCTTCAGCGAAGACGATATTGATGTCTTCCGCGCTATTAAACGAGCCCTTGACCCGAACAATACGCTCAATCCAGGCAAGATTTTTGATCTATAATTCTAAGTATTAATCTCCTAATCAAAGGCTTTTCCCAAGCCATAGAAATAGTGGAGCCGATCAAGCGTAACAACTTGACCGGCTCCACTTTTCTTTACTGGGTTGGTAGCTTATTTCACCTTATATTCAACGACCGTCCCATCTTGGGCATCCACCTTCACCTCGTAGAAAGCTCCGCCCCGCTGATCGGCAATTTCCACCTTCCAGACTGTCCGCTCTTTCTTTCGATCGAGCTCCCATTGGTAAGGATTGTCCACCGGGACTTGCTTTAAGGCAATCTCGGTAATCTCTGAGAGGGGCAATAAGTTAGTCGTATTCAGGGCCCGTCTCGCCAGACGACTCGGCTCCTTCTGTTTCGGCTTCATCGGACGACTCCGCTCTTTGAGCACCTCTTCCGTGGCAGCATTGAATTCATAAATATGTCTTTCCTGGCCATCATTTCCAACCATCTCATACTTCAAAAAAGGTCCCTCGTGTTCGATTTGCAACTTAGTCAATTGATCCTTGGGATATAGGGCAGAATATTTAGCCAAAGCTTCTTGAACTGGAATAATACCTAATTTCGCTTCCATAGCAATCCCTCCTTTCCTTTCTATAATTATAACATAAATTGGTAGGGCTTACAATCATTATATCACTAAATAGATAGTTAAATATCACAATGTTAATAGCAATAAAAGCTTTAGTGTAGCCTTTTCTAATTTAATAATTATATTTACTTAAATCTATTACTAAAGTCTCAGGAAAGGTCATCCCCATCAAAAAAATCGAAGAAAGCTTGACGCTTTCTCCGATGTCTATTCTTTCTATTGTGAACATATTATAGGCAGCAACCCAGCGATATAAAGTCTTAACCTCGGTACCGCTCGCCCCTTGAGGGAAGTAGTCGTAAGCTGCATCCGCATAGGACGGTCCCGCAATATCCAAATGCAACCAAGGCAAGCCCTCAGCGAAATGCTCTAAGAAGGCCCGCTGTAATGGCTCCCCCGCCACCTTTCGGTGCATTATTCAAATCGCCAAAGCTTCCCTTAATTTGTTGATAATGGCTTGGGAAGGCATAAAGTCTTTGCGTTGGTTCAGCTCCTTGCTGGCTCGCCGTTAGGATTTGCTCAGCCAGTTCATCATTATTAGACATTAAGGCGGTCACCTTAGGCCCTAAAGCCACAATCGCAGCCCCAGTCAGAGTGGCCAAATCCACTCTCACATTTTTTGATCCGTATCACTGTTGAAAAGTTGCCATAGAGCGGTTACCATCTCCACTTGCTCGAAGTTGCCCGATGTCGAAAAGCAACTAATGCAGGACACTGAATATTGCGTTAATTAAATGTTCAAATTTATATTATAACACAGGTGCTGATTTTTGCGTTTTTTTAGCTAATTAATTTCAAATCAAACATGTATTTTAAGAGAATTTCACGCTAAAACCCAAAAACAAGATTCTCAGACACAACCCCCAGTATCCAAGAATCTTGCTGATAAGCTATTTATCTACTTGTCTTTTCAATCTATACAATACACTCAGCCGCCGAATCCTGCCAATCACTTCCTCATTACACGGCTACCTTTCGCATCACGTACTGTATCCCTCTTCGTTGTCACCCCATGACCTACAACATGGTCATTCTTGGGAATTTCGTGTATGAGCAGGACATCTGCTTCTTCAGTCACTACTGCTCTTTCACAAGCAATGATACAGTCTCCTCATGGCTTGAGTGGTCAGTATGGGTAACTTTTGAAATTTTAGAGGAGTCTCGTATGTGGGAATATTCCACTAATTGATTAGTTATAAGCCACTCTAGATATCTTTATAGTTTCCATGCATACAAATTTTATTTCTGCAAGTCCTTGGATTAATAGAACTTTCTGTTAAAATATAAGTAAGGAACAAGCCCTTGCCATACGTGGCGGGGCGTTTTTTTATGAGGTGTATATATGAGTACACCATTTAAAACTTTTGATGAACAAATTGAAATACTCTCAACCAGAGGTTTAGACATTAATAATCCAGAATTTGCCAAAACTATTTTATCACAAGTAAATTATTATAACCTCATCAATGGCTATAAAGCTCCATTTTTAGATAATACATCTTCTAATGAGGAAGAAGATGCATATAAAGCTGGTAGTAGTTTTGAAGAAATTTATGCCCTTCATGAAATGGATCGTGAACTTAAAGAAGTTATTTTTTCTTCTTTGCTCCGTTTTGAAAAACTTTTAAAAACATCCTGTGCTTATCATTTTTCAGATCTACATAGAGATGGACTATATCCTTACTTACAAATTGATAATTATTCTGCATCAAAGCATCAACTAAATTATGTTTTGAAAAATATAGGACATTATCCAATGCCATAAATAGAGAAAATAAAAATTCAAATGGCAAGAAACCTATTAGGCATTATATAAAAAAGCATGATCATATTCCTCTTTGGGTGCGAGTAAATTTCCTCACTTTAGGAAATATATCTTATTTTTATAACTCCCTAGATGAATCTCTTCAAAATAAAATTGCTAGAGATTTTGGTCAGAGATATAAAGATAGTTACCAGTCTTAAGAAAAAATTAGTAAGACTGAACTTATAGACATAATTAAAATCTGTAATTTTTTCAGAAATGTTTGCGCCCATGATGAAGTCATGTATTCTTTCTCATTGAATAAAGCTGGCCAAACCGTTATATTTGAAAAGTTTTTTGATGAGAATTATACTGGCAAAAATTTACATGATTTAATATTAGTCCTTAAACTAGTTATTCCCGAAAAAGAATACCAATCTTTAATCTCGTCAATAAGTTCGATCAAAAATAAATACGAGAATAAATTTACTAGTGTCTCAATTGATGGCATATTTGAAATTTCAGGATTTCCTAATAAGTAGTAATTAACTTAGCTGCTTATTTTTTTATTTGATCACGATTATCCTCAATTGCTTATGATAATATTATACCAATTATATTAAGTCTATTAAGTAAAATCAAAAAACCCGACTTGGTCCGCTTTATACTAAAAGGCGTGTCGGGTACTGTTAAATATTATAATACACATTTATATCTATTTTTCAAATCTTCTATTTCTCATATAAATTTTCCAAACTAATTATATATAATTAGTTCTCTATTTCGACTTGCTCAAAAATTAATAGACAGACAAAGGGGGAGGTATTATTTAATGATTATCACACAGATCCCAATTAAAATAAGGATAATGCCAATGATAAGTTCTACCAATCCTACCTTTTTAGCATAGTATTCTGTCTTTCTTCCAGATTTATAATCCGCCTCAAAACCGTTAATCAAATTATATTTTTCTTTAAAATAGATCAAATATCCAAATGTAGTAAAAGCGACTCCCACTACTATAAGTATTATCTTTAGTAAATTCATTAAGTACCTCTCTCAAACTTCCTATGTTAATAAATCTTCTTATCATTTCTCAAAAATCAAATTGTAATTTACTTATATTTTGAAGATCCTTATTTTTCCCTATTTATATCCATAAAAATTTTACTGATTATTAGCTATATTGTATATTACGCGCCAATAGACCACCCAATTCGCCCTAAGAGGTCAATTGATAGCCAATTGAGACCAGGTAGAACAACCACCCACCAAAATTAGGAGTGGTTGCATAATATTAACAATCAATTAAATGATGGGCTGGTTGAACTTTTCGCGCATATTTGTATTGCCTGTATTGAACCAGACGGCATTATGAGCAATTCGATCCATTATCGCATCTGCATGGACACCACCTCCCAATCTTTGGTGCCAATCCCCCTTTCGAAACTGTGTACAAAAGATGGTAGAATGTTCGTCGTGGCGACGTTCCATGATTTCAAAAAGAAATTTCAAATCGTCTTCAAGAATATCATCTAATAACCATTCATCGATAATCAACAAGTCATAGTTTGAGTATCTGGTCATTAAGTTCTTGAGGCCATTGTTCTTAAGCCTTGCCTCATCTTTTTGAATGAATAAATCTGGCAATCTAACATAGAAGGTCCTAAATCCTTGCTTACAGGCTTCAATCCCTGTAACTTATTTTACGCTCTACCGCTCGATTAAAGACCTCTCAAACAGAATTACGACTCGTCCCTAACATCTTAGCAATTTGATTACGTGACAGACCCCGATCGCGATATTCCATAATCATTTTGACAGGTGTTTTTCTTACCATATCAACGCCTCCTTGTAAAAAATTTGAAAGTGATAACTTTCACTTCAATATACAAGACCCTGGTCTCAAAGGCGAATTGTATGGTCTCAAGAGCGAATTCGCCTTTGAGACCAGGGGGTCTGAAGCCGTGAATTGGGGTGGTCTGAATTGGCTATCGATTGATCTGATCGCGCGAAATATTCAGTCTTCTCCGCATAAGCGTAAACTTTCTTTATTAACCGCTTTTAAAGATAAAAGCCCAGTATAATGATATCTATCTTCATGAAGATTTAATAAATCCTCCCAAAAATCTACTAGTTGTTCTTTCTTCCATGCATATCCTCTTTGATAATCTGGTATTCTAAATAGTCTATTTTGAAATAGTGTTGATAAAGAAATTAATTCATTTGACATTTAGGCACTTCCTCCTTCCAGAGACATTAATCTTCCTTGCTTTCTATCTCTTTTAAAGTTCTTCCCTTTTTATCTAACCACATAATCATGCCATTAGCACTGGCATATGTTACAAAACCTGCTGCTGCAGAAGGGCTTGTAAAAAGTATATCCTCTTGAAGCACGCCACTTTTTATCCTATCACTATATCGCTCTCTCAGTTTATTAATAGTCTCCGGGCAAATTTTAGTAGGATTAATAGAAACTAACGCACCTTTGTAAACAACAAAGCCTTCATTAGTTCTTCGGCCTTTGGCTTCAGCTTTAGAAGTTTTCAAAAATAATACAGGCTCATCATCAATTTCTACTTCCTTAATTTCTTTATTAGTTGGCTTTTCTTCAAGGGATTCAAATACTCTATGACCGAATGTCCCCATAACTATTTCAGCATACTCTATAAACTCCTCCAACTCACTTTCTTTTTCTTCAGTTACATTACCTGACGTTGGATCGCTATTGTTTTTAACACTATATCTTCTTGCGTTTTTAGCTAAATTAAAAAATCTATTTTCTAAATAGCTTATTTCAGTTGGCCCAAAAGAATTGTTTGAAGTAGTAAAAACAACTGCTTCTGTCCAATAGTCTTTGCTATCATCTCTTTTATGCTCCTGCAGACGATAAAGTAAGCCCTCACCATTTTTTCTTGCTCCTGCTTGACCAATGTAGACAATATTTTCTCCCGTTTCATCAGATGTCCCAAATAAAAAGTAAACGCCACTTTGCTTAAGATCTTCCCGCTCTTTACATTTATCAAGTTCTGTTCTAGGTATTTTATAAGCAACACCCGTCCAATTTGCAAGTGTACATTTTATCCGCCCAACTGCTGTACCGTCCATTAGAAATAAATTTATACTTTTCCCACGCACTTGCATTAAAACACCTCTATTCTTTTCTTTTATTAAGAAACTCAATCGTTTTTTCTTCACCAAATTCTATCGCCATCTCAACTGCTTTTTTAGATTTTTGAATTAGCTTTCTTGGTTTTTCTCTGGCTATATTAATTTCATCAATCTTTCTCTTTATTTTATTTTGCTTTACATTATCTATAATTGGTATAACTATGGTGGATTCTATAATCACCTTAACCACCCAAAAGTCATCCTATCAACTCAACCCTACCTTTACTGAAAACTGCGCTTCATTTTCAGCAGAATAAAAATAAGATTCCCCTGCTTGGATATTCTCCAAAACAACTGGAAAACCTTATTATATCAATACTTCAACAGTTCTTATTCATCCACCCTAGACATCAATGCTACCAACTCCACATGTGTCGGCTGATAGCTATAAATTGCTTTTAGTGTGGGGGTTATGTGGTTTGACTAACTTTAATGATTATCATCAAGCTAGTGTCAAGTTACTCCGAACTACTCTGAACTACTCCGAACTACTCCGAACTACTCCGAACTACTCCGAAATAGTCTGAATTACTCCTAACCATTCTGTTCTAATCAACATTAATTGTATAATATTGTTTGGGATCTTTTTTTGAATTTCCATGCCAGCTCAAGACATCTTTTTCTACTAAGCCTCTCAACAACTTACGAGCAGTAGCATCACTCATTTCAATGGTTTCAGAAGCTATTTTTACTGTAATTTGCCCATTCCCATACAAATAAGCCAGAATTTTTCGCTCGTTCTCATTAAATTCATCCATATTCAATTTTTTCTCCAAGTCATCCACTCGATCATCTAATCGTAATTGACGAGAAGGATAGTTGTTCTCTAACTTCAACTGAAGGGCATAGGGATGTGGTTGACTGTATTCTGGTGCATTAAGGTAAAAATCTGCCATCTCATCGTAAATGCGGTTAACACCCTCATTCAACTCTCGAACCCATCCAAAACTGACCAAAGCTCTTGCTATCCTAGGATTTCTCGCATAACGAGTATAGCGCATATTTTCTAAGGTAACGATATTAGGTAATCCACCTGGACTAAAAATTTCTAAGCGATCATCAAACATACTGACACGAATATAATCTCCCCTAAGTGAATAATCACGGTGGACTACCGCATTTACAATCCCCTCAAACCAAGCAAATTCAGGATATTCAGGAACAATTTTAAACCGTCCATCATCCCCTAAAAACTGAAATTCCCGAAGCTGAGCACTCACTGCTGAGTGAGCTTGTCGAATGATTGTCGGGATGGGTCCGTCAAATGTTTGATCCTTAACAATATTCATTCGACTACCCGTCTCACGACTCACACCCTCATAACGTAAAAATCTTAGGCGTGCTTGGGGAAAGTAATAGCTTGGATTCTTACCAAACATTAAGATAGCCGCTGTTGTTAATTGACCTTGATGCATAAAACCTCGAGCTTCTAATACTTGTTGATTACTTAAATCACTACAGTTAAGGTGCATTTTGTACTCGGATAACAAATCTTCATCTAAATCAGATAATTGGGCCCCTGTTACAAGATTATCTTCAAATAGTCTTTCTCCCTTAGCATACTCCAATCGCTGAATTTGCGAATAAGTCTGCTTTAAGCTTTTATCGCCGATTCTTAAATAGACTTCTTCACTACGATTCTTAATTAAGTAATTAGCTGATAAATCAACATGAATAAGAAACAGATAATCTAATTCACCATTATGGTCATAAGATAACTTTTCATAGGAAACAGAAGGTTGCCCAAGAATATCTTGTTGAATGGCCATTTGATATTCTTCTATTTTATGAGCTCCTTGATAATTCGTCCCAGATAAGTCCCCATCGTCCTCAATGCCTATAACTAAGGTTCCCCCATCGGCATTAGCAAAAGCAATGATATGCTTAACTGCATCTTTAGGTTTTATTCTGGCGCTTTTTCGATCAAAGTACTGCCCTTCATTCATTGTTGTTATATCTTCAATTGTGTAACGTTTTTTTCATCACCTCGTCCAATTTAAATTTATTTCGAACAGTTTTTACACGATTCATTCACGATTAACTCTATTAGACACCCCATAAAATCAGCGTTTTTGTTTATTTTCACACGATTATCGCACGATTCACTCACAATTACTTCTTTCCCAATCATTATAGCAAAAAGAGAGACACAGAACTATGCAGCCGGGTAACCCCTTGCATAATTCCTTGCCTCTCTTATTTTTCAACAACTTTTATTTGGCCTGTCTTCAGTTTCACTTCAAGACTTTCTTCTTTAACTCTCACCTCTTCAATCAAACGATTAACTAAACTGTCATCATATTCCTCCAGTTCAATATGCTGAGCCTTCAAGAAGGCCTTAATGTCAGATAAGCGTCTGCGCTTTTCCGCATTAGTTGCATTTGCAAACAACAACTCTTGCTTCTTCTCTCTCAGGTCATAGATTTGCTCAGCCAACCGTTCATATTCTTCCTTTTCGTTGGCACTATGATAAAGCAGCTTCTGTAATTCATGCAGCTGATTATCTACCTGCTCGACTGTTTCATCGTACTTCTGATCTAAAACTTCCTTGATGTTCGCTTCCAATGTTTCTAGGTAATCACTATTATCTATTCAGGAGTTGATGACTTTCGTGCAATAAATCCTCTTTAATCGTTCAGGCCTAGCACTTAATATGATCCACCCAAGCGAGTTACACATTAAACTTATTTAAATAAATCTAAAACGGATTGTTTACTTTTGAATCCATAATAATTAGCTTCTTGATCATTCTCAATGAGTTTATTTAAAATGTTTCGTATTGAATTGAAACGATAGCTTGGATTAATCTGATCCATTAAATACTTAATGATGATAATGGGGACTGCAATTCTATCAGTAATTATGTTTTGCTCTTTACCATGGATGTATAAGTATTCTTTCCATTCCTTCTTTATGGGTACAGAACTAATAAAGTGCAAATCAATAAAGTTAGAATTATGTGCACATATATTTCTTACAAGATTGAGCATCTGCATCCATGCATAAAGTTCTTCCATGCTACAAGAAAAGTAAGCCGCTATTGGCTCTTTATTTCGCCGAGACATGATCTCTAGCATGTAAACCAAATTACCGAACATTAATAAATTAACTCCTAGCCAAACTGGAGGATAATTAGGGTTAGATCCAGACTCTAATTTTGAAATCAATTCATGATGACTTTGGGGATTCTCTCGAGCGATCCTCACTTGATAACCAATTCTTTCAATAATTTTTTCTTGAGTTTTATTGACTTTAGACCGTGAAAACGATTGAATATCAGCCCAATTATTCGCTCTTAAATAGCCATATTCTCCAGTATTTTGACCTAGATAATAAGCAATTTGTGTTTGCAAGGCTACCTCAATATCTTCTAGAGCATGTAATATATGAAGCCTGATATTTTTATCTCGATAATATCGAGTGATGACATCTTCAAATGTAATATCTGAATATTTAATTTCTCCATTATCTTCCTTAGCATAAGGCCAGGCAAACTCTTTTATTTTATAATAGGAAACATGTTTTAAAGTATCTTCTGCACGCTCAGGATTATTAAAGGTCATCCCACGCCCATTTAATAAAGTCACCTGGTCACGAAAACTAATTGACTCAAAGGCCATATACTTACCTACTCCTTTGCCTTAATCACCAATGATTACATCACACAGTTATCTAAATAATTTTAGGCATACAAAAAGCCCCCCGTCAGACGTATCTGTTATGTTCAGTAACCGAAATTACTAAACTTGGGGAGCGATTGAACTTTCATAAACATAATACATATTTACATAGAAATTGTCAATCTCTTTGCTTGTTAATAAAATAAACCGCTAATTGCAAGTTAAAGCGAGACTCATTTTCTACCTAGGTCATCTGAGCTATAAACGCAATGTAAATCATGTGCTTGCTGGCGACGAAGCTTCCCTTGACACTGAGCTGAGGCATGGTACTCGCGAATAGCGAGGTGGGCCCGGGGTTTATGGGATTATTCCCATAAACCTTGCCCTCTTTAACCATGCCGAAGGAGGCTCGTTGTCAAGGCCGCCTGCTACGCGGCTTCAGCTAAACAAACGTCCAAGACAGTTTTTAATTCAATACTAAACTTGAACTATTTTATCTATTTTAATCCCTTCATCTAAAGAGTCCACAATGGTAAATACATAATAGGCAAGGCATAGATTTATGCTTCCAAACAAAGGCGTTACCCAATCTCCTTCAAGTGGAGAGTTCCAAGCGAAATGTAGTACAATAGGTGCTATTATGAAAAATAATGCCTTAGATTTTGGGATAGAAGTTTCTTTTTTCAAAAGAGCTATAAGTCCAACTCCAAAGACTATTGCAAAACCCATATGACTGCCCAGTGCATTGGACACTCTTTCAAAGGCTATTGAAAAACCAGTATTGGTTTCGCCAAAGGTGCTTTGAAAAATATATGCGACGTCCTCTAAAACTTGAAAGCCAAAGCCGGAAATCATCCCCGATATAAAGGCATCTTTCAAAGAAATCTTTTTGCAGAAAAAATATGTCAAGAGAACAACTATTCCCTTTGCTATTTCTTCTGTAAAGGGTGCTGTCATAGCTGCTCCCCATTTGCTGAGTATTTCCTTTGGAACATTAAGTGAAAATAGCAATAACGAAATTAGTGAATTGCCTTGACTTGCTAAATACAAGGGTATTGTAAATCCAAATATAAGACTTAGTAGCACGACTTTGCCCGAAACATTAAATCTTTTTACTAAATAATATATAAATAGGGCAACAGGTATAGCATATAGGAACACTGTGCTTGCGGCAATGAGAAATATGGGAAATAATTCCTGTGACTTGTCCTTTTCTGCAAATTGAACAAAGTAGTCATTAAATCCTATAAATACTAAAGCCAGGGTTATGATAGTCAAAAGATTGCTTCCATAAATATTAATAAATTTTTTCATATAATCCTCCCAATTTTTAAAATGTAAAAACTGCATAATAAAATGTAATCTGATTTAAATATATTTAAAATTAGGAAGAATAATAGCTAAAAAACGTCAAACCCTAAAATCGCAAATCATAAGTATATTTACGAATTTAAAAGTTTGGCATTAAAATTGCATCTTCTCTAACTTTTTATGCTTTAAAAATAACATCGTACATGTAAAAAGTCAATATTTTTGTTATGGCAATAACGTGTCCGCTAATTACAAGTTAAAGTGAGACTCATTTTCTACCTAGGTCATCTAAGCTATAAACGCAATGTAAATCATGTACTTGCCGGCGGCGAAGCCTCCCTTGACACTGAGCTGAGGCATGGTACTTGCGAATAGCGAGGTGGGTCCGGGGTTTATGGGATTATTCCCATAAACCTTGCCCTCTTTAACCATGCCGAAGGAGGCTCGTTGTCAAGGCCGCCGGCTATGTGGCTTCAACTAACCAAATATCCAAGGCAGAATGGCCGGCGTGAATTCCTCTAAGATAAGTGTTAATCCATTCCTCAATGCTTTTAATTTGAGCTTTGGTGTAATCTCCGATGATGGATCCTTTTGGAATGTGACGACGTATCTGGCCGTTGATTTGTTCATTAGTGCCTCTCTGATAGGCGCTATAGGCATCACAGAAGTAGATTCGGCAGCGCTTTTCATCTTTATCAAAAGAGGATGTCTCCATTTCTTTCCAGTTTAAAAATTCACTGCCGTTATCTACGGTAATTGTTTTAAATGTCTTCTTAAACTTCTCAGGGCCTAAGCTGTCCTCAAGATTATCTAAAGCCTCGATAACAGCATTTTGTGTTTGACTTGATATGACTGGATAATCAGAAAGCTAGCGTCATAACAGGATTTCTCAAAATAATTATGCATTTGATATTGCAATTAACAGTTCTCATTTCTTCTGTTATAATTTGTTTCATGAGGTGCTTCTTCCTTTCACTTTTTGGTCATACTTAGAGTGTATCAGAAGCTCCTCATTTTTTGTTTGTTTTATGTCACATATGTATTATCGCCTAACAATTTTTTAAAAGACGTCAAACTATTTTCCGACTATCCTCAGACACTAAGTCCCTTATAATCAGGTACAATATTTTTTCAATTTTAAAACACGTTTTATTTCAAGTATCAACACCATCTGAGCTAGGGTTGATTGAAATAAATGCTTACCGTAAACACTTGTCCTTCAGTTTTTGCCTCAATATGTCCTCCCATTTTTTCGACAGCTGAGCGAGCGATAGACAAACCTAAACCTGTTGACTCCTCTGAGCGAGAAGCTGACCCAGTAGAAAATCGCTCAAATAAAATATTGGGGTCTCCTTGATAACTTCCCGTAAAAGAATTTGAAATATGCAAGCTACCTTCTTCCTTAATCGTCAAGATTAGGTCCCCCTGTCCATGAAGTAAGGCATTTTTTATCACATTGGGTAAGACCTGATCCATTAAATCCTCACTAGCCTCCACCCAAACAGGTTCATTTGGCATATTGATTTGCGGTTCTTGCCCCTTGGATTGAAAAATATCATAAAAATTAAACAAGCGGCTCAAGCTAAGCTGTTTTAAGTCTAACGGCTCCAAGTTTACAGGATAGTGGGCATCTTCTAACTTCATATACAAAAACATTTGGTCTAACATTTGAGATATTTTCTCTAAGCGGTTTTGAATGATACTTAAATATCTCTCTTCATCTTCCAGGTTATCGGCTGTGATCAACAGTTGGATATAACCATCTAAAGACGTTAATGGGGTTCGAATATCATGTGAGACATTGGTTAATAATTCCTGTTGCAAAGCTTCTTTCTTCTCCAGCTCCAAACGCAGCTCCCGTTCTTTCATTAAAGTTTCATTGATCGTTCCTACTAAACCATTCAATTCTTTAGTATACAAGCCTTGGGTCAATAGGCGGTTGCTTTCTCTTTTTTTAATGTCGACCATTTGCTGTTGAATCTTCTTGATTTCCGACCGATATAGATGAATATAAACTAGTAAACTCACAAGTAAAAACAGCAATAAATAGTTATAAAGCATGGCGACTCCCCCTCTTCAGCTTTTTTATTTGGCTATTAAAGATAGTATACACCAAAAATGAAGAGTTTCGTTTTTTTACATTTAAGGACGAATACCACTTGGATAGTCACCTGCAATATTCCATAAAAAGAATTCCTCTTGGCCCTTGTCTTTCAGCGCTCGAATCTGCTCATTAATCTCTTCAGCTCCATATTCTTGATAGGTCCCTTCTGCTAATGAATAATCAGTAAAAGCTTGCAACCAAGGTATCGACCTTGTCCGTGACTTGCTAGCATCTAATATATCCTGTTCTATATCTATGTAACCAGCCACCACTTCGTAAGGTTCTAAGTCCGGATAGTCCACACCTAAAAAGCCTGGACTCCAATGCGAAGGATAGATCATAGCTGAGATCACGTCAACTCGCTCGGCCATACTCTTAAAGTTTTGACCAATACCTACCAAGTCTGGTTGCTCCCCACCAATCGTTGCATAACCAAAAACAGCCGCTCCAATCGTCAAATCTCTATCTTGAAAGCGATTCCTTGCTCTTTCTAAAAAATCATTGATGGCTTGAACTCGTTCTAAGCCACCTAGGTCTTCATAAGTTGAGGAATCATACCACAAGCCATCACTGTATACATGAAAACCTTCAGGAAAGCGAATGTAATCATATTGCACCTCCTTAAAGCCTAAATCATAAGCCGCTTCAGTAACGTCCAAGAGATAAGTCTTCACTTCCTCTTTCATGGGATTGATATAACTAGCACCTCCCCCATCTTGCCAGACCATACCCGACTCTTGACTAATAAAAGAAAGGTCTGGATATTGCTGTGACAGACGATTATCCTTGAAACAAACAATTCGTGCAATCGGATAAATCCCTGCCCGCTTAAACCGCCTCAAGACGTCCTGCAGGTCAAGTAAGTCTAAGCTGTTACTTTTTACAAGCTCATCCCCCTCTTCCAGCTGGGTCACAATCTGTCCATCATCGTCCTTGAAATCAATCACCACTGTATTCAATCTATTTTTCTTCATGACCTCGATGCTTTGGTCTAAACGAGCGTCATCTGCTAAAGACTCTGTAGGCAAATAAACACCCCGAACTTGTTTGGGACGCTTTTGTAAACCTAAACCTCCCCACTGATATACCACAAAAACTGCAGCAAGGAATAAGACCACTAAAAACAAAGCCGCAATTTGCCTAAATAACACTCTCTTTCGCCTTTTCGTCCGGCGCATGACTCTGACACCTTCACTTTCTACATTATTTCATTTGTCATTCTTCTTTCTATCAACCATCAACACAATTAGAGCTGTTCAATCGTTCACTTACCAAAATTATTGAGTTTAAAAAAACGAGGCTGGGACAAAAATACTTTTTCAGCAGTTGACATTGCTTCAATGAAATAATAAAAGCGCGTCAGATCAACCTTTCAAAAAGCTGATCCGACGCGCTTTTTAAGCGGCTCTTTGTCAAATAGGGTTGATGAGTAAATTTAAGGTCAAGCGACTAAATTTGTTGCTTGATCTTTTTCTTTGTTCTTAGGTTCATAAAGTCGGCACATGAGTAATATTCTGTCTCTAAAATGACTGAAGTTTCTGTAACCATAACCATTGCGTTTGAGTAGTTTAATCTTATTATTAATCCCTTCGATAGGACCATTACTAAGGCCTGCATGTGTGAGTGTGTTGTGGATATATTCCCCATACTTTCTGAACGTCCTTAATACACGCCTTAAGCCTTTTGAAAGTGTCATGGACCGGCTTTGTGCCAAAATCTCTTGATATCGTTGCCAGTTCCTATCCCTTAAGGCATCGCCCAATTGATGCACCATTTGATAGGTATCCTTCAAGACGTCGTCGTGCTGAATGAGATAGTCCACAATGCTACGAGTATTGGTTAACCAATCAAACAGTGGGAAGCGATGGTATTCAGTAGACATTAAGTCGCTTTTTGGTTTGAGTATTAATTTCCAATAACGCTTAAGTTTATTATAGAGTCTTGAATCTTTATAACGAACCTCGTTCATGTAACGAATTCGTGTCCGATCTAATTCGCGATTTAAGGCTTGAATTAAATGGAACGGATCAAGAATAATCTTTGCATTTGGAAACCATCGCTTTGCCAGGTGCATGTATGGTTCGTACATATCTATCGTAATGGTTTGAACTTGGTAACGTGCTTGGCGACTAAACCTTGAGAAATAAGCACTGAGTGAGTGTGTTTTTCTGTCTTCGACCACATCTACGATTTTATGTGACAGTGTATCACAACAGATGAAGCTCATCGCTGCTTTAACCGACTTAACGCTTTTAAATTCATCAAAGGATAGATGCTTAGGCAACTGTTCAGTGGACCGTATTCGAATAGCTCGAGCGGTTTCATGAATCACCCGTCGGACTGTATTTGGTGATACAAAAGTATCTTTGGCGATATCTGTTTCACAAGTGACTCTTGTGGCGCGGTCCATAATCTGTTGTTTGACTTGATTCGTAATATAGCAGTCAGGATTAACGATGGATGTCTTCGCTGTAAATGACCGCCCACAGGCTTTGCATAAAAAGCGTTGCTTAGCTAGGATTAAGTAAGCAGGTAAGCCTGATTTGGCTGTTAATGTCAGACGAGAGGAGCGTTTTCCATTACTGACAATGACATAATCATTATTGGCAATGCCACAATGAGGACAAGCCTCCGGTTTATATGCCAATGTTCCTCGATAAAAGAGCGATGTTCGCCCTTTGAATTCTATCTCTTCACAATAATCCATATCGATTTCAATGTTTTTGTCTTTTAATTGGAAGGTTTTTTCGATAAAATGATTCATACGTAGATGTTCTCCTTTATTATTGGGTCAACTTTAATATTAAAGAACATCTGCGTTTTTTGCACTTAAAAACGGTCGAGAAATTTCCATCAACCGTATTTATTTTAGAACCTTTTAAGCTTTTGTCCCAGCCTCGTATTTTCCATTGAGTTCTTTTCTGCTAATAATTCCGTGTATAGCTGGGCATATTTTTTACCATTCGCTTCTACACTATATTCCTTTGCTTTTTGATAGCCATTTTCAGTTAAATCTTCAAACTTTCCATCTAAAATTAGTGAGAGCATGGCCTTAAAATCACGTAAATTTCTACCCTTGTATAAATCGTAACCATCTTGATATTTCTTAAAGACAGGGATTGCTCGTACTAAAGTTGGAGCTCGACTAGCTAAAGCCTCTAATAAAACAATACCTTCTGTTTCCTCACGGGTTAAGAACAAATACAAATCACATGCCTGGTAAACCAAGCGAATCTCCTCACGTGGTACATACCCCGGAAAATAAAGATTGCTAGGCGCCTGATCAATGAGTTCTTTAATGTCACTCGGGAGCAGTCGGCGGTTCAATTCTCCAAACCAAAAGAACTTATAGTCTGGAAAACTATGGGCCAACTGGACAAAGTCGTCAATTCCTTTTCGAGCAATCGGCAAACCAACTGACACAATCATTTTTTCATGGTCTCTTACACCCAGTTGATGTCTGAATGCTTGCACCTCCTCATCATCAGCCTGCCAATAGTCAATATCAATACCATTGGACATGACTTGAATCGGTTGCTTAAAGCCGTAGTCTTCTAGCAACCCCTTCGAATAATCGGTCGGTGTTAAAATAAGATCTGAACGACTGTAGGCGAACTTCAACCATTGCTTGAACAAGGGGGACAGTGCATTTGAACCGATAAAGGAATCCCTAAAGTCCTCTTGAGTCGAATGGGCAAAGTAAATAACTGGTTTGTTTAACACACCCGAAGCTATCGCTTGGCAGACCGACTGAGGAAAAACAGTATTCACTTGGATCAAGTCATAGTGGTCATGAGGGTTGAGGGTATACTCAATGCCAGCTGATGCTAGACTCATTTCTTGATGAACTTGAGCACGACCCACACCACTCTTTTCTATTAAGCTTGCAAAATCTGAACATAGATAAACTTTCATTGGCTTAACCCCCTAATAATTTTTGAACCAGGTCTAAAATCGCTACCGTTCCATACGTGTAAATGTAAATACTCCAAGTTTTTGTTGTGAGAATAATCAAGGCATAGCTCTTCCAGGTCATTGCCGACAAACCGGCCAAGTAACATAGGAAGTCATCCGGGCTAAACGGCCAGATCATAAACCCTAAAAACACTTTTCCAAAATTCTTATGCTCCAAATAACCAATGTACTTATCATATGTTTTTTCTGATGTTAAGGCTTTAACTAAAGGTTTGCCATATTGGCGAGCCAAACAAAAGTTAATAAGAGAGCCAATCACAATGCCGACATAATTATAGACACAGCCCAGCCAGTCTCCAAAGATAATCGCCCCAACCGGAATGGTTATGGCACCCGGAACGATTGGGATAACCACTTGAACAATTTGAATGAAGATGAAGACTAACGGTCCCCATACCCCTGCTTGATTCAAAAAGTCTTTCATGACTTCTTCATTCGTCAACAAACCAATTTTGAAGGCATACCATAAAAATATAACCGTTGCTATCGTGCCGATAATGCCGAGAGCATTCACTAAATCTCTAATTCGTTGACTAGACATAGCTCACTCAATTCCTTTTTTCATGTTTATCTACAAACCCTTAGTTGTCGACATCTCTGTAATCCTGTGATTCAATTCATTCTTATTGATGTTGGGAAAGTTTTTATTAAAAGGACTTAAACACTCACGTCCATGCGTCTTGACCTCACTTGAGCTAAGGCATAGGTCACAACAATGTAAGCAAGTCCTAATAGAACAACCGACCAGATTTTAGCCATATCAATGTCTATGCCTAGATTTCTATATGCTACAGAGTAAAGATACGGCGTTAAGTCTACTTTCACCCAAGAAGAAATTAACTGTGCGATACTGTTCATCATGTTGCTTGATAAGAAGAAGGCGACAATCACCGTAGCAGTCTTGCTTTGTGTCAAGAGTTGAGCCAGACTAACTACTAAAGCTGCAATCACGATATAAATCTCATTCAACAAGAAATGACTAGCTAAATTTCCTACATCAACTGTCCAAGCATCTTGACCTGAAATCATATGAGTAAACGCACCGTAAGCTAGACTAATTGCAAGTGTAAGCACTCCATAAGCCAGGCCCGAAACAATCTTAGACGTCACCCAATTCCTTCTTGCCCCATCAAGGGTTAATAGATTTTTAATATAACCTGAACTCCAATCATTCCCCACAAAGAAAGCAAAGAATATCCAAGCAATCATCACCATGTTCTGCATCATATATAGCGTTGATGGTTCAAAAGATAAGCTTTCTTTCGTCTGCTCCATTAATGCATCATAGGTTGCTTCATCAACCACTTCTTCTGGACCAGAGCTTACAACGATACCAGAATTATTTTCTTCACTTTCTTTTTGTTTTTCAATTCGTTGTAGGGTCTCTTGTTTATATTCCTCATAATTGCTGTTCTTCAATGCATTACTATCGCTGATTGCACTCAAACTAGTAAAAACTACCATCAAACCAATGAGCACCCATAGAGCTCGAGTTCTTACCATCTTTTTAAGGTCAAATTGTATAAAATTAAGCATGTTGTCCGCCTCCTGTTAAGTTGATGTAGTATTCTTCTAAAGAGTTTTCATGGTAATAGAAGGTATCGAATAGAATTCCATTTTCAATTAAGTTGTGTGAAATATATTCCGGTTGATCAATGCTTTCATATATTTCAAGCTCTGTTGGATTGACAACCAGAAAATCTGTAATCTTTAATTCTTCTTCAATAAAGTTAGTCACTCGAGATAACTGATTGGACGTTAATACTAACTTGTCTCTGTTTTCATTCAGCAACTCGTCGCGAGTCACTTCAGTCAGCAAACGTCCCTCATGGATAATTCCTAGTTTGTTCACAATCTTATCCAACTCACTTAAGATGTGACTAGAAATAATGATGGTGATTTTCCTTTCTTGGTTTAATTTCAAGATTAAATTCCTAAAGTCAGATATACCCTGTGGGTCCATTCCATTGGTTGGCTCATCTAAAAGCAAGATGTCCGGATCTCCAATCAATGCTAGAGCTAAGCCGAGTCGTTGCTTCATTCCAAGAGAGAATTGCTTGGTTCTCTTTTTCTTAACTACATCTGCTAAGCCAACTAAGTCTAAAATGTCTTCGATATAATTCTTGCGACGAATTCCCATCGCTTCACACTTGAGCATCATGTTTTGGTAGGCGGTTAAGTCAGGATAAAGTCCCGGCGACTCGATGATGCTACCAATGCGAATACCATTATCTTTTTCAACTTGAACTTCTTCTCCAAAAACTTCAAACGTTCCTGAGTCAGGGTGGATTTGCTGGGATAATATTTTTAGTAAGGTTGTTTTTCCTGCACCATTTCGACCAATCAAACCATAAATATCACCTTGTTCGACTTGAATTGATACTTGATCTAATGCGACTTGACGACCATATTTTTTTGTTAACTTATTACTTTTTATCGTTGTTGTCATTGGGGTGTCCTCCTTTTTTGATTCTAAATTTATTATAGGAGACACTCATAAAGTCATCGCAAAGCAAGTATAAAGAAAGTATAAAGAAATAAAGCAAAAAGTTTAAAGAAGGACTTGACCTTGTTTTTTGCAGGATGTTCCTCGTCTCTTACACATGTAATTTACGCCTTTACATCAATAAATGCTTGTATTTTAACTTACATCATGCTTACAGAATTGAAAGAATGCTCACCGACTGAAGTGAGTGAGTCTCAATGTTTCAAGCAAGCATATGTAAAGCTGCCTTTAAAGTTGAACACTCGCGCAAGAAATCTCACGCGAGTGTTCAAAGGCATAAATCGTGCCTACCACGACATTGACCTCGTTAGGCATTGACTCTCTTCGTTTGGTAAAAAAGTGAAAACAAAAAGTTATACTAGTCACTTCAAATTAAGAGCGTCCAGTATAACTTTTTTGTGCGGTCAACGAAAATTTTGATTAAAGTAAAACATCTACTTTCCAACTTATGGAAATCCATACTGTGGGATTATGTCTATTTCCCAACTTACGGAAACTCATACGGTAGGATTTTGTCCATTTCCCAACTTATGTAAATTCATACTGTAGGTTTATGTTCATTTTCCAACTTATGAATTCCCATACAGTGGAATTTTATCCAATTTGCAACTTATGAAATTCCATACGAGAAGCTTCTTATCGATTCAATTAATCTTCAATTTTCTTCGGATCCAGGCGAAAACCTACTCCCCAAACGGTTTCAATCCATTCTTCACCTGTCTGGTCTAACAGTTTTTTTCTAATATTTGAAACATGAACATTGATGGTCTTATCGTCTCCCATATAATAATCATCCCAAGCTTGTTGGTAAATCTCTTCTTTAGTAAAAATCTTCTTCGGATGTTTAAGGAAGAGTTCAATGATCTTCGCTTCTTTTCGAGTAAGGTTAATTTCTTCGTCCTGGTAACTCAAACTTTTATTATCCAAATCAAAAACCAAGCCTTGAATATCTAAAGTCTGGCTTTCTTCTCTAGTTTCTCCATGCTGTTGATTAAGTTGGACTTGAATTCGTGCGGTTAATTCACGTAAATCAAAAGGCTTCACTACATAATCATTCGCACCCATCTCCAACACATCCACCTTGGATTCGATGGAACCTTTTGCAGACATGACAATGACTGGAGTCAGGGTCTTTTGTCTAAAATGTTGTAATAACTCTTCCCCAGACATCCCTGGCAACATCAAGTCCAAGAGGATCAAGTCATACTTATTCATCTCTAACATCATCTTAGCCTCTGTTCCAGAATAGGCTGAAGATACTTGGTAGCTCTGCTTCGTTAAACTTTCAGTCAACATCGAATGGATGTCAGGATTATCCTCAACAATTAAGATCTCTGCCATTTTTTCACCTCATTGTTTACTGATTAGAATTATATCATATTTTTTAAAATTGTTCTCTTTAGTCGACAAT
This sequence comes from Suicoccus acidiformans, assembly GCF_003546865.1. Lineage (GTDB taxonomy): Bacteria > Bacillota > Bacilli > Lactobacillales > Aerococcaceae > Suicoccus > Suicoccus acidiformans. The sequence continues at coordinate 2,101,842 of NZ_CP023434.1, forward strand.
GTAGGTATGTGTCAAGGCATTCTCGGTAAACTTATAAAAGTTGCACAAGTATTCTGTTTTAACATTAAAATTCTATGCTCAATCCAACGCCATGAACATCTGAGTTACAGTCGATGTTTTTTTCTTCGCCTGGCGTGGGACCGCCTTCAACTTCCTCCGGAATTTTCCGGCTTGCCTGGCTACTCGTAGCGTAAGTGGCGGAGCCACAACGCTACGATGTGCGCCAGGTCATCCTTTTCACGCTGGGCTCGAAAAACAAATCTCCTTTCACTCAGATGTTAGCCAACACATACCGAACAAACATCATCTACTTGTTGCGGTTTAATGTTTTTATTAAACGGTCTAAAGCACTTGAACTTGATGCATTAAGAGATATCCTGCCTCGAACAACACAACTTGAGTCTGACTTAACTTTCTTTAATGCTTCACGGACAGCACCTTTTATTTCCTCCCCGAGTAATTCTTGATAACCTTTGTAATCAACGTCCTTAAAATAAGCTTCTTCAAGATGCCCATTCTTAATAGCTGTGATAATCGCAGACATATTCTCTGCTCCTTTTTTACTCCATGTTTTTCCTTGTTTTTTCATTCGATAAGTATAAAGCCGATGGCCACTTTCACAAATACCTAAACTTTTATCTTTATTTTCCTCAAACGGAACAATATATTGCCAATTTCTCCTTAAATAATTTCTTAGTTTGTCTATGTTTTCCAAGTAACTTTCATCATCATCAGAATTATGTGTTAGTCGTGATTCTGTTGTGTCTAACAATGAGATGGTCAAGTTCAAATCATGTTTTTTTACTGAGCGCTAATTGCAAGTTAAAGTGAGACTCATTTTCTACCTAGGTCATCTGAGCTATAAACGCAATGTAAATCATGTGCTTCCCGGCGGCGAAGCTTCCCTTGACACTGAGCTGAGGCATGGTACTCGCGAATAGCGAGGTGGGCCCGGGGTTTATGGGGTTGTTCCCATAAACCTTACCCTCTTTAACCATGCCGAAGGAGGATTGTTGTCAAGGGCGCCGGCTATGCGGCTTCAGCTAACCAAATGTCCAAGGCAGAATGACCGGCGTGAATTCCTCTAGGATAAGTGTTAATCCATTCCTCGATGCTTTTAATTTGAGCTTTGGAGTAATCTCGGATGATGGATCCTTTTGGAATGTGACGACGTATCTGGCCGTTGATTTTGTTCATTAGTGCCTCTCTGATAGGCGCTATAGGCATCACAGAAGTAGATTCGGCAGCGCTTTTCACCTTTATCCAAAGAAGATGTCTACATTTCTTTCCAGTTTAAAAATTCACTGTCGTTATCTACGGTAATTGTTTTAAATGTCTTCTTAAACTTCTCAGAGCCTAAGCTGTCCTCAGGATTATCTAAAGCCTCGATAACAGCATTTTGTGTTTGAGAGGAAAGCTTTAGGAGAATCGTTCGTCTGGAACGGCGATCTACCATCGTTAGTAGAGTGGACCGATGTTTTTTCCGGATTCAACGCAGTCCCTTTCTCAATGTCCTAATTCACTTCGATTATTAGCGGCCTTTGGCCTATCATGAATGGATTTAGCCAAGGAGTCTCTTTGCGTTCTTCGTACACCCTTATACTGTCTCCTACTTCTTTTACCTTTACGAGGCAGATCTTTCTTAGTTAAAGAGGCGAAGAACCCTCTCTCAATGTAGTTGTAGATAGTTTTAAAGGAGAGAGTGAGCCCAGACTCTCCTCGTTCCTCAGAGCAACGCTTGCCGCATCGCATATGGTGAGTAGGACTCGCAAGCAATTAAGTTCTCAATGAAGTTAGCTGCTTTATGATTGTTTCCGATTTTTGGATTAGGGCCTTTTCTCTTGGCTTCAAAATCATAGTCATTCTGTGCAACGTCGGCTGAATACATTTTGTAAGGCTCCAGGTCAGATCTTACAACATCGACTAGTCCTCGCTTACGCTCACGGTAAAGATGGCTTTTGAGATACCTAAAGATTCATAAATCTCTTTGTTAGTTTTCTCTTCGCCTTTGGCGCTTTGGCATTCTCAATTAGTAACTTTTCCATCGTCCTACGCATCTCATAGGTCATATGTAAATATTTTTCCGAACTATGGTAGAATAGGTATAGCCCATCGAAATCTCTCCTCTGTATTTTGTGCTTAAAATCAGTATAGCAGAGAAGCCGATGGGCTTTTTTATGGTCTCACTTAATTATATAAGTCGCAAGTTTGAGTCTTTGGTTACATCTGACTTGACACCCGCTACTTTAAATGCTTTCTTTTTTCGATCTTAATATCCATTTGATTCCCTCTTTGCTCCATCTGAGTAAAAAGCACATAAAGTTAAAGCTGTTAAAGACAGTCTTGTAAATCTAAACCATTTTTTATTCTTTGTTCTGGAATAACTATACAACATTTAAAATGTCTGTAATAATTGCTCCAATTCCTAAAATATACCACATAATACTATCCTCTAAACTCTTATTCAATCAACAAGTAAAATTGTATCTATTGAATCTATCCTAAAAACAGCTATATTTTTCTCTTTATTTTCATCAATATATTCAAGTTTTATCCATTCCTCATCTGAGTCCATTACAATGCCTGTAATTGATATACTTCCAACCAATGTTAAAGCTTCATCTGTAATTATCTTACATTTATTATTTTTTAACCCTTGAATTACTATCGACATTCCTTTTCCCTCCTGATTTCTTCTTTCACTTTTTTTTAATATTTTAATAATTTTTTTATTTTCCTCACTAAATGAAATATATATAATCAATAGTGCTAGTATAATTATCCAATCCATTATCTAACCCCTCCTAAAAATTCAAATTTGTCTTATCCGTCGCCTCATCCATACCGTTTACACGACCTACCAAATATCCAAAATGATGACACGACCCTTTCAGAATATTCATAGTGTCGCTACAAGCAAGTATTCAGGAGATATTTTTGAATGCTAATTTCAATAAAATTATTATCTCATTACCCAACCTAAAAATCATAAACCTATTGATTCCAAGCCTTTCAAAGTATTCTTACTCATTTTACCTTGTCATCAATACTAGAGCCTCCACATGGCTTGAGTGGTCAGTTAAATTAATTATTACAAGCTGATTATAATTTTTAAGCTTTAGAGAATCAACAACATTTTGAGTATTACTTCTTCCCTTATCTTTCCTGACATCTTTGATATTATACTTATCTTCGCGACTTTGACACTTGCCAGCCTTAAAAAACACTCTAAACGTTGGTGTATAGCACATATATTGTCAAATATCTCGTGCATATTTTTCGTGCTATTTTTTCATCAGCTATAAATATGACAAAAACATTGTTATTATCGCATTTTCCTTGTATAAAAACCGCTCTATGAATTAGATTGCTTTGACACTTATAATATACTTCATACTTCAAAAAAATAAATATTTTTGTATTAAAGTCCGAATAGTACGCTTTTTTCCGTTGGCACAAACTCCTCCGAAATGTTGATTTAAAGAGGTTTTAGCTACCCTTTGGCCTTTAGAAGTGTCAAACGCGAGATTGTATATAATAGTTTGGGAACTATTTTTCATCAAATTCTCTATGCATTTAACTTTGCAACTAAGCGGGATTATTTTGAGTTCCCATGTCACCAGTAATACTTGCTTTTTATTAGTCTTTAGAATATAATTAATTTACCAGAACCTACTACGTTCCCTGCTTCAAAACGTAGTGGGTCATTTTTTTTAGGAGGAATGATGATGACAGACCCATTTAAATTTTCAAATAATCCTTCAAAATCAATGAAGCCATTTTTAAATTTAAATAGGCTTATTCATAGATTAGAGTGTTCCGATGGATTAAAACTCACCTTCACGGATAAAGAAAAAGAAGAAGCATTAACCATCTTAAAAACAACTAATTATTACACCTTATCTATATATAAAAAGCAATTACCATATGATAACACTAAAAACATATTCACCTTTTCAAATTTGATTCAACTTGTAGAATTTGATACATTTTTAAGGCAAGCCATTAGCCCCTTTACACAGAGAATCGAAGAAATCATGAAAACAACAGTTGTTACCAGCACTTGTGTTAACTATAACGGGAGGTTCTCAAAAGGGGAATGCTATCTCGACCAAAAAATATATGCTACCCCTGAAAACTATGAAGAAATTATCGTAAGTCTTGAGCAGACTGTTGAAGAGAATAAAACTTCACTCACCATTAAACATCACATAGAAAAGAAAAATGGGCACATTCCTTTGTGGGTGCTGGCGGAAGAAATGACATTTGGACAATTATCATTTTTCTTTTCATCACTTAACGATGATATTCGTAAAAATTGGGCTTATTATGGTTTTTTATCTAGAAATCAACAACTCAAAAAAGTCAAAGGCGAAGAAATTAATGCCAGATTAGCGTCTTGGTTTTCTGCTGCCTGGTTTTTGAGAAATTTATGCGCCCATAATCAAAGACTATATGGAAAACTATTAATAACAGGAAATCCACAAATTTATTCCTCAGATATGCGCAAGATGAAACGATATGGCAAAAAGAAAAACGACAATAGAGATCTTTTCGCTTACTTGATTAGTATCAAAAACATCCTTATTTTTGATACTTTATCAACCCAAACACGTTGGAATACCTTCTTAAATAAACTGGAGAATGAGATTGAACAAAATTCTAACGTAGTTAAATTATTCAAAATTGGCTTTGTACCAGATTGGAAAAACTTGCTAGAAATTGATTTAGATAAAGGGCTTAATCAACTATTGTAATTCTACACAAAAAGACTAAAAACTAAAGTCAACTTAATTTTAATACCATATCCTGACTTTCGTTGTTTAAAATTAATTTTCTATTTTAAAACGGTGATATCATACGCTTTATCGCCGTTTTCTTTTATATATTTTTGTCCACTTATGTTCACTTATTATTAAAATTATGGTATAATAGTCTTAACGACTAAGTGAGGTGAAATCGATGTATGTAACGGTAAGTGGATCTGGAAAATATCGAGTGATTCAATTCGTTGAACAACACCGCATTCCCAATACCAAGAAGAAGAAAACAAAAGTTATTGAAACCGTTGGGAATTACGAAAAGATGCTTGCGGAAGATCCCGACATCATGGAAAAGCTTAGAACAGAAGCAAAGAAACGCACGTGTATATGTCAAGTGAAAAAGGGACCACCTTGCCGTTGAAAAAGGGACCACCTTTTGGGTCAATGTAACGGCTTAGGCTAATTTATGAAAAGTTAGTTAAGAAGAAAGTGTCTCAGCGCTTCATACCTCCTTTTGGCTGGCTTGCGCCTCCTTCCAGGCACTGGTCTGCTTCATCCGATAACTCTCCCCTCGCATGTCCACAACATGCGCCTTAAAGGCTAAACGATCCACCAGGGCTCCCGTTAAGGTCGGGTCTTTAAAGCATTCCTGCCAGCGATCAAAGGTAAGGTTCGTCGTAATCATTGTAGAGCCCTTTCCCATCCGATTAGAAAGAAGATTAAACAGAAGCTCAGCCCCGGCTTCATCAAAGGATAAATAACCTAATTCATCGACAATCAAGAGATCGACCTTATTTAATCGCTGTTTGAAGCGATAAAATTGACTTTGCGTGACGGCCTCTCTTAATTCAATAACAAGATTTGGGGCATTTACGAACTGTACATGATAATTCTGCAGACAGGCCTCCATGCCAAGACCAATGCTAAAATGCGTCTTCCCTGTTCCAGGGTTGCCAATAAGAATGACGTTCTGTTTCTCTTGAATAAAATTCAGGGTCTTTAATTCGCGTAGTTGTTGGCGAACACCTTCCTTAAACACTTTCTCGTCAAAGTCCATCAGGTACTTCTTTTGGCTAAACTTGGCCTGTCGAATCCTTCTTTGATAGCTTCGATTTCGACGTTGTTCCACCTCCTCTGTCAATATCTCTGTGAGGGCTTCTTCCAAATCCAGTCCGCGACTCGTATATTCCAGGAGCAGGTGTTGGTAATTTTCCTTCAGATAGGGAAGTTTTAGTTCATTAGCGGCTTCTGCGATTGTTAACATAAGCTTTCCTCCAAACCATAGAGAGCATTTAATTGATGGAGCGTTGCTTCTGTCTGATGAAGAATCGCCTCCTGATTTTTAGGAACACCCTCATTTTCCGTTGTGACACGTTGCACCAACTGATCATAGGCCAATTGCTGGCACAAAGCCTCTCCACTGAGGCTATGGTATTTCTCAAGTTGTTCTATGAATTCTTTAGGGTGTCCGCTATAATATTTATGATAGAGTGTTTCCAAGCCGGGGGTTTGTTGAAGAACCAGCGAGTGTTCCAGAGCACCAGGTTTCTTCTTGAGGGTTTTGATATAGTGACTGATATCAAGCTGAAACCCATGGGAACCCTCTATTTTATTATGCCTGGCCACTTCTTGTTCATTGGCATAAACCACGAGATAATCGGCATAAGCCTTGATCTGAACTCGCTTCCCTACCAAGTAGTCAGGGACAGAATACTGATTCTTCTGATAATGAATCGTGGCATACTTTGTGACGCTGAGCTGACAAAGTTCTGCCAGTTCAAAGGGAGGACGGTATTTAAGAAGGTGGCCTTTTTCTTCTTCCAAACGACTCTCTTGATTCAAAGTCCGTAAGGACTCTTCCAAATGCTGGCGAGCTTCATCTAAAGATTGAAATTGATATTTTTTGGTGAAACAGTTTTGTCTGACATGCTTTACACGACTCTCTACTGTTCCCTTCTCATTCCCACTGAAGCAATTGGTGACATTAATATTAAACCCATAATAAGTGGCTAATTGGATGAGTTGGGGGTTTAGCTCCTTTTCATTACGCCCAATAAAACGAGTGACCACATTTCTCATATTGTCATAGACAAGCTCCGCATACACCCCACCCAGGTTTTCAAAAAATCGCACATGCGCATCCTGAAAGACAGCTTTTTTCTGGTTGGTATAGAGGTAAGCCCAGTAATAATCTGAAGCAGGGCTAGCCCACACAGCGAGATAATAGGTTTTAACCACGCCCTCAATTTCTAATTTGACCTCTCCAAAATCGAACTCCACCCGTGCACCCAATGCATAATTTTGCTTGATAAAAGCCTCTTTAGCTTTCGCTTTCATTTTTGACCAGTAATGAGCGACTGTCCGGTATTTAATCGCATACCCTTCCTCTGCTAGGATTTCATAAACAGCCTTAGCCGTTAGTGCTTGTTTATGAGGTCCTAGCCTTCGATCCTTTTCTCTTTCTTTTTCCAGTAATTCGCTCATTCTAGCTTCCACCTCTGGTGTAAAGGTTCTTTTTTTCCGATTGGAAGTATCATATTTTCTTTCTAAGACTAATTGTTCGGTTGCTGCTTCGATTTCTTTCTCATTTTGAGCGTCATCCAAAGCATCTATACCTGCTTGGTATCGATCCCTTATTCTTCGAATCGTTTTTCTATCAATGTCCATGTCTCTGCTAATTTTCCTAATGGATTCCCCATTTCTAAAACGGTGAATCACTTCGAATTCTTTATTGATACGAATCACTCCTTGGCACCTCCATCTATAATACGTTTATTATAGATGGAAAGGCATGGCAAGTGGTCCCTTTTTGAATAGCAATTTACCCCGAAGGTGGTCCCTTTTTAGATTACAACAAACAGATGTGGGATAAGTTGGAAAGAGATGGCTTTAAAGGTGGCAAAATCCTAGATCCTTCCATGGGAATAGGGAATTTTTTTGCGGCTATGCCCAAACACTTAAGAGAAAAGAGTGAGTTATATGGTGTGGAATTAGATACCATTACAGGAGCTATTGCCAAACACCTTCATCCCAATAGTCGTATTGAAATTAAGGGCTTTGAGACGGTGGTTTTTAACGACAATAGTTTTGATTTAGTGATTTCAAATGTTCCCTTTGCCAACCTTCGGATTGCGGATAACAGGTATGATAGACCTTACATGATTCATGATTACTTTGTCAAAAAGTCACTTGATTTGGTCCATGATGGTGGACAAGTAGCGATTATCTCTTCCACAGGAACTATGGATAAGCGAACAGAAAATATTTTACAAGATATTCGTGAGACAACTGAATTTCTTGGTGGGGTTCGACTGCCTGATTCTGCCTTTAAGGCCATTGCAGGAACGAGTGTCACAACGGATATGTTATTCTTCCAGAAACACTTAGACAAGGGATATGTGGCAGATGACTTAGCCTTTTCTGGTTCCATTCGTTATGAAAAGGATAGTCGCATTTGGCTCAATCCTTACTTTGATGGAGAATACAATAGCCAAGTGCTAGGAACCTACGAGGTCAGAAATTTTAATGGCGGAACACTTTCTGTTAAAGGGATTAGTGATGACTTGATTGCAAGTGTTGAAACAGCTCTACATCAAGTAAAAGCCCCAAGAAAGATTGATAGAAATGAGGTCATCATTAACCCAGATGTGTTGACCGAACAAGTCATGGATACCTCCATTCCAGCTGAAATGAGGGAGAATCTAGGTCAGTACAGTTTTGGTTATCAGGGTTCTACAGTTTACTATCGAGATAACAAAGGCATTCGAGTCGGAACCAAGACGGAAGAAATCAGTTACTATGTCGATGAAGAGGGCAACTTCAAAGCATGGGACACCAAACATTCTCAAAAGCAGATTGATCGCTTTAATGCCTTAGAAGTGACTGATAACACTGCTCTGGATGTCTATGTGACCGATGATGAAGCCAAACGTGGTCAGTTTAAGGGTTATTATAAAAAGACAGTTTTCTATGAAGCTCCTTTGTCTGATAAAGAAGTGGCACGAATCAAAGGAATGGTGGACATTCGAAATGCTTACCAAGAGGTCATTGCCATTCAACGCCATTATGACTATGATAAGAAGACCTTTAACCACTTGTTAGGCAAACTCAATCGTACCTATGATAGCTTTGTCAAACGCTATGGGTATTTGAATAGTGCAGTGAACCGCAATCTTTTCGATAGTGATGATAAGTATTCGCTTCTTGCTAGTTTGGAAGATGAACGTCTGGATCCAAGTGGAAAGTCTGTTATCTATACTAAATCCCTTGCCTTTGAGAAGGCTTTAGTGCGTCCTGAAAAAGAGGTTAAAAAGGTACATACAGCCCTTGATGCCTTAAATTCCAGCTTGGCTGACGGACGTGGTGTTGATTTCGCTTATATGATGTCTATCTATCAGGTTGAATCGAAGATGACTTTGATTGAGGAGCTAGGAGACCTCATTATGCCTGATCCTGAGAAGTATTTGAATGGGGAACTGTCCTATGTTTCGCGCCAAGACTTTCTGTCTGGTGATGTCGTCACTAAGTTAGAAGTGGTGGACCTATTCGTCAAACAAGACAATCAAGACTTTAACTGGCCGCATTATGTGGGACTTCTAGAAACAGTCAAACCAGCACGCATTACTTTAGCAGACATTGATTATCGAATCGGTTCACGCTGGATTCCTTTGTCTGTTTACGGAAAATTTGCCCAAGAAACCTTTATGGGGAAAGTCTATGAACTGTTGGACCAAGAAGTAGCAACAGTCCTTGAAGTCAGTCCCATTGACGGGGTTATCACTTACCAATCTAAGTTTGCCTATACCTATTCCAACGCAACGGATAGGAGTTTAGGTGTCCCTGCTTCACGCTATGATAGTGGTCGAAAAATCTTTGAGAATCTCCTGAATTCCAATCAACCAACCATCACAAAACAAGTTGTTGAAGGGGATAAGAAAAAGAATGTGACGGATGTGGAGAAAACAACAGTCCTGCGTGCCAAGGAAACACACTTACAAGAACTCTTTCAAGATTTTGTAGCAAGGTTTCCAGAAGTCCAACAAATGATTGAAGACACCTATAATAGGCTCTACAATCGTACAGTATCAAAGTCCTATGACGGTAGCCATTTAACCATTGATGGACTTGCTCAGAATATTTCCTTACGTCCTCACCAAAAGAATGCCATTCAACGAATTGTCGAGGAAAAACGTGCTCTACTAGCCCACGAGGTAGGGTCTGGAAAAACCTTGACCATGCTTGGAGCTGGTTTCAAATTGAAAGAATTGGGGATGGTGCACAAGCCTCTCTATGTGGTTCCTTCTAGTTTGACTGCTCAGTTTGGTCAAGAAATCATGAAATTTTTCCCAACCAAGAAAGTCTATGTGACCACTAAGAAAGACTTTGCCAAAGCCAAACGTAAGCAGTTTATGTCTCGGATTATTACAGGGGACTATGATGCCATTGTCATTGGGGATTCCCAGTTTGAGAAAATACCGATGAGTCGTGAAAAACAGGTCGCCTATATCAATGACAAACTCGAGCAACTCCGAGAAATCAAGCTAGGAAGTGACAGTGATTATACGGTGAAAGAAGCGGAACGTTCGATTAAGGGATTAGAAAACCAGTTGGAAGAACTCCAAAAATTGGAGCGAGATACCTTTATCGAATTTGAAAACCTTGGCATTGATTTTCTCTTTGTGGATGAGGCTCATCATTTCAAGAATATCCGTCCAATCACTGGACTTGGGAATGTAGCTGGAATCACCAATACTACTTCAAAAAAGAACGTAGACATGGAGATGAAGGTGAGACAGGTTCAGGCAGAGCATGGAGATAGAAATGTCGTTTTTGCGACAGGAACACCAGTTTCTAACTCTATTAGTGAACTTTTCACCATGATGAATTACATTCAACCTGATGTCTTGGAACGATACCAGGTATCAAATTTTGATTCGTGGGTTGGGGCTTTTGGGAATATCGAAAACTCCATGGAACTCGCCCCGACAGGTGATAAGTACCAACCTAAGAAACGGTTTAAGAAATTTGTCAACCTTCCTGAACTCATGCGAATCTACAAGGAAACTGCCGATATTCAGACCTCAGACATGCTTGATTTACCAGTACCAGAAGCTAAGATTATTGCGGTGGAAAGCGAGTTAACGCAAGCTCAGAAATACTATTTGGAAGAGCTGGTAAAGCGTTCGGACGCTATCAAGTCAGGTAGTGTTGATCCAAGTAGAGATAACATGTTAAAGATAACTGGAGAAGCCAGAAAACTAGCCATTGACATGCGTCTCATTGATTCTGCTTACACCTTGTCTGACAATCAGAAGATTCTTCAAGTAGTGGACAATGTGGAACGCATTTACCGTGAGGGAGAAAATGAGAAAGCTACCCAGATGATTTTCTCTGATATTGGAACTCCTAAAAGTAAGGAAGAAGGATTTGATGTCTACAACGAACTGAAAGCTTTGCTGGTTGATCGAGGGATTCCAAAAGAAGAAATTGCCTTTGTCCATGACGCCAATACTGATGAAAAGAAAAACTCACTGTCTAGAAAGGTCAATAGCGGAGAAGTGCGGATTCTCATGGCTTCGACGGAAAAAGGTGGAACGGGTCTAAACGTGCAATCACGCATGAAAGCTGTTCACCACTTAGATGTTCCTTGGCGCCCCTCAGACATTGTCCAGCGAAATGGTAGATTGATTCGTCAGGGAAACATGCACCAGGAGGTAGATATTTATCACTATATTACTAAAGGGAGCTTCGACAATTATCTCTGGCAGACACAGGAGAATAAGCTAAAGTATATCACCCAGATAATGACCTCAAAAGATCCTGTGAGATCAGCTGAAGACATAGATGAACAAACCATGACCGCCTCAGACTTTAAGGCTTTGGCTACTGGTAATCCCTACCTTAAGCTCAAAATGGAATTGGAAAATGAACTGACAGTTTTAGAGAATCAAAAACGAGCTTTTAATCGCTCTAAAGATGAATACCGCCACACAGTTTCCTATTGCGAGAAGCACCTCCCTATCATGGAAAAACGGTTGAGTCAATATGATAAAGATATTGCCCAATCTTTGGCAACAAAGTCGCAAGATTTTGTCATGCGATTTGACAATCAAGCAATGGATAATCGTGCTGAAGCTGGGGACTATCTGCGAAAACTCATTACCTATAACCGCTCAGAGACCAAGGAAGTCAGAACACTTGCCAGCTTTAGAGGATTTGACTTAAAAATGACTACACGAGGTCCTAGTGAGCCCTTGCCAGAGACTGTCTCTTTAATGATTGTAGGAGATAATCAGTATACTGTCGCCCTTGATTTAAAATCAGACGTGGGAACCATTCAACGGATTAGTAATGCCATTGACCATATTATATATGACCAAGAAAAGACGCAAGAGCTGGTAAAGGATTTAAAAGATAAGCTACGAGTAGCCAAAGTAGAAGTTGAAAAAGTCTTTCCAAAGGAAGAGGACTATCAGCTTGTAAAGGCTAAGTATGATGTTTTAGCTCCCTTGGTTGAAAAAGAAGCAGAGATTGAAGAGATAGATGCAGCTTTGGCCAAGTTTAGTGAAGATACAACACCCCAAAAGAAGCAACAAATAGCACTTGAGATATAAGAAAAAAGGCTGACAAATAATTTTGAACGCGGTAAAATGAAGTCAAGAAATCACAAAAGGAGAATAGATCATGACCCAAACACTAGAAGAAATGCGTTATCAACTAGAAGAATGGTTGTCACAAGGCTTTACGAGTTCAGAAGATAGGGCAAACTACCAAACTTTAAAGGAACAGTATGAAGATGAGACCTTTGATTACAGTTTTTCAAGGCGTGAAATTACTGGACAGCTGGAACTCATCATCACAAGTCGTGAGAATGATTTTCCTAGCTTAGATGAGGTGACAAAGACGGAATACCTTGATTTGGTTGCCCAACTAGATGATTTAGACAAGAGACAGGCTGACTACTATCGCAAGCAATTAGCCTAGAAAGAGGTGTAAGATGTTGGAGCAAATTCTACAAAGCCTTTTGATTATCGCAGCAATAGGACTGATGTTGCTCGTCCTTTATCGGATTGTGAAAGTTTCAGTTGCTTTGTTTCTTATCGGACTCATCAGTGGATTAGTCTTTATAGAAATCTATGGAATCTACCTCTTCTTTACTGAGAGATACCTCTATACAGAAGATTTAGCCACCAATGGTATTTGGAGTTTTACAGGATATTTTATTGCTTTGAATCTATTTCTCGTTTTAAGCTTTATTATAAAGTGGTGGAGAAATAGAATAGTTTAACACGGAGGATTACCGATTGGTAGTCCTTTTTCTTGTGATAAATTTTCCAAGATAATCTTGTTATGATGTGGCTATCACTAATAAAGGAGTAAGCCATGTTAAATAAAGTGAAAGCTCGATTTCTGATTGGAGTAGGAGGTTTAATCGCAGTCAGTTTTATGGTCATGATTGGCTATACGATTGGCTCACAATCCGTTTCAAAACAAACTGAGCACCAAATACGAGCAGAAGCCAATAAACTTGTGACAAAGGAAAAGCAGGAGGAAAGAGCGACAGTCCTATCAGATGAGCTTGTCAAAGAATTTCTTACTCAATATTTCACCAAGGTCCAGCTTGGTGAAAATAACGCTCGTATCAAGCCCTACATGACGGATTCGGCATTTTCAGAAGAGGAAGCAAATCAGAATAATGCAATTAATCAAGTTTATAAAGATTATATGCTTGACTACCGATTTGAATCAGCCAGTATCTATGTCAATACAGAAAGCAATGTTGCACTTGCGGAAGTTACCTACCAAGTGACCTATGTTTCTGATTTGAGTGAGCAACAACAGCGAACCACTCAGACAGAAATCAAGACGGTTATGTTATCCTACTCCAAAGTTTCCGACAAGCTCCTGGTTAATCAGTTGACCATTTGGAATGGGAAACTGGAGGACATGAAAGAAGCCACAAATGGTGCTAATTCCAGCATACCAACGATCCAAGGAACTACAACAAGTGAGAACAACTAGCAGGAGACAGTCTTCTGCTTTTTTTGATAGGGAGACAAGATGACACGAATTAAAATAGTAAAACAAAAGGCCATTTTAGATGTGGCTGAAAGTTTAGGTTATTCCTTCAGACGTTTATCAGGACACATTTATGAACACCCAGACCATGATTCCTTTCGGATTTTTGCCGATACCAATACTTTCAAATGGTTTTCAAGAGATATACAAGGGGATGTGATTGACTTTGTTCAATTAGTGGCAGGTGTTACTTTCAAAGAGGCTGTATCCTATCTTGAAACTGGAGATTTTGAACAGGCTACGGTAATAGAAGAAACTTATCAACCGTTTCAATATTATTTGCATGAAGAGCCGTTTCAGCAAGCACGTATTTACTTAAAAGACATCCGTGGCCTAAGTGATCAGACTATCAATACCTTTGGTAGACAAGGATTGCTTGCTCAAGCTACTTATCAAGCGGAGTCAGTTTTAGTGTTTAAAAGCTATGACCATAATGGTGTCTTACAGGCCGCAAGCCTTCAAGGTCTCGTCAAAAATGAAGAAAAACACGATCGAGGTTATCTCAAAAAAATCATGAAAGGCTCAAAAGGCCATGTTGGTATTAGTTTCGATATTGGGAATCCCAAGAGACTCATTTTTTGTGAATCAGTTATAGATATGATGAGTTATTATCAACTTCACCAAAAGCAGCTATCAGATGTTCGCCTGGTGTCAATGGAAGGCTTAAAACTTTCAGTGATTGCTTATCAGACTTTACGTCTAGCAGCCGAGGAACAAGGGAAATTGGCATTTCTAGATACAGTAAAACCAAGCAGACTTAGCCATTATCTTCAGGCAATACAAGAGACGACAACCTTTTTTCAAACTCATTCAAACGTGCTAACATTGGCTGTTGATAACGATGAGGCAGGAAGAGAATTTTGTCAGAAACTGTCAGATAAAGGACTTCCAATCACCAAAGATTTACCACCATTGCAGGGACTGGAAACAAAGTCAGATTGGAATGATATTGTGAAGCAACAGAAGGAAATATCCTTAAGCAATCTTATTCAGTCAGCCCAGATACAAGCCATTAAGAATCATCCTCCACCAAAACGAGAGCGTGCTATGGAATTGTGATAACAAAATCAAGTCCGCTATCATAATCTAGAAAGGGACAAGGAGGACACCCTATGAGTGTGATTGAACGTCTGGCTGAAAAAGTAGCTAGGCAAGAAGAAAAGGTCTCACGTGAGACAGAGAAATTGGAACACTATCGTGACCAACTACAAACAGCTATGTACAGTACCTTTATCAAACGGCAACAATCTAGTCAGTTGTCATTTCATGAAGCACTAGAGCAAGCCTTTGGTAAAGAAACCACACTACACTCAAATTACAGAAATGAGGATACAGAATGAGTAAAACATGGAATTTTGATCAGCCACTAGACGATGTGAAACCAACATCGTCCCATGAAGAACGAGCTAAAATCGCAGCACTCTTCCATAAACAGGATGAAAAACCAATTGAAGAAGTAGACTATGTGGCTGCTTTTGAACAACAACAAAAGGAGTCAAAATATAAAGATGACCAAACGCTCGCATCAACCGTTAAACAAAGTCAGCCGAAGAAGGTAAATATCACAAGTGACTATAAACAACACTTGGCTGATACCATTGCACAAAATAACAAGGATATTTCAGCCTGTCAAAAGCAAATTGAAGAACTTCATCAATTGATTGATGAAAAGAAAATCCAAAATAAAAAGTTGCAGGCTATTTCAGTAGCCATTGATGATTTATAAGTCAGGTAGTCCTATGCGGGCTACCTTTTTACAATTGAAGGAGAAGATAATGAAATTTTTTCAAAAGAAAAAACAGAACCAGGATCAATTTAAACGACTGATTCATCGACTATCTGAGATGTCAGATACTGAATTAACCAAAGTAGAACAACTCCTAGATGTGGTTTTTGATACAAATTTTAAGCCTGATAGGAACTTTGAATTATCTCAAAGCGTTATAAACGATGAGGAACAAAGTCTTGATAAGTCGATCCAAGAAGCGAAAAATAAACTTCACACGGAACAATTGGAAAAAAACATTGAAAGGTTTAGACAAGGTAGGCGAGAGAGCAATAATAACAAATAACAGACCAATTATTTTGGCCTGTTTTTTGAAATATGTGTCTTCGTTGAATCGTAACAATATAGCCTAACTAGATTATTATCTCGTGAAGGTTCCACATTGAACATAAAATAATGGTCACGATGGTCTTTCGAATTTTCCTTATTTAGCTTAAAATAGGGCTTTTGAGATTTTGCCATGGCAAGCATAATATCATCTGTTAAAAAAGTAAGTGGAGTATCTAGAGCTGAGTAGCGATAGAAATCCTCTTCAAATTTTCGGTAACTGTCACTAAAATAGTCCATCTGGAGTTGGTTCTTATTATAATCAAGCTGATTCATACTCTACCTCCAAGTCTATTGTAAGAATTTCAGAGATTTGGATACTGATATAGCCTTCTTTTGTTTCAAATGAAATCAATTGAAAAGTCAAGTTCTTTACTTTTCCTACATAAGTCCTACCAGGAACTGTCAGAATACCAGTTAATTGGTGGCTATATAGTTGATTGAGTAGCAGTAGCTTATCTGCCAAACTTAACTCACTTGAATAATCAATGCGATTACGTTCTTGTTCTAAGCCTGATGTATGTTCTGATAAGAAAAATCCCATCCATTTGGCCATTTTTCGGTCTTGATATTCTCTAGCAACCTTAAATGGCAGATAACTTCTATCAATCATTTTAATCCCTCCAATCCTCCAGCGGAATGTCCGCCGACTAATCTACTGCGAGCAATTGCCCTTGAATTTTCTAATAAAGAACTAGCTTTCTGTACAGCAAGAAATCCAAATCGATCACGAATGGAATCAATGGTTGTCTCCAATTTTTCCTCTTTTTCGCTTTCTTCAAAATCATCAAAAAGAGAAATCACAGCAAAGTTTTCATCCACCAATCCATCGTACCTTACAGCAATGCTTCTAACTGCCCCTCCATCGTATTTAGCACGAAAGAGAGAAACAACTTCATCTTGAAAAACAAGCGTACGATTATTTGGGTTAATTTTTCTCTGAACATTGATTGATTTCTTGTTTTCGAAGTTTGAATAGCCTACATTTATGGCAACTACGGTTGCTTTTTTGTGCATTCTGCGTAGCCGAATCGCAACTTGCTCTGCCATTTCACGTAGGACAAGCTCTATATCGCTTTGACGTGTATAGTCTTTGTGAAGTACTTGTGAATTACCAATCCCAACTTCTTTTGGCCGATAGGGTTCATGGACATTGCTCTCATCAATACCATTAGCATGAAACCAATGTTGCACGCCAATCACACCAAATTCTTTTTTCAAGATAGTAGGGTCACAGTTGGCCAATTCTTTAATGCTGTAGATTCCCAATTTGTTTAGTCTTTTTTCTGTTCGTGAACCTATTCCCCAAAAGTCAGTCATTTTTGGAATATTCCAGACCTTCGTTTCAACATCTTGATAAGACCAATTGGCACGCATGGTAGCAGTGGTTTTAGCTTCGTTATCAAGTGCTAACTTAGCTAAAAGTGGATTGGCATTACTCATTCCAACAGTTGAATAGACACCCGTTTTTTCCCAAATATTGTGTTGAATTTTTGCTGAAACCAAATCTAATTTATATTTACGACTAAGAGTTTTATCTCCAACAAAATAATTTAGTGATGAAGTTAAGTCAATAAATCCCTCGTCAATTGAATAAGGGAGAATATCTGTTGGGTCTGCATAATTTTGAAATACTTTTTGGATTTCTAGATTTTTTTGGATGTACAAGTCCATTCTTGGTGGCACGATAAAGGTACGCTTAGCCCAGTTTTCAATATAAGAGACGAACTTGGCATCTGTTGGTAGTCCAGAAATGCTTGCACGGTAATAGTTAAATTTTCGTGTGTGGACATCAAAGGGGAGGTCATAAGCTCTACCGACGTTCCCTTTACCAAATATCTTCTTAAACATTGGAGAAGAGGCTAAAATTAGTCCAGTAGAATTATCTGCCCTACTCATAACACAAAGAGATGTATGGAGTGGATGAAGCCCTCTCTCCACGCATTCAATGGACGCATAGAAGGATTTCATATCAACAAAAGCAATATCGCTACGAGGTTCTTTTGAGTAGTCGACATAGCCCATAGTATTCACCTAGATTTCAATTTTGCTAACTCATCTACCAATTCTGTTAGATGGTCTGTTACATCATACTCCTTTTGGTCGAGTAATATAATAATGCGATTTGATTTAATGTAAATCATGTCGTCAAACTCTTTAGACATTTCTAACCTCCAATCACAGGCATGAAGTGGCCAACAACTTTGCCAACAATTCTGATTTCATCTTCAAATGGGATAAATCTTTCAGCAACATCTGGGTTAATTGACACCATTCGGAATCCATCTTCTTCACGATAGAGTTTCTTGATATAGAGCGATCCATTCCAATTCAAGGCATATACAGCTCCATCGTAATCAAAACCAGTTGATCTGATTAAAGCGACTTCACCGTCTTTATAAACAGGTTCCATAGAATTACCAGAAATCCATGTCGCTATATCGAATCCTGTATATTCATCTTCCGAATAGACAGTCTCAGTTTCAAATTCATCGTATAGACCTTCACCAGGACCAGCAGATAGTTGGATCTCAGATAGGACTTCCACAGCAAACAGCGGAATAATTTTATTGTGAATCCCTTGTTCTTGAAGTAATTCTTCAGCATACTTCTCTACTTTTTCCTGGTTCTGTAAAGAAAGCTGAAGATAAGTATTCACTATTTTATATTCTGACTCAAAATATGTTTCAGGAACATCTAATAGGATAGCCAGCTGTTTGAGATTGCTTTGGTTTGGTTTGGTCTTTTCATTTTCCCAGTTGAAATAAGAAGATCGGTTTATATGAAGTTTATCTGCTAGTTCAGATTGAGAATAGCCGAGTGTTATTCGTCTTTCTTTTAATCGTTTACCAGAAAACATATTACCTCCTGAAAACTTTTGTTGTTTTATAAACTAACAAAATTATATCATAAAAGATTTAAGATGCAAGAGGAAAGTAATGTAAAACATATCATGAATTTATTATTTAAAAATAATAGAATGATTTATGTGATATAATTTCAATAAATAACTTTTCAAACTAAATATGCGAGGGTCAGGTAGTCTATATGATATCAAGAATTATAATACAAAACTTTTAACGTTTTCAGAAAGTTGATTTTACTTGTAATTCTGAAGTTAATATTTTGTTGGGGAGAACGGTTCTGGGAAAAACCAAAAGTAAATTTTATGGTGCGTGTACACGTACGAGGGGAAACCTATATTTTGTAAATCAATCCGATTTAGGAAAATATAAGAAGATGATGTAAAGGAAATATCATATTAGGAGAGAGTATGAGAATAGCTAAAAATTTATTTATAAAAAGACCAATGAAGTGGCAGTATATTTTATCAATTGTTATGGAGATTCCAGTTTTTATATGGTTTATCAGAAATATTCCACAAGTCTTGTGGCAGTGGGGGGTAATGATAGGTTATATAATAATTTCTTTTATATACTATATAATAAATAGTGGTGATATGATATATTACTCGTTAGTGGCAACAGTTTTGACTGGTGCCTTTTTCTTGAACGGCTATATTTTAGTCTTGAACGGTAATGTTTTTCCCGTTTAGGAAAGTTAAATGACTGTTCAGGAAATGGTGATTATTTTTGTAAGAAGAGTGCTATACTAAAGGTGTCAAGTTGCAACGGACAAATCAATAAAAATAGAAAACATAAGGAGATATTCATCATGAATACACAAACAATTTCACAATTTGAACTTTTGGACACTGAACTGCTTGCGACTGTTGAAGGTGGAGCCTCAGGTAAATGTATTGCAGGTGTTGTGGTAGGTGCTCTGTTAGGCTCTGTCGGAGGACCATGGGGTTCAGCAGCAGGAGGTGCTGTTGGAGCTGGTTTCTTCTGTTAGTAGGTCTCTTTATGAAGAAATCAATATTTCAGTATAGAGTAACTTTACAATCATTATCACCAACTGCTCGAATGATACTGTCAGTTCTATCATCTTTGTTGATATATCAGATGATTTCAGGTGGTATTTCTGATATGTTAGCATTTACTATCAGATGTGCATTACTCATCGGGACTTTGGGAATAATTGTTAGCGGTAAAGGCTATTTATTCCAAAAGAAATAGGTTGCAATAGATTCTTTCAGGACACCAGCATTATTAGATTTGATAAAAATTGCATCAGAAGAGGATGATAAATAATTTTTCAGAGAGCGTCAGCTCTCTTTTTTCTTACTCTCATTTTCAATTCTGTGATACCTTTTCCAAATCACCTCTATTATCCTAATATCATTCCTAAGAAAATCAATCCTTGATTTTTCACTGGGGGTTTGGGGGCGAAGCCACCAAGTTATCTTATCGTTAGCTGTCAAAACTGGAAGGTTTTAATCAGCTGACGATATGATTTTTGGGATATTGTGGACACAATATCTGAGCTCGCAATGACCGAACAAGAAGGGACTTAGGTCTTTAGGAAGCGTACTGACAATGTGAGGCAGCCTGACATTGTCAGACAAGTATAATGTTGAAAGGATAGTAGGATGGGACGAGAAATTAAGTTGATTCGTAAGCAATTTAGAATCACGAGACAAGAAGAAAAACAGATAAAAGAAATGATGAGGGAACAAAAACTGGATAGTTTCTCAGAATTTCTTCGTCAAAATTTGTTGAAAAAAAATTACCAGGATAGAATTTTTGAAAGTTGGTTCTCTCTTTGGCAATCTCAAAAGTTTGAGCAGATTAGTCGAGATGTGTATGAAGTTTTGATTATTGCAAGAGAAAATCACCAAGTGACTCAAGAACACGTTTCAATCTTATTGAGCTGCGTTCAAGAATTGATAGCGGAAGTCAATCAAGTACAACCACTCAGTCATGAGTTTCGTGAAAAATACATGAGATAGGAGGCTACTATGGTTTATCGATATCGCACTAATCTCAAAAAAGTATTTTTAACAGATTCAGAGTTACATCAATTGAATGAACGAATTGCTAAGAGTCATTGTCAAAATTTTTCAGTCTATGCCAGAAAAGTGTTGCTGAATCCCAATATGTCATTTGTCACCATTAACACGGATACCTATGACCAGTTAGTATTTGAATTGAGACGGATTGGAAATAACATCAATCAAATTGCGCGTGCCATTAATCAAAGTCATCTGATTTCTCAAGAACAGTTACAAGAATTAAGTAAGGGAGTTAGTGAGTTGATTACTGGAGTGGAGAAAGAATTTCAAGTGGAAGCGAAAAGACTGAGGGAGTTTCATGGTAGTCACTAAACACTTTGTAACGCACGGAAAAAAATACCGTAGGCGTCTGATTAAGTATATCCTCAATCCCGATAAAACGAACAATTTGAAATTGGTATCTGATTTTGGCATGAGCAATTACTTAGACTTTCCCAGCTATGAAGAAATGGTAGAAATGTACAATGTCAACTTTACCAATAACGACAAGTTGTACGAATCCAGAAATGACCGACAAGAAAAACGCCAACAAAATATTCATGCCCATCACCTCATCCAATCATTTTCTCCCGAGGATAATCTGACACCTGAAGAAATTAACCGCATTGGTTATGAGACCATGATGGAATTAACAGGAGGCCGTTTTCGTTTTATCGTGGCAACTCATACAGACAAAAATCATGTTCATAATCACATCCTAATCAACGCCATTGATCGTAATTCAGATAAAAAGTTGATATGGAATTATGCCTTGGAACGAAACCTTCGTATGATTTCAGACCGCATTTCTAAAATGGCAGGGGCAAAAATTATCGAGAAGCGTTACTCGTATTGTGACTATCAAAAATATAGGCAGTCTAGTCATAAATTTGAATTAAAGCAACGCCTTTATTTTTTGATGCAGCAGTCAAAGTCCTTTGATGATTTTTTAGAAAAAGCGGTGCAGTTACATGTTCATATTGATTTTAGTCAGAAGCATAGTCGATTCATGATGACAGATAGAGCTATGACAAAGCCAATTCGAGGACGCCAACTCAGGAAACGAGATTTATATGATGAAGAATTTTTTCGTATACATTTTGCCAAGCAAGAGATTGAAAGTCGATTAGAATTTCTGTTGAACTGTGTTAATTCATTAGAGGAGCTACTATTAAAAGCAAAAGAATTGAATCTAACCATTGACTTAAAACAAAAAAATGTAACTTTTATACTGGAAGAAGATACTCAAAAGATAAGTTTGGGTCATAAAAAAATAAGTGACAAGAAATTATATGATGTTAATTTTTTTCAAGCTTACTTTAAAAATAAGGAGGTCGGTGATTCAGAAGGATTAGAAAATTTACTGGAACAGTACCATGCTTTTCAAGAAGAACGAGATAAGGATAAGGTATCCACTGAAGAGATTGAAGAAGCCTTTGAGACATATAAGGAAAAACGAGATGCCGTTCATGAATTTGAAGTGGAACTTGCAAAGCACCAAATAGAGAAGCTAGCTGATAAGGGCGTTTATATCAAGGTGTCTTTCGGTGTCAAACAGAGCGGTCTTATTTTTATTCCCAACTATCAATTAGATATTCTTGAAGAAGAGAATCGGAAAAAATTTAAAGTCTATATCCGTGAGACAACCTCATACTTTATCTATAACAAAGAACATTCGGATAAGAATCAGTATATAAAAGGGCGAACCTTGATTAGACAGCTAACAAACGATAGTCGAGTGATACCATACAGAAGACCAACTGTTGAACGACTTCAAGAAAAGATTTCTGAGATTAACCTCTTAATTGAGTTAACAGAGACAGATAAGAAATATCAAGACATTAAAGACGAGTTGGTCAAAGAAATAGCAGAGCTAGATATCAAATTAACTCAAATCAATGAAAAAATCACCACCTTAAATAAGATAGCGGAAGTGCTTATCAACTTGAAGAGTGAAGAACCAAATAGTCGAAAACTAGCAAAATATGAATTTTCAAAACTAAATTTGACAGAATCCATTACATTAGAACAAGTAAGCGAAAAAATAAGAGTAATGCAAGAGGATCTAAGTCAGTATCTTTATGAGTACGAAGGATTAGCTAGGAAATTAGAAACATTGATTGAAAGATTAAATATTGATAAAAAATCACATCGAAAAACATTGGATGTAGTATTGATGGAATAATGAAAGTTATATAATTTGTTGCTCAAAGTCATTGGTGAAGTGGCGACATATTTTTCTAGACATGATATTCTCCTATTTTCTTTAGTGTAGAACACTTTATAAGACTGTCTAGTTTAGTGTAACCTATTCAATATTTGACTTTATAGCGATGACTGAGTTTTGTGATAGACTGTTCTTGATGAAGTAATGAGAGAACAATTTCTAATCTCAATTCTAATAATTTAGAACTTCTTTTGGACATATGAAAACTCCCTTTATAGTGTACAGTAAATTTTTTTGTTTTTTCACTGGCTATTATATGGGGAGTATATCAGATTACTATGAAATTTTAGATTTTATTTTTTATTATGGCTAAAACCGGTTACAGTTTATCACACACTAAATGGATGTGCAAATATCACATAGTTTTCACACCTAAGTACCGGAGAAAATCCATTTACTACAAAATTAGACAGGACTTAATTTCTATTTTCCGTCATCTATGTCAATACAAAGGCGTGGAAATCGAAAGTTTTGGGCTAGAGGCTACTATGTTAGTACCGTTGAACTGAATGAAAAGACAGTTGCTAAATACATTCGCGAGCAGAAGAAAAATGACATTGCACTTGATCAATTGAGTGTCAAAGAGTATAAAGATCCATTTTCAGATAGTAGATTTAGAATAATATAAAAGCCCGTTGTTACGGGCTTTAGACAAGTAATTATAGCACTAACCTAAACGAAGTTCAGCGAACGTCTTTAGACGTCGCTGGAGAGAAACGGCTTATAGCCGATGTACAAGCCACCCGTTTTCACGGGCAGTTATGACTAGAAACAAATTGTTTAAAATGTTATAATGGCAGTGTTAAATCATTTTAGATTGTCACAAATATGAGAAGCATAATAGTGAATTTGATAATTTTTTTCATGCTTAAAAACTCCTTCTTATTAATTAAAGGCATTCTAGCATATTATTGGATTCTAGTTTTTCTTTTTTGTATATCTGTAAAAGTGAGGGGATGAGTTGAAAGAGTTTGGGGAAATCTTTAAAATATTGCGAGAATCAAAAAATCTTTCTTTAAGAGAGGCTTCAGAAGGTGCTATATCTATGGCACAATTATCAAGGTTTGAGAGAGGGCAGAGTAGTATATCTATTGATTCATTTTTTCAATGCTTGGATAATATAAACGTATTGTTAGATGAATTTCAAGTTATATATAATAATTATACTCTTACAGATGATATTAGATTTAATAAAGAGTTATTTGAAGCATACCTAAATAATAACTATTTGAAATTAAATAAATTTTTAAATAATTTAGAGATGGAAAAACTCAAGTATCCTAATAAAAAATCTTTATATTTAAATAGTGTAATAGTGAAAATAGTTATATATACATGTGATCAAAGCAGAAAAGTTCCTAAAAAAGATGTAAACTTTTTAGTTGATTATCTTTTTTAGGTTGAACAGTGGGGGCGGTATGAATTGTGGTTGTTCATTAATAGTGTGAACGTTCTTACTATTGATACCTTAGTAACTTTGTCGTCTGAAATGCTTAGTCGAGTGCAATTTTACGATGAGTTGTTAGAGAATCGCAGAAAGATTTATCAAATGCTTTTAAATGTTGTTACGATTTGCATTGAAAGTGACTGTCTAGCTCAAGCACTAAAATTTATGAATATTTTAGATTCTCTCCAATTATCGGAAGCAGATGTATTTGAGAGAATTATACTTCGTTTTAATAAAGCATTTTATTCTTTTAAAAGAGGAGATAAAGATTCAATGAAATTGATGTTAGAATATATTGATATGTTAAAAAAGTTGGATTGTTTAGGAACCGCAGAAAAATTATTTAGTTCAATTAGTGATTTTGTGAATATGTAAAAAATAAAGGATAATACAATTGTAGTTATAAAATAAGATTGAGGTGACGACCTCAATCTTATTTTTTATGGAGGAAGCATTATGTATCAAAAACCAACAATTGAAAAAATTGAAGATACTAAGATTATTGCTACAGTTGTGGCAATTATCGTAGCTTAAACTATCATTCAATTTTTCTTTCGGGACGAAATATGGAGCAAAAGCGATTTTGTTCCATATTTTTATAATTTTGAGGTTGATAAAATGTTAAAAAAACAGAAATTGTCACTAATAGTTCTTACGTTATTATTGTTGAGTGTTATTGGTACACTTGGTTTTGGTCAATATTTTTTTAGGATACTATTTTCATTTTTTTTATTAGTTGTAGTTATTACTTTTTTACCATTATTAAGACAGAAAGTTAATTATTCTTACTGGCTACAAGTAATTCTTTTTGGGCTACCAATGCTGCTCCCAGCTTTTTTGTTTCAAGTCAAGGGGATTTCATTCGCTGTAGGGGACTCAATGAGCTTCGTAAGTTTTTTGTTAAGTTTTATTTTCTTAGTAGTAACTTTATTTTTGTTACATTGTAAGGATTATGAGCTGAAGCTATCAAGTCCCACTTTTAATTTAAATATCTCAAAAAGAGAGGTATTTTTAACTATTTTAACTATGTTATATAGTATTTTTGCAGAAGAGATGTATTTTCGATTCTTTATTCTTAGTGAGTTGAAGGACTACAACCATTATTTAAAAATTCTGATTTTAATATTGTCTGGTTTTTTATTTGTCAGTGCACACTATTTAAATAGATGGGCAACGACAATGTTTACTTATAGAAATTATGTATCACAGTTTATTCTGAGTATGCTTTCTGGAAACATTTTTTTGATAACAGACTCACTATTTTATCCTTTGATATTACACATAACCTATAATTTCCCAGAAATATTTTTTATTTTGAAGAGATTGAAATATCAGCAACGACATTATGAAAATGATGAACCTTTCTTTGATGATTATTAGAATAGGAGTATCTATAGAAATGTTAAATATAATTAAATCTGTGTATAAAAAAAATCGTATCTCAATATTACGTGCATACCCCGTCTCATTTATTCTTCAACGTGTTTTAAGTTCAATTTTCGCTTTATTAACGCCAGTGCTACTATATTATTTTGTTTTCAATGGAAAAATAGGGAATGAATTTTCTAATAAGGCTTCAGGAATGAATTATTTATTGTTTGTTTCACTGGGATATGGAGCTTATGCAGTTTCTATTGCAACATTGATGAATGTTGGACGAAGTCTTATTTCAGAGATTCGTGAAGGAACTATTGATTCGTTTCTTCTATCCCCAGCTTCTAGATTGGGTTACTTTCTAGGGACTTTCGTAGAACAACTTGGACGATCAATTATAGAATTTTTTTTAGTTATTATTTTTTCATTATTTCTAGGAGTTAGGTATAATTTTGAAAATATTATTAGTATGTTTTTATTAGTATTTTTTATTGCAATAGTGAGTTTTTCAATGACTTTAATCCTTTCCAACATTATGGTATATACAAGGGATACGTTCATAAGCCAAAATACACTTTTTATTATATTAAGTTTTTTATCAGGAGTATCGTTTCCTGTTACTTATCTTCCAAAGCAATTACAATTTTTTAGTAATTTGATACCGTTGACTCATGCGATTAATGTTTTACGAGATGTATCGACTGGCAATATCAGTACATCTACGGTATTTTCAAGTATTCTAGCAATTATAGAAGGAGTGATTATTTTTTATTTAGGATATAGATGGTTTGAAAAATTAGAAAGAAAGCTAATTGAGGAGGTCTTTTCATAAATGTTAGAAATGAAGCAAGTGTATAAAAGTTATTATGAGAATAACGAAAAAAACTTTTTTAAAAGATTTTTAAACAAAAATAGGCAGAGAAAAGATGTTATTAAGGGAATTGATATACAAATTCCTAAAGGAAAAATAGTGGGATTACTTGGCATAAATGGTGCAGGGAAAACAACTACTATTAGAATGCTCTCAACATTATTAACACCTAGTAAAGGTGAGATACTAATTGATGGTATTAATACTAATAGTGATGAAAAAGAGACCAAAAAAAAGATTAATGTTATTTCAGGGGGAGAGAGAAATTTATATTGGAGATTGACAGGAAAAGAAAATTTAGAATATTTTGGAAGTCTTTATGGGATTGATAAAAAGGAACTGAACAATCGAATTGAAGAGTGTTTAAAGATTGTTAAACTAGAGGACTCGTCAGATGTTCCTGTCGAAAAGTATTCTAAAGGAATGAAGCAAAGACTTCAAATTGCTAAAGGATTAATAAATAATCCAGATTATATTTTATTAGATGAGCCTACCTTAGGATTAGATATTGTAATTGCAAAAGAGTTACGACATTATGTCTTAAAACTTGCAAAGGAATTAAATAAGGGAATTCTTTTAACAACTCATTATTTAAAGGAGGTAGAAGAATTATGTGATTATATTTATTTATTGGACAATGGGACAATTTTAAAAGAGGGTTCTCCATCCGAAATAGTTAAAAGTGTTAGTCCAGAAAAACTTGTAAAAGTTAAATTTGGTAAAAAAGACGAAAGAGATGTGAAAGAGGCAGTTAATAAATTAGATATTCCTGTTAAGAGTATTTGGGATAATGATGAGTCGATTATTCTAAAATCAAAGAATAATATCATTCAAGAATTTCTATCTGTATGTAGTAGTTATAGTAGTATTTCTATTGAATCTATAAGTATAGTTGAACCATCATTGGAGGATTCACTAATGGAGATTTGGCATGATAAATATTAAAGAAGAATTTATAATGTTGAAAGCAGAAATTATAAAACAACAAAAGAATTATCAAAATTCGTTAAGTAATGTTATGTCCTTAGTAGTTTGGCCAATTATAATTTTTTTCCAGACTTTTTATACCTATAAATCGTTTGATTTATCTTCTCTTAAAAGATTCGAAATAGAGAATCAAACGGATTTGTTAGTATTTCTTATAACGGGGACATTGGTATATAACTGCTATTGGTCGATGGTACAAAGTGCTTTTCTATTAACATTTGAACGACAAAATGGAACTTTAGAAGCGGTTTTTATAACTCCTACTTCTTTAACTAATTTCTTGTTGGGACGTGCCCTAGGTGGAATTTTAACGAATATTGGAATGTTTTTATCCTTTATTACAATTTTATTTGTAATAGTTGGAACAATTTCTGTTGAGTTGATTTGTTCTTGTTTGCTATCATTAATGGTGATTATTATTTCATCAGCCATTTGGGGGGCTTTTATAAATTCACTATTTTTAACTTCTAGAGATTCAAATTACTTGTTTACAATTTGTGATGAGCCTATGAGAATTTTATCAGGGACAAGTATCCCAGTAAGTGCATTTCCAGTAATTGGAAGAATTGTGTCATTTATTTTTCCATCAACGTACTGTTTATATATGGTCAGAGGAATATTTTTTAAAGAGCATGTATCACCAAGTATTTGGGGAGGCTTCATAATAGTTTTATCGGGCTTGGTGATTATTACTATTATTATTTCTAAAGAAGCTTATAAGAGAAATAAGGTAACTGGAAAATTATTTGTTTACTAATTGAAAAGGAGAGAGGATTATTTGTATGTATTCAAAAAGTTTAAAGACTTATTTAGCAAAGGTTGAAGAAAAATTCATTATTACTGATACTATTGACGTTTATGAGGTTAATGAAGTTGGAGCTAGAATTTTTGATTTATGTAATGGTAAGAACACGGTCGAAGATATTGCAATTGTTTTAGCAAAAACAAAGTATAAATTTCTAATTATCTTTTTATATTTTCTTAAATGCTCGTAAAGCCTTATTCTATGTGCTTTCGAGTATTTTTACTGTAGGAAGATACTTCACGTTTCTTTGCATATTTCCTCATGTCTTAGCTGTCAGAAGTGGTAAATAAGTAGTAAATTCATTTGTACTACTAAGCAACAAGACGCTCCTGTTGCTTCTCTTTATTCAAGCGTTTCATTTCTGCCATTGCAGAATCGAATGTTGCATGTGCGTAATAGTTCAGCGTCATGGCTATATTAGCATGTCCCATAATGTACTGTAATGCCTTTGGATTCATTCCTGCATTTGCATAGTTGGTACAGAATGTATGTCGCAAACTATGTGGAGTGATGTGTGGCAATTTATCCTCGTTATACTTATTGTATTTCTTAACAAGACCTTTCATCATGCCGTTGTAATCACTTGCCACTTTTGGATAGTTCTTTCTATTAAGAAAGAGGAAATCACTATATCCATCAATCTCAACACGCTTATCATTCTTTCGATTCGCTAACACTCGCTTAAATGCTTGATAGGCTTCTTCAACCATAGGAACTTGACGTTCGCCACTTTTGGTCTTTGGTGTTTCAATGTAGTACCCAATTTCAGTATCTCTCAATAGCTGATGGTCTATATTGACAAGACGATTCTCAAAATCTAAATCTGGAAGTGTCAAACCACCAAACTCTGAAATACGAAGACCTGTTTTTAAGAGTATCAGAATTTCATCATAATTTTTGCTGTAGGTTTTATCAGCTTTTGCAAAGGCTAACAGTTTTTCTTCCTGTTCTTCTGTTAGTACGGTCTTAGGGACAGTATCATCATCAAGAACTGCTTTCAGTTGAAAGTCAAATGGATTCTTCCGAACACAATCATCTTGTATAGCAATATAGAATGAAGCCTTTAAAGAACGTTTGTAGTTATTGATGGTTTGATAAGCATAACCATTTTCACTCATTCTAATAGCCCATTCTTTAGCGTCTGATGGCTTAATACTGTCAATACTTCTTACACCTAACTTGTCTTTCTTCAAAATATCCATAAGATATTTGCGTCCAGTTTCAGTGTTTTTTCTAACCTTTGGTCTTTGAGCGTTCTGTTTTGCGTAAAGCTGGCAGAGTGTCATTTTCTTTCCTACAACATCAATACCATCATGAATGTCTTTCTGTAACTCTGCGATTTTCTCTCTAAGTGAGATACAATCACGCTTTCCTGCTGGTACTCGGTCTGTAGCCACAAGTTTCCACGAGTAAACAAATTGCGGTTCTCCAAATGAATCTATATATTTGTATAAGTATCTTCCGTCTTTTCGTTGGCTCTCTCCAGTCTTTAAGATTCGACCTTTATTGTCACGTCTTTTTTCTGACATGGCATTTGCTCCTTTCCTTTATGGAAAGAGCCTTGATACGACTTAATACTATTTTATCATATACAAGACCCTTTGGCGACGCTAGATTGCGTCCAATGTATCTATAATTTTTTCAAATTGTTTTCGTTTAATCTGAATACGATTGCCATTCATAATCAGCCAATTTGCATTTTTATTTTCCTCTGCCAAGCGTCGTAGCTTGTTTTCGCCAATACGAAAATATTTTGACGCTTCTTCAATGGTTAGGGTATAACGTTCCCAAATAGGAATGTCAGTCTGCTTCATAAAATCCTCCTTTCCAAATCACTTATTTGGATTTCATAAAAGTTGTTTTACCAGCAATCGAACAGCTTTAGCAAAGCTCACGGGAGTTCCACCCCTGCATGGTTCTCATGTAGCCATACTCATTGCCTGCGACGGTTTTATCACGCTCGGACTATTGACTGTATGGGAGTATCATTATCACGATAAGAATGTCGTTGCAGGCAATCCTGCTAAAGATTGCTTCTCGGATCACTAACATGAATCGCTGTAAATGCTAAACTAAAGTTACCAGTTTCTGCTAATTAAGTTTTTCCACTTTTGCTACTCATTTACTGGATCATCTTGTACAATATTATTTTCAATATTGAATGAGGTGAATCTATGATAGGAGCAAAATTAATGCTATATATTCAAGTTAAGCAGCTTTATGAGAAAAAGATGAAGATTTCTCAAATAGCTAAGACACTCGGTCTATCCAGGCCAACAGTCCGGAAATATTTAAGTATGTCCTTTGAGGAAGCAGAAGACTGGAGTCATAAGCAAGGAAAGCGTAAGAAAATTCTTGATGAGTACCAAGAGTGGATACTCGAATGGTTGAGGGAATACCCTCATCTTAGCAGTGCTCAAGTCAAGGATTGGTTATTGGAACGCTTTCCGGATTTGAAAGTCGGTGATAGTACTGTGCGACTATATGTCACGCACCTTAGAGAGGTACATCAAATACCTAAGCAGGAAAGTCCGCGACAGTATCAAGCAGTGCCCGAACTGCCAATGGGCCAACAAATACAAGTAGATTGGGGTGAGAGTACACAGAAGACAGATAAAGGAACAAGCATTAAGCTATACGTAATGTGCTTTATTCTGTCGCATTCTCGATACAAATATATGTATTGGCTAGACCGTCCCTTCACAACTCAAGATGCCATTCGTGGCCATGAGTTAGCCTTCCAGTACTTTGGTGGACGAACTGAAGAGATTGTCTATGACCAAGACCGGATCATATCTGTATCAGAGAATGCGGGAGATTTAATATTAACATGTCGCTTTCAACAGTATGTCAATGAAAGAGGCTTTAAAGTCAGCTTGTGTCGTGCAGCGGATCCTGAATCTAAAGGAAAAATTGAAAGTATGGTGAAATATGTAAAACAAAACTTTGCTGATAGTCGCGTATATTCTAATCTTGATAATTGGAATAAACGTGCCATCCGATGGCTCGAGCGAACAGGCAATGAGAAGAAACATGAAGTAACGAAAAAAAGACCCAGAGAAGTATTCGCTACCGAAAAAGAATACTTAATCCAGGTCCCTCAATTAAACACATTTCCAGATGTGATTAACACAAGTATAACAAGAAAAATTAGTAAAGACAATACAGTCATGTATAAGAGTAATCGATATTCCGTTCCGCTTGGAACGTATGGCGCATTGCCTCACAATCAATGCTTAGTGTCACTGACTGATGAAGAACTATCAGTGATACATCCTGTTACACAGGAAGTGATAGCCACGCACAAATTAAATCAAGGAAAAGGAGCATTAATCCAAAAGAAAAGCCACTGTCGTGACAAAAACCGAAGTTCACAACATTTGAAAGAGTCATTACTAAAGCAGCTTCAAACAGATACGATTGCGACTCGCTATGTGAAGACCGTTTGTAAGAACTATCCTCGTTATCAAATTGATCAACTGACGATGATTCAATCGGTTGTAGATGACGATATAAACATCGCTATTAAAGGGATACACCAATGTGACAAGCTCAACTTATACAGCGCAAATGATCTACGCTTGATAGTTCAATCTTTAAAGCAGCGCGAAGCATCTGAACGCATTGATATTGATGGATCTAGTGATAATACAATGAGGGATACCTATTATGTAACGACTAGACCCATGTCAATATATACAGACATTCTGAAAGGGAGTGAACACAAATGACACAGTCTGTCAGTGACCTTCAAGAGAGCTTCAAGCAGCTGAAATTAGGTGAAACAGCGCAACAGTTACCGATACTGTTAAGGCAAGCAGAGCAAGACAACTTGACCTATTTGGAATTTTTAACGGAGTTGGTAAGATACGAACAAACACAACGAGACGCCAAGCGTGTAGAACGGTATATGAAATGGGCACAATTTCCCTATCATAAACGTTTGTCACAATTTGATATTCAGGCTCAACAGAGTCTAAGCCAGCGACAATTAAAGCAATTAGGCGAACTAACTTGGATTGATGACCAGTTCAATTTGATTTTACTGGGACCTCCAGGCGTTGGCAAGACGGCTTTAAGTGTAGGCCTTGGCATTGAGGCGATTGAACAAGGCTATCGAGTGATGTTCGTGACTATGGGGCAATTAATGACCTATTTAAAAACTGAAGAATTCACACGCAAATCGCAAATTCAACTGAACCGCATACGCCAGGCCGATTTAGTCATCGTTGATGATTTAATGTATATGGCGATGGAAACTTATGAAGCGAACTTGTTTTTCCAGTTGATAAGTCAATTATATGAACATTCATCGCTAATAATTAGCTCAAATAAAGCCCCAGATCACTGGGGTGAGCTAATTGGTGATCCTGGCATTACAACGGCTATATTAGACCGAATTTTACACAGAGTAGAGGTGATTAATCTAAACGGTGATAGTTACCGCATGAAAAATAATCAGAAAATTTTTTCCGCTGAAACTTAGCAGAAGTGGAAAATATTATTTAGCAAAAAGTGGAAAATTTTACTTGACGGTAACAATCGCTCGCTATCTTTATAAGATAGGTCATGGCGGTTAGTTCCGTTGGCTCTTTTCTTATCGAAACGTATTCGATTACTTTTATTCAGTTTTCAAAGAACAATGGCTCGTTAGCCTATCAAAACACATTGAAAGCTCAATATGCTTTGGTGGAATAACAAACCTCCCTGTTCGGGAAGCGTGGAATGGTTTAGCACGCTTCCACGAAAGGAGAGAGGATATTACTTAATTTCAAATGACAAAATCTTTGTAATCAGTCTGGTTTCCATTCTTCCACGTAAGACTTCATCAACGACCATACTTTGATTGCCATATTCATCTTTCATAAGTCGTAGGGAACGCTTCGTTATGTACCCTCTGTAATGATGTAGAATCTGGTTAATCGCTTCGGTATCGCCATCTGTTGCCTTTACAATGAGAGGAAAGGGAATCATAGGATATTGTGTTTTCATTCTTCAAATTCCTCCATAAACTTTTTAATTAAGGCTAGTCCACTGGTTCTATGCCGATAGACAGTAGAACGGTTCAATTTCAACAGGTCTGCAATTTCTGAATCGCTCATGTCCATAAAGTAAAACAGCAGTAGAATTTCACGTTTCTTGTCTGGCAACTCACGTAATGCTTCACTCAACAAATCATTTTCAACGCCTACTGATAACCCATTGAGTGTAAAAATCTGAAAGTCAGTTGAATAGTTATCTGTTGTCGCAAACTGGCTAACAAGATAATCGCCAACATCCGAAAAGGACACCTCACGCTTTGCAATCCTTGAAAGATAAAGCATATAATTCTTTCGCTCGTCTTCCATAGCACGTTTACAGATATAGTCAAACTGATTTTCTATTGTGGTCTGAAAAGAAGATGGTTTCATGTTTCTCACCCCCTTTCTGTCTAGGAAAGGAAGTGAGCCTTGCTCGTTTATCTCCTTTCACTCTTAGTCCCAATGTGAAAGGGGGATTTGTTGCATTACTGATAAATAAACTTTGTAAAAAAGTTCTGAATAGCCAAAAAAGCATATAAACAGATTTATTTCTCTGTTTACATGCTTCTGTTATTCTATCTATATGATTTATAAAACCACATTGGTGGACGTACTTATCTATTGCAGATAGACGACTTTTTTTGACAAGAACCCAATGTAAGGAAATTTATTGTATATGATGTACTTCATGGCGACGTTGACCTCCAACAAACCGCCATTTGGAAGTAATATACAATATTTTAACAGCGTAAATAGCACTACCATATAACGGTTTTTTTTATTGGCGTTTAGTAGTGCTTTTTATTAAATATAAACCTATAAACCATATAACACGTTTTTCTATACCTGTTTTTAATTCAGTAGGAACAATAAAATGTATAGAGGTGGTCTACTATGCGTAAAAAAGAAGATAAATATGATTTTAGAGCCTTTGGTTTAGCCATTAAAGAAGCTCGATTGAAACGAGGTTTAACTCGTGAACAAGTGGGAGCATTGATTGAAATTGACCCACGGTACTTAACTAATATTGAAAATAAAGGGCAACACCCCAGCATACAAGTTCTTTATGACCTTGTATCGTTACTTCATGTTTCCGTTGATGAATTTTTCTTACCTGCTAATAACTTGGTAAAAAGCACCCGACGATTACAGATAGAGAAATACATGGATAGCTTTACAGACAAAGAACTATCCTTAATGGAATCTTTAGCCAGCGGTATCAACGAAGCAAGAAACATCGAAGACTAATTAAAAGAATCCATACATAACGGAAAGAGCCGATAAAATGAGATTGTATTAATCTCATTTTATCGGCTCTGCGTCTTTGCGTCTGGCTCTGTAATCACAGTTACTTTGAACTGCTTTATTTCAATTAAATTTTCTTGTCTGCATTTCGGACAATAGAGGGGGAATTTTTTTAATTCAGTATCTTCCCTTATCTTTAATCGTGTTTTATTTCCACATACAGGACACAATATCCACTTGTAGTTTATAATAACTATCTCCTCCTTTACACTTTAATTCAAATCTTTATTAAAAAATATTTCATCTTATTTAACAAGAAACCATATTTATATAACAACATAAAATACACTAAGTTATTTTATTGAACATATATCGTACTTTATCTATCCGACTATTTGGACGACGGGGCTGGCAAACAGGTTCACCGGTAGTAACATGGTACCCTTTTAACTCTGTTAAACAAACACTACGTCCATTTGTAAAGAAAGTTAAATCACTACGATATTCTTGAATACACCGAGCAGGGATTTCTCCACTAAGAATGACCTCATTATTTTTCAATTGAGTGTCTACGATGTTCGCACAATATTTAGGAGCATCGTTGTATGCTCGTGAAAGATATTCCTGTGGCGCATAAATTTTAAAACTAAGATATGGCTCTAACAATTCTGTTCCAGCTTTTTTTAAGACTTGTTCCAATACAATAGGAGCAAGCATCCGAAAATCTGCTGGGGTACTAACAGGGCTATAGTATAAGCCATACTTAAAACAGATTTTACAGTCCGTCACATTCCAACCATACAATCCTTGTTCACAACCATAGCGTATCCCTTCCATAACTGCATTTTGAAATGATTGATTTAAGTATCCAAGAGAAACCGAGCTCTCATACTGCATTCCACTTCCCAACGGAAGCGGTGATACAGATAAACCAATGGAAGCCCAGAAAGGATTTGGCGGCACTTCGATGTGAATGGTATATTCTGCATTTTTTAACGGTCTCTCCATATAAATGACTGCAGGCTCTTTTAGTTCTATCTCCACATGATACTTTTCTTGCAACAGTGCACTAATCACTTCCATTTGTACTTTCCCTAAGAAAGAAAGTATAATTTCATGTGTCGTAGAATCCACGTAATATCGTAGAAGCGGATCAC
Organism: Suicoccus acidiformans; assembly: GCF_003546865.1. Taxonomy (GTDB): domain Bacteria; phylum Bacillota; class Bacilli; order Lactobacillales; family Aerococcaceae; genus Suicoccus; species Suicoccus acidiformans. Next base: position 2,137,824 of record NZ_CP023434.1, read on the forward strand.
TATCTGAGATTTCCAAAAGGGCATCAAGCAACATTTCTCTCTGTTCAGGTTTACTCGGTTCAACAGTTGTTTGTAGTAGAGGGTGCGGATTTTCAATCTTTTTTCTCTGTGGCAATAGTTTTGTATCTCCAAGAACACTATTTAACTTCAAAAACTCATTTTGCAAAATAACAATTTCTCCAGAATAAGCTCTATCAATCTTACATAATTCACCATTTATTGAAGTATACATTTCTGTAACTTTTATTTTTTCTTTTTCTGATACTCTAACCGAATCTCGTAAATGTAGTACTCCACTATAAAGGCGTATATATGCAAGACGTTGTCTTTTTTTTGTATATTCAATTTTGAAAACAATTCCGCAAAGTTCAGACGGACCTCGATGTGTTGATGAATAAAATTTATTAGTAATAACTTCTATAAGGTTATCAATCCCTATATTACTTTTTGCACTTCCATGATAAAGAGGGAACAGAGAACAATTCTGAAATCTTATGCTTTCCTCTTGTTCGAGTTCCAATGCTTCTAATGATTTACCGGACATATATTTCTCTAAAAGGTCATCGTTTCCCTCTATTACCGTATCCCATTGTTCAGATTCGGTAAAGTTCGTCACACACACATTAGGATACAGTTCTACCTTCTGTTTGATTACAATTTCGGCAGAAAGTTTCTCTTTAATATCCTGATAAACCGTTGATAAATCAATTCCATTTTGGTCAATCTTATTGATAAAAAAGATTGTGGGAATCCCCATTTTCCTAAGTGCATGAAATAATATACGAGTTTGTGCTTGTACGCCATCTTTTGCAGAAATCAGTAGAATTGCCCCATCTAAAACTGATAATGAACGATATACTTCTGCTAAGAAATCCATATGTCCTGGCGTGTCTATGATGTTCACCTTCGTATTTTCCCACTGAAAAGAGGTTATTCCTGTCTGAATTGTAATTCCTCTCTGACGTTCTAAAAGCGTATTATCCGTCCTCGTTGTACCTTTGTCCACGCTTCCTAATTCTGTAATCGCTCCACTGTTATATAATAAGCTTTCTGTTAAGGTAGTTTTTCCTGCATCAACATGAGCTAAAACTCCAATATTAATAATTTTCATGTGATTTTCCTCCATTCAAAAGCCCAAAAGGGCATAAAAATCCCAGTGATAAATACTCTTATCACTGGGATTTTTATGCATAACCATAGGCATACAAAGCATACAGATATTCTCCGGATACTTTAGAATCACATGATAAAGGTATTCTTAAACTGGGTACAAAAAACTAAGCCCTCCTAAAAAAGGACATCCAATTATTTGTTCCCGCTATCAAATTGACAGTTTATTTAATAATACCTTGCCGCATATTTATTAACTCCTTTTAAATAGATACTTAAATAATAGCACGTAAGAGCATATTTGTAAAGGAATCTCCAATTTTTTATCAAAGAGAGTACGTGATTACAAAATAGCTGTAATAATGTACCAATATTTGTTATTCTATAATCTTCCAATTACTCCCGTTCTTTTCAAGTACCAAATCAAATTGAGATACCTGCGTTGCTTTGGTCTGCTGGTCGATATACTCCACTGTCAGCGATACCGTGACTTGATTATCCTTACGATTGTGAATAGGATTTACCAGTTCTTGAAAGATGTACTCTTTTCCGATTGGTTTTAATATCCCGTCATTCACATAGTAGGAAAGTTCACTGGCTGTCGCTGTAGGATAGAGCTTGAAGAACGTCGTTAAAAACTCATTGATTTCATTGGTTGTAATGGAATCAACCGTCCCCTCACTTTCAATGGCTTTTGGTTTATAACTTGATTTCTTAGGTATGTTGGTAATGGTCGGATTCTTAACCAGTACCATATTTCCAGAACCATCTACATAGACACTCACTATATAAGCAGAGTGGACGGTCTTTGTATTTTCTCCCTCTGTAATGAGCTGGTCTACACTGTAGGTTACATTAAACTCATTGTCGCCAGTTGGCTCTACCGTCCATATCTGAAATCCTCTTACAGAAGACGATACAGGAATATCTTTGCGTACTGTATCAACATTGAGAGCTTGAAGTTCATCTGTCAGATAGCCTTTTAGACTTTCCATTCGATTATCAATGGACTTATCGGATTGCTCCCATGAATAGTAGACTTTCGCAAAGTTCTCTACAAAATTTTCTACATGATGAGTATCAACGTATTCCTTTTCTATGATAGTTGTTTCGTGAATAGTATGAGTATCTATAGCTGTAAAGTGCTTGAATATCGCAAAGCTGAAACTAAGCCCTAAAAGTACCCACAAGGCAATCACAACCTTTTTATGAGGATTGACCTTATAGACACGAGGTTTCTTTTCCTTTGGTATCTGTTTTTCTTTATTCTGATTTTTTCTAAATTTCATCATTAAATCTTCCTTTCTCATTGTTTGATTCGTCCTGCTCCCACTAAATGCTGTTGCCAGTAGGGGCTTGTTAAGTCGGCATAACCGATTGGGTCGCCTGCATGAAACATACGGTTATTGCCAAGGTATATCCCAACATGAGTAATATAAGAGCCAGCGTTATAGGTAGAATGAAAGAAAACCAAATCGCCAGCTTGTGCTTCCGATAGTGGGATATGCTGGGTCACATCATATTGCTGTTGTGCGGTTCGTGGTAAGTTAATTCCAGCTTTTCCATACGTCCATTGTGTCAGTCCGCTACAATCAAAAGAAGTAGTCGGGGAAGCTCCACCGTAAACGTATCGCCAGCCCTCATATTTCAGTGCTTCGTCCATGATGGCTTGTACCGTATCATCATCAAACTCTGTTGTGACAAGATACTGCGTTACCAGTTGCACATAAAACATATTGCCATAGTTGTATCGCCAGCCCCCATTGATAGGTATGGCTATGGGATTGGGGTAAGACACTTTTTCGCCACCTGAATACTCTTTTGAGAAACTTTGAGCCAGTTCAAAGGTATATTTATTTCCACGATTAGCCACATACCCTAAGAAACCACCACCATAATTGTAGGACTGGATAACCGATTCTAAATCTACACTGAGCCTTTCGCTACTGGCTAATAATTCACTGAAATACTTCACACCTTGCTTAATGGATTCTTCTGTACTCAATGAATTAGGTGGAAGACCGAGGGATTCCGAGGACTGCATAACATCTTCCGCAGTACCGCCCGATTCCACCTGTATAATCGCAAGAAGTATGTTGACATATTCTTCAACGCCATATTCTTTGGCATATTTTTCTACCATAGGCTTATGAGCCAGCACTTCTGCGGAAACATTCACACCTCCATAATGAATATTGGAAATTCCGCTGTCCTGTTCATCTGAAAATAAAATGGCAACAAACAGAAGCAGTGAGAAGACCATCAAGAATAATCCAGAACCACCAATCACTAAAGTTTTCAACTTCATGGTTTCTTACCGACTTTCTTAATGGTGGCGGTTTTGATTGGTGGTCTACTTCTTGTATTTTGTAGTGGTACTCTTTGAACAGTAGACGGACGTTCTTTTGTGATTGGACGTTGTGAAGTTCTATCTGCTGTAGTGGTTGAAGTTGCTGGCTTTTGAACGGTTTTTTCTTGAACGGTATTGCCTTGGCGTTCCACTTTTGGACTTGAAAAATCGGACTTAACTGCTGGACGCTCTTGTTTGGCTTGTTGAGATTCCTTATATGAAGTCTGAATATTAGACTGTTTTGAGGTCTGTTCATCATGATATTGTTCTTGTCTTGTAGTCGGTCTTTCATGAACAGAAGAAGCAGGCTGTTTTTTCTGTTTGACCTGTTCCATTTCAGAGCGACGCTTCGCAATGGTTTTTCGCCTTTGTTCCTGCTGTTCCTTGCGTCCACTGGCTCTGTCCGCTTTGGTTTGAGAAATACTACTGGTTAAATCACGGACATTCTCTTTTACTTTGGATTTTCCTTGATATACTGCATATCTTGCATTGGTCGGCAAATCTTTAACCTGTTCTTTCAAACCACTAGCAGTGTCTACCATTCTGTCTTTGGTATCAGCTACTGTACCGATGGTTTGACCGATACGTTTTCCAAGTGTTGATTTTTCCTTTCCGTCTGGTCGGGAGTGATCTGCTTGTGTCCTTGCAGAACTCCCCGAACCCGACTGTCCTTTTTTACCTGTAACAATGGCAGACCCAGCCCCTAGAGTAGTCATGGAACGTCCAAGTTTCCGCTGTAGACGGTGCATGTGAGCGTGCATAAGCATACGAGGTTTTCTCATCACACGACTTCCCACACTTTGAGAATCGTTACTCTGTAGAGAAAACATACTCATTAAATCGCCCAGCTTGAAGTAGATTCCTGCAAAGGTCACAATCTGTAGAAAAGCAATCAAAAAGAACGGATAACCAGCCGATAAGGTATAGAGCATGGTTGAAATACTAAATGCTGTCGTAATAATCAATGTGATTCCAGCTCGTGTCAAAATGGTATTAAAGAGCTTTGTTATGGCTCGTTTTGACATACCATCAAATGATGGAATCATGCTTAAAATAAAGCTCACAGGCAGAAACATAGCATAGATGATAAAAAGTACCTGCGAGAAAATCATGATTCCTGTTAATAGGAATACAAATATGGAAATCCCAATATTGAAGACAAATAGGAAGAAGACTGTACCTAAACGGTTAATGGTCTTTGTAATGGTTAGATTGGTATTGCTTCTGTCTTCAATTTCTTCCGCAACAATTTTTTCTCTGTCTTCGCCATTGTTGGAATCTGGGCTGGTGGAGAGCAGGCTTTCCACACGGTCAATACCGATACTTTCAATGTCTGAACTGTTGTATTGAAGCAGTAGCCACGGTTGCTGAACCTGTATGGAAAACAGGCTATCTCTGATTAAGTCCACGCTGTCCTTGCCTTGACTATCGGAATGGGGCATGACAATCTTCGTGCCAAGTGATAAACTGGCATTACTGATGTCTGATGAAAAGTCATTGATTTTTTTAATGTAGTCGGGAGCGTAGGCAATAAAGGAAGCCGATAGGATAAACACCAGCACAAAATTCATAATGGCATGAATTGCCTTTGTGGTTTCTCTCTTTATCAGTCCCGTATAGGCAACATAAACCCCAAGAACCAAAATCAAGAGTAAGAGGAATCCAACATAGAAACCCTCTGTTGAAAATCCGTTTGCACTCACACCAGCTAAGGTCTGCATATTCTTACCAATGGAATCTGCTGTAGCGGAAATGAAGTCTAAGGAATAGGCTTCCTGTACTAAGTAACCTGTCGCATTGGAAACATACAAACTGATTGTCCAAATAAAATTGGTAATGGCATATAGTCCATACATGACCTGTTTTCCAATCCCGTCCGACCAGTTCCACGGAAGCCAGCCCCAGCTATTATCCACATAAAAATCCAGTTGATAGTTTTCAAGTGGGTATCGGCTGTATTCATTTGCCACATTGACCGTATCATCTACCAAGCCCGCAGCTTGAACCACCGTTCCCAGCATGGCTAAAAGAAAAATGGCAATCACAAGTGTGAAAGCCACTGTCATTGCCACTTTACCTAGACGTTTCAGCGTCCAGTTTGATTTTATTCTGTTTACTATTGATGGTTTCACATTTACACCTCTTTTCGCACAGGTGGTCTGGTATCAAAGGCATGGAGCAGTTCTTCAAATACAGGGTGGAACTGTATCACACCGACACGACCATATAAATCACTGATAAGGCATTGCCCGTTTTCCAAATCACGCAATCGCTTCTGATTGTTTTCGTCCTCTGGGTCTACACCAAAAAAGGCTAAGGTCTTTTTAATCTCGTTAAGGTCAGTGGAACGAAATGCAAATTTTAAGCCGAGGTTATTTTTCAGTTTTTCATCTAAGAGGTCGTCTGTATTTTGGGTCACGAAATATACCCCAGCGTTCATAGCACGACCAGCCCGAACCAGCTTCATAGATAGTGTTTTTCCTTGTGCTACCTGTAAAAAGCTCCATGCTTCGTCTAAATCTACAATCTTGAAAATGCTTCGGTCTGTATGGATAAAGTCTAAAGCAAAGGTACTAATGACAATCAGCATAGCAACGGATAAAAGCTCCATAGTGGTATATTCCTCAAAGGAAGTTTCCTTGTCGGGAAGTACCAAGTCCGCAACCTGTATAATGTTCAGTTGTTTTTCTAAGCTGATAGACTGCTCCACATAACCATTACTGAATAATAAATGTGCAAAGTCATAGTCTGTAAAACTTTCGATATGGTCGGCTATACTGGTACTTAGTGGCGTATTCTCAACCCGTAATTCCTCAATCACTTTCATCAACCCTCGTACTTCACTATTGGTTACTGCACGAATGGCTTTTCTAAGGATTGGGAAGCGTTCCCCATCACGAGAGGAAATCCCCGTAAGAAATGTCAGAATATCAATAGCCAGTGATTCAGAATCTTTGGGATTTTTCATAATCACATAAGGGTCAAGTAAGCCTTTGTTTTTCTCATCAGAAGTCAGAGTGACGATATTGATTTCATGGGAAATCTCTGGCAAGGTTTCTTTCCATCTGCCACGTTCTGCTTTTGGGTCTACAATCACTGCTTGTGCCCCATAAAGCACCGCATAATAGACGATAAGGTTATTCGCAAAGGATTTACCACCACCCAGCGAACCAACAAAAGCCGACGCTAACGCATTGGTTACTGAACCCTTAACCCCTTGACTGGCAAGAGCAGGTTTCAGATAGACATTGCGTCCAGTATCTAAGCTGTAGCCAACATAAATCCCCTCATTTTCCCCCAGCATTTGAGTAGCACCAAAACCTAAACCAGCGAGGAAATCAGAGGTCACGTATTGAATATAATCATTCATATAACGCTTGCTGGCAGGTAAAAATTCTTCATGTAAGCCGAGCATATCCCCAAATGGTCGTACCAGTTTTACGCTTAAATCGTCATAAAAATCTTTCACTTCATTACAACGACGTTTGAGTTCGTCAAGATCATTTGCTGATACCCTTACCACATAAGACAGCTTGTACATAGATTCCTTGCTTTGGTCTAAATTGGTTTCCAGCTCATTCACACTTTCCAGAGCTTCCGCCACATTGGAGCTGGTTTCATTATCACTTTGCCAAGCGTGGTTATCCAAGTCTTTCAGTTCTTTCTTTTTATTGCGGACAGTAGATAGGGCTTTACGATTCGCTACAATTTCCACATTCATTGACGTATCAATCGGGAATGTAAATTGCTGTTGCTGGTAGTAGAAGATTTCAGAGGACGGGAAGTCCAGTTCTCCGACAATGCTGTTAATGGTAAAGTAAGCTACATAGACGGTTTCATCTTCCTGCTGGATTTTCAAATATCGCTGTTTTTCTTCCACCAAACAGCGAGTAGGCTTAATCAAGTCATAGTATTTAATCAGCGTTTCATTATCCAGCTTTTTCTTTGATAGATGGTACTCATACTCTTCATAGGCAGTGCCTGTCTGTCCGTAAAGGTGTTCAATCAGATAGCCGAAGTCGTCCTTATCTAACCTGCGGATTTTGAAACGACGAGAGATTTTATTTTCTAAGAGCTTTTCCATCTTCTGAAAACGCAGGATTTCATCATTACTCATACTAACAAAATCGCCCATCAGCTTATGGTTCACATCATAGACAAAATCAGACAAAGCATTTTTTGCTTCAACGGTAAGACTTTTCATAGAAAACTCCTGATCGTTGAGAAGCAACTTAAAGCCGATAAAGAAACGGTAGTTCACTTGATTTTCGCCAATCATGGATATTAAAGCGTCTGTCTGTTGGTCGATTTTGTCATAGGCAACCGCTTTGAGCTTGCCAGTGACTTCATTTTTGGAACGCTCTTGTGCAGAACGTATGCTGGATTCTGTACTGATTTGTAAAGCATGAATTTTGCCATCACGATTTTGTGCGATAAGCTGTCTGAAAGAATCATGCACTTGTATTTTCTGTTCTGGACTTAGAAATGAGTAATTGTAAGGAACAAGCTCATAGTAAGCATAACATTCCCCGTCTTTATTCCAGACGAGATTGTTTTCAATGTATTTAATTGGATATGCCATAAAATTCACTCCTAACTGCTGTAATGGCTTCTTGTGGCTGGTTTCTGCCAAGCGTTACTTTTTTTCCTGCATAGGTCAGCTTTGGTCGCAGTGCATAAGCAATGACAGACTTCAAAAATCCATAAGGCTTTTTACCATCAAAAGTTTTTGTAGACATAAACCATGTGAAAGCCACAGGAATCCCAAAGTATTTGAGAAATGCTCCCTCTATCATGGAAAGAGGGGGCAAGTTGCCAAGTATCATCACTGCAAAGAGTGACACGACAAACCATGTTGAGTGTGTAGTATTGATGTCACGTACAGGTGGATAAATGGCTTAAGAACGGGGTTCCTGGTCACTATTGATGTGTCTAGGAACCTCGTTTTTTGGTTTTTTAGGGAAAATTAGCTGATTTGGTCAGTTGGCGTGAGAAAAATGAAGATGGGTATGTGGGAATTGGTCGACATGAAGAATAATATGTATTCAGGTAAAATAGTAAATTGGTAAAATTTCAATTTCAAGGAAAATATAAAAGTAACATATGTTTGACAACTCTAGATTTCATAGGAAGCTCTCCTCACTTTGTTCTTGTCAAACTGAGTGTAACAGAAGCTTCCTACTTTTAAATTTTGTGTCACATATGTATTATCGTCTAACACTTTAGACTGAGGAATGCTTATGTAGCAAAAATAAAATAATAATCGCAATAAAGAAGTGGGCTATGAGATAATTACCTTCTTATTTATCACTAATTGCTTGCCACATAAATATTTTACGTTAAAATATAGGTAATAAGTTACCTATATTGAGGAGGATTATAATGTTTCTCGTTCTTTATCATTCGAATTATGGACACACTGAACGATATGCTCGCTGGCTTGCAGAAGACTTGGAAGGAGATGTCCGAAGAATTGAATCAGTTAAATTAGAGGATGTAGCGGCCTACAACTCGATCATTTTCGGGCATAGCATCTACGCTGGTAGTTATAAGTATGGCAAGAAAATTGCGGAGATTATTCAAGCTTTTCCAGACAAAAAATATTACTTCTTTGGGGTTAATTTGGCAGATAGTAGCCAGATTGAGAATAAAAAGACACTTACTGACAATGTTACAGCAGCTATTGGATCTGAGAATATGGATAAAATCCAACTTTTCTTCTTCAGAGGCGGAATAGACTATCCACGTCTTAGCTTTATGCATCGATCAATGATGTGGATGATGGATAAGATGCTTAAAATGAAAAAAGATTCTGAACAAACAGAGAGCGACCGAGCATTAATTCAAGCATATGGCAAAAAAATAGATTTTGTCGATCGCCGACAAATAGATCCATTAATTCAAGCAATACAGGAAGAAATTCATGGAAATTCTTGATCAATTCATTAAATCTCGTTCCCATTCTCGTATCGGTCAATCGTCTATCATATTTTTTAGTTTATTTAATATTTCTAATCGTATTGCCACAGATATAGATAATAGTTTATCTGATCTAACTCTCAAGCAATTGCTCTTACTCATAGCCGTTGAAATTATTCAAGGGGGTTCCTATACGGAATTGGGGAATATAATGGGAAGCTCTAGGCAAAATATCAAAAATTTAGCAATCGCACTTGAGAAGAAAGGCTATGTTTCGATCATTCCCGATCCGAACGATTCACGAGCATTTAAGGTCATCTCTACAGAGCGGACAAAAGATCATTTCGAAGAGATGGATTTGTTATATAGTAAGAAATTGGTCGAACTTTTCTCTGCTTTTTCAGATGATGAAGTTGCCCAACTTTTTGCCTTGTTTGATAAGTTTTTCCAAGGAGTGGAAGTTATGGAGAGAAGCAATGAAAATTTTTAGAAGATTCTTGGTAGCGTTTGTGCTGATTGAATAATGCCTGTGAGCTGGAAGCAGTATGAAGGGCTGTTCAGAGAAGATGCGAATTTGCCTGCTCGATTCCGTGGGAGGCGGTTCCCACGGAATTTTGGCGCATTTTTATTCCGTCGAACGGTTTTCCCACGGAATTAGGGCAACCTTATTCAATTAAAGCAAGGGTGAAGGTGCTGTCTCACGCTTAGAGTGCAGCTGGCTGATTAGCTGTATAGAAAATTCGTAGTAGCCAAACTGCTTTATTCTTGCGTGAGAGCGCCGTCTTATGTAAGTTAACCAACATTTTTTGGCTTCGGGGGAAATTGCTTTAAGTTAACTTTCTTCCCTATGGGAGAAAATCAAATAAGGGACGGACGTTAGCAGTCGGGTGGCCGATACTACCGTGTCGGCGAGTTAGTGATAGGAAAAGTATTTCTATCATTCAATAAATTAGAATAAAAAGAGAATAAGTGTTATATAAGTAATCAATATTCACCAAATTATCATTTGTGCTTGACTTTGGAGCGCTTTCACTCTAGAATGATAGGCAACTACTATGAGAGGTGGGAAATTGATGAGGAAATATATTGCGAGGCTTTTGTTAACAGTTGTCGTTAGTATCTTTGCTTTAAGTAGTCTAGGTTCAGTGGTGAGTGCCCAGGATGCGGTCTTAAATTTAGCGTTAAATTCGAATCCGCCGACAATCGATCCAGCCCTAGCAACGGACACAACGTCTGGTGCAGTGATTGATAATGTCTTCGAAGGCTTAACGGATGTGATGCCGGATGGGGAAGTAGTCCCAGCAGGTGCGGAGTCCTGGGAGGTCAGTGAGGATGGCTTAGTTTATACCTTTAAACTCCGGGAGGATGCGGTTTGGTCGAATGGTGACCCAGTTGTTGCGGATGACTATGTTTACGGTTGGTTACGCGTGCTCAACCCGGACACTGCTTCTCAGCGGGCCAATTTTATGTATGTTGTGGAAGGTGCTGAGGAGTATAACGTAGGTGGTGGTAAGCCAGAGGATGTAGCGATTCAAGCTTTGGATGATTATACCTTTGAAGTGACGTTGAAAGATCCCACAGTGTACTTTACAGAATTACTTGCGATGTATACCTTTTTGCCAGTGAATCGAACGGTTGTAGAAGCAAACCCTCAGTGGGCGGCTGAGTTAAATGAGGATTACGTCAGCAATGGTGCTTTTGATTTAGCAGAATGGACCTTAAATTCACATGTAGTTCTGACGAAAAGTGACACCTATTGGGACCGAGAGAATGTCGCTTTGGATCAGGTGAATATGCAAATCACAGAATCTGCTTCTACATTAACGTCTGATTACATTGCAGGCAATTTCGATTTCCTCGGGGCGCCGTATGGCGAGGTCTCACTTGACTCTATCGAAGCATTTAAAGCGGACGGAACTTTACAATCTGAGCCATATTCGGCCGTATATTACTACACCATTAATACAACGGATCCTGATATGGCAAATGTAAATATTCGCAAAGCTTTAGCATCAGCGATTGATCGTCAGAGTATTGTAGATAACATTACCAAAGGGGGCCAAATTCCAGCAACAGCTTTTGTTCCGACGATTATCCCTGGCTTTGAAGAGGATATGAATTACTTTGAAGATGCCGACTATGACCAAGCACGTGAGTATTTAGCAGCAGGTCTTGAAGAACTTGGGAAGTCCGATCCTAGTGAGTTAGATATTGCTTTATCGATTAACACTTCCGAAGCGCATGCTGTCATCGCTCAAGCAATTCAAGAGAATTGGAGTCGTGAGCTAGGTGTCAACGTTACGATTGATAACACTGAGTGGCAAGTATATTTAGATCGCCTCACTCAGAAAGATTATCAAGTAGGCCGAATTGGTTGGACGGGTAAATTCAATGATGCGATGACATATTTGGGTATATTTGAAACAGCTGAGACAGGAAATAATGACACTGGCTGGGAAGATCCGGCTTATACCGAATTAATTAGCCTAGCGACGAGTGAATTGGATGAAGCTAAGCGTTTAGAATATTTGAAGGAGGCAGAAGCAATCCTCATGGATGCCATGCCAATTATCCCCATCTACTTCTATTCGAATGACTATGTACAAAAGCCTGAAGTGCAAGGCATGGAATATGATAGTGTCGGGCGAATTAACTTGAAGAATGTATCATTGAGTGAATAGCCTTAAAGAAACCTACCTTTATCCAAAATTACCCCCCAAAAACCTCCATCCTAACGTTTCAATCGTTAGGGTGGAGGTTTTCTGTTTAGGCGATTGTTACTCTGATCATGATGTGGTTAGACGAGTCTTGACTGGGGGACGAAATGTGTCGCGTTAATGAATTGTTGAAATTTATGAACCCAAACAAAAAAAGCCTGCCGACCGTGCTACAAAGCACTGCCAACAAGCTTTCTAATAATTATTGCACAAATCACTTCTTACGCCACTCGATTTGTCGCCACACCATTACTGCAATAAGGGCAATCCCAAAGTAGCCAGCGACATTGTAGACGATATTCAAGAGGTGGTCGAAAGATACGACGGAACCAATAATGAGTCCAATAAGTCCGACAATGAGGGTTAAGATTTTATAGCGTTTCGTTCCGTCTTCTGCAAAGACTGAGACCGAATTCCAAAGCAAGGTTACGGCGGTTGTGAAGATACCACACATGATCATAATGACGAAGAACCAGCCGACAAGGGGATGAATATCATTGGCTAAAATCAAGGTCGGTACAGAGGCCTTGCCTGATACAGAGAAGGAAGCCATAAAGCCTAAGTAGGAGATAAAGACGGCGATACTAAAGAAACCTCCCCCGAGGGTACCGGAAATCGCAGAGTCGCGGTTCGAGCGAGCTTGACGTCCAGTTTGGCTTAAATATCCAGCGAAGAGGATTAGGTTATAGCCAACGTAGTTCAGACCGGAAATGAGCCAATTACCCGAGGAAGTTTGAATTTCTTTGTTCTGGACAGCTTCTTGAATTAAAGCTTCGGCTTGAGGTAATCGGTCCCAATATACAATAAAGGCATAAATACCAAGGATAATGGCTGCAATCGCAATAATTGGACCGAGTTTCCCCAAGATATTCGTCAATCGCTTTAAACCAAGCATAACGACAAGGGCGACCAGGGCAAACATCAAGCTAGACCCTATATAAACAGGCAAGGCGAACTGCTGTTGAATCGTTGCACCTGCGCCTGCAATCATGACGCTGTAGGTCAGAAAGATTGCAATAAAGGAGACGCCTTCATAAATCCTCCCGAAGAATTGATTAGTATAGATATGATAAATATCGTTCGTTCGAAGGAGGTCCTCCTGATGGTCATAGCCGACCGTAAATAAAGAGTAGCCTACAAAGGAAAAGCCAATAAAGATTGTCAGAATACTTAAAGTTCCTAACCAACCCCTGGAGACGAAATATTGGATAATTTCTTGACCCGTGGCAAAACCAGAACCAATGAGGGAGGCCATCATCGCTCCAGCCATTGTAATGATGACGGACCATCTTGATTGATTTTCTTGCATGAGTATTTCTCCTCTTTCTATCACTAAAAGTTACTCAAACGACAAATAAAAGCGCTTACATTTTACTTACTCTCATCTTAACACGAAACGATATTCAGAGGAATAAATTTGCTTGAATTTGGACGAAAACATGAGATTCTTGCAAGGACAATTATGTGATATATTTCACGAACAATCACCTATAATGTAGAGTGTAGAAGAGCATGAGTAAAGATTATGATAAAAATCTCATTAAATTTACTATTGCTTGTTTGCCAAATAGCGGTACAATGTGAAGGTATGAATTCACATTGAAGGAGAATGGACTTTGAAATTTGTAGAATTAGAACCGGCATTAGACTGGCTCAATCATCTAGAAAATCCCAATCCAAGGGAAAATCTTGACCGCATTGAGTGTGCTATGGCTTTCTTTGATAATCCTCATGAAGGCTTACCAATTATTCATATTACAGGGACGAATGGGAAGGGTTCCACTACCAATTACTTGAAAGACTTATTCCTTTCCCAGGGCCTGAGCGTCGGTATGTTTACCTCCCCTCATATTATGAAATTTAATGAACGCTTCTCCTTCAACGGGGAGCCCATTTCTGATGAGGATTTATTGGAATTAATTAACCAGATGGTCGACTTGGATGCCTACATGCAAACGACAGAATATGGCTCACTGGTCTTTTTCGAGCTGTACACTATTATGATGGCTCTCTATTTCCAAAAGAAGCAACCAGATGTCTGCTTAATTGAAGTTGGCATTGGCGGCTATCGGGATACTACCAATGTCTTTGTCGGAGAGATTTCGGTAATCACAACTGTAGGCTTAGACCATCAGGATAAGTTAGGCTCTACCGTGGAGGAAGTCGCTGAAGAAAAGTCGGGAATTATTAAACAGGGCTCAACGGTGATTATCGGCGCGATGCTCGAACAAGCTAAACGCCCTATTCGTGAGAAAGTGGAGCGTGAATCAGCGCACTTGCTTGAATTTGGTATCGATTTCTTTACCGACCAAGTAGAAAATTTACAAGCAGAGGGATCCAGTTTCGACTTGTTAATGTATGGCGAACGCGAGAACTGGCATATTCAAATGTTGGGCGTTCATCAAGTCACCAATGCGAGTATGGCACTGGCGATTTTTGCAACGTATATGCAAAAGCATGGCTTACAGATCAGTCTTGAGCGGGCCAAAGCAGCCTTGCGGGCTTCAAGTTGGATGGCGCGGATGGAGAAAGTGCATGAGAAGCCACTGATTTATATTGATGGGGCGCATAATGTCCAAGGGCTCATTGCCTTACGGAAGATGTTGGTGCAGTATTTCCCAGATAAGACGGTGACAATGCTGTATGCTGGCTTATCTAGCAAGAATCAGGGCGAGCAGATACCTTTTCTAAAGGAGTTTAATTTAGAAAAGCTTTATTTGACCCAGTTTGATCATGAGAAGGCGATGTCTGACGAAGAGTTTGAACTGGTGAATACCAATGACTTGGATTATGAATTTGTCGATGATTGGCAAGGCTTTATCGATACGTATTTAGGGAATCAAGCGACGAGTGATTTATTGCTTATTACCGGTTCCCTGTACTTCTCGTCTCATGTGCGCCAATATATTCTAAAGTAGAGAGTAGTAGGTTAATTGTTTCCCATGTTGCTTTACTATTATCTTATGTGGGTCAATGCTTTAGCCTTGGTTATGACGGTCTATGATAAATACGCTAGTAAACACCGGCCAAGACGACGAGTCAGCGAGAGACCCTTGTTATCTGTGGTCTTACTTGGTGAGGCTGGTTCGATGTGACGGGTGATGCAAATGCTTCGGCATAAGACGTGCCACCGACATATGATGCGGAGTGTATTTGAGTATATGTGCTTGCATTTTGGTATAATGGTGCTGTATATGTATTTGCTTGTTTGAATAAGTTAAAGCACAGAGTAAAGAGGGTGAATTGGTAATGGCACAACCGATGATTTTGATTCATGGGACCTGGGGGAGTCACCGCGATTGGGACAATATTCGCGAAGATTTCGCAGCGATGGGCTTTAAGGTGATGGCACCAGATCTCTTATTTCACGATTTGCCGTCTGGTGAAGTTGCGCAATATGTAGGTGATGTGAGTCTGCTTGAATACACCTATCAAATATTGCGACTAGTTAGAAGATGTGAAGAGCGACCGATTATAGTTGGGCATTCCTTAGGAGGTCTGATTGCGCAGCTGGTCGCCGAACGTGTGGCGGTGAAAGGCTTAATTCTACTCGGGCCAGCACCAACGGCGGATATTCATAGCTTTTATCCGTCCATGTTGGAGTCATTTCTGCCACACTTCTTCCAATGGGGCTTTTGGAAGAAACCCATTATGCCGAGTGAAGTCGCTTTGACTTACGCATATAATCAGCATGAAGCAGGCCGAGCGGAGCAAGAGTTAGAGATGACTGTCCCGGATTCGGGTAAGGCTTATACACAAATGGGCTTACCCATCTTAGATAGACGGCGGACGAGTCAAGTTGATTTCACAAAGATTCAGTGTCCCGTACTGGTTATTACAGGCATGTACGACAAGCTGGTTGTGCCACAAATTGCTGAGCAGACAGCGCGCAATTATGGGAACCAAGCAACATTGTTGATGCATGGCGAAAGTGACCATATGTACATTACTGAGCGCTTTAAAGATACCACTGCACATATGATTCATATGTGGTTGGAGCAGGAAGGCTTGTTAAGTTGAGTCGATGCCTGATATATTTGGGTAGAAATTGATATCATTAATCTTTAGGATATCAACTCACCAAGGCATTAGTACCCAAGGCTCTTTTCGATAAAAGTATATAACACCACAAAAGCCAGGGACGAAATACTGTCTCTGGCTTTTGTATGTTACAGGTGTTTTTGAATGAATTGGTAGAGGCTATCCGTGAAGACGAATCCGAAGGCTAAGGGATCATTTGGATCATCAGAGGTTTCATTGACTAGGCCGATAATTTCGCCAGCTTCATTGAAGAGGGGTGAGCCGGAGTTACCACCTCCGATTTGGGCCGTGAAGACAATGACGCCATTTTCAGCATCAACTTCATGGACGTCCCCGTCGCTTCTCCATAGACTGCCATAGTCTTTGTCGCCTGGGTAGCCAACGATATGCACTTTATCATCAGCTTTCAAGGCCTTGATGCTATTGGCTGAAGTTAAAGGGAAGGTTTCAGTGTTTGCCTCCGTATTGCTTTCTGCAGTAGCTTCAATTTTCAAAAGGGCCAGATCTTGATGGACTTCGGGTGCAGCGTGAATTTCGGTCACCTTATAATCTTGGAATTCACCGGAAGTATCACGTAATTTGACTATTAATTTCTGCTCATCAATTGCATCGACGACATGCTTATTTGTTAGAATGGTATCTTGATTCAAGCGAACGCCGGTTCCGAAATCCTTGTCCTTGCCAGCCTCTTGGACCAAGGCAATATTCTGTATATAGATTTGGTCGTCTTTAGTAATTTCCTTTCGCTGATCGGTGGTTTGTTCTGTTGCAGCGTGTACGCTGGCGGTAGTATCTGGACTTATGCTTAAACTTAAAACGAGATAAGTAACTAAGCTGATGAATAATATTTTATCCATAAAATCATCTCCTGACTTTATTCTACAAATATTCTATCAGCTCCTCTTTAAGTGACCAAGCCTTATCGAGAAAAACCACGAAATGCTAGCGAAGCTTTCAAAGAAAACTCATCAAAGGCGCAAGACGCGGAGAAATAAGTCTTTGAAAATTCAAGGTTGAACGCCTATGCATCTCCTTCAACACTAGCGGCTTGAAGGTGCTGTATTACGCTTCCTCCAATTCCTCTTTCAATTCCTGAATGGCTTCTTCAAGTTTCTCGGCCTCTTCATCGGTAAAGACAGGGAATTCTGGCTTGAGTTCTTCTAAGGCTTCTAGGACAATTTTGCCAGCGAGATAGCGGGTCAGCCAGGCATTATCAGCAGGTAAGACATACCACGGGGCTTCATCCGTATCAGTTTCTTCCATAATGTATTGGTAATGCTTGTGGAAGGTATCCCATTTATCGCGGTCCGAGAGGTCACTAAAGGAGAACTCCCATTGCTTATCAGGCTGCTCCATGCGCTCAAGTAAGCGCTTGCCTTGAACTTCTTTGGAGACGAAGGGGAAGAGCTTGATAACTTTAAAGCCACTGCGCGTAAGATAAGCCTCCATTTGCCGTATGGCGTCTAAGCGAAAGCTGGCTTCTTCTTCCACGGATTCATGCATCACTGGGATTTGATCTTCAGGACCATGGACTAGGAGACTGATTACATCTTCGTAATAGGAACGATTGAGGATGCCGATTTGCCCGCGAGCTGGGAAGCCGGCTTGGTGGCGCCAGAGGAAGTCGTGATCTTGTTCATCTTCACTGGGTTGATTCGGTGAGCTGACTTTGAGTCCTTGTGGCATAAGGTGTGAGAAGATAAAGGTAATGATTTCATCTTTACCGGCAGCATCTAAAGCTTGTAGGACGAGAATCAGACCTTGCTTTCCTTCTGCTTGAAGTTTGACATGCCAAGCGTCTAATTCATCAATAAGTTCTGGAATTAACTTCTCTTTCAGTTCTTCTGTATCAAAAGAAGCAGAAGATTCCTTCGATTGTTGATTTTCCTTAAAGGACTCCGCATTAAAGCGAAATTTATCTGTATTAAATGGCATAGAGAAAGCTCCTTTCTTTTACGAGATTCATTGTAACAGGAAATGCTTACATACGCATAGATAATGACTTATGGGCCCAAATAAGGACAGATAATCGTTGGCAAACTCCGATAACCCCAATCAATATGCCCCATCGATTCGCTTTCATTCACCAATTATGATAGGATAAGGGGCAGATTAGGAGGGATGATGTGCAGATTGAAATCCTCTATGAGGATAATCATTTACTCATCGTTGAAAAGCCTGTAAATATGCCTTCACAAGCGGACAAAAGTCAAGATCCGGATGTGTTGACGACATTAAAGCAAATGATCAAAGTGCGCGATAATAAGCCAGGCAATGTCTATTTAGGACTGGTGCATCGCTTGGACCGACCGGTAGGGGGTGCCATGGTCTTTGCCAAGACGTCCAAAGCGGCTAGTCGCCTATCCGACTCCCTGCGTAAGCGAGCTATCAAGCGGATTTATTTGGCAGTTGTCATGGGACACGTCGCCCCAGAGGGAGAATTAAAGCACCACCTTTACAAAAATCGACAGAAAAACCATGTCTATGCCGTTGATCCCCAACATCCACAAGCTAAACCGGCTCATTTGAGTTATCAAAGGCTGCAACAAACGAAAGCTACCAGCCTCGTTAAAGTGGAACTACACACGGGTCGCTCGCACCAAATTCGGGTGCAATTTCAAGCCAGCGGTCACCCGCTCTACGGCGACCAAAAATATGGCGATCACCGCATCCAGAAGGGCACCCAAATTGCCCTATGGTCACACCGCCTAGCGATCCCTCATCCCACGCAAGATAAAGTCATAGAAGTAGTCAGCTATCCACCTGCCAAAGGTGTGTGGCGTGATTTTGGCTATTGAAGGTGAACGCTGTATTAGCCCTGCGGATGAGACGGAGCACGCCTAGAACTTGTGGCGAAGGATGTTACTAAGAGGTGCGCATTTCTACGTGCGAAAGGCACCCTATCTGGCAAGAGGACGAATATCAAGAAAAGCCCCACACAAGTTAGTTTGTGCGGGGCTTTGGCTATTTGCTTATAGTAAGTATGGGTCATCCATTGGATCAATGAGTGATTTAGGGTCAGCGGCATTGGTGTCGCGGCCATCTGGGCCTAAATCCTTGGCAGAAGCCGGTTCAGCGGGTTCTGTTGGAAAGTTCAGGGTTTCAAAGCCACGCGCATTCGCTTCGTCGTTAGCAGCTTCGGAATCTCTTGGGGTAGGGGTTAAATCGACGTCAGCAAGATCAATGCCCAGTGCCTGAGCGATACCGCGGCCATAATCTGGGTCCGCTTGGTAGCAATTGTTAATATGGCGGTGCTTAATCTGCATCGTTGAGTCGCCCATATTCCGTGCCGTATTCTCGAACAAGACTAGTTGTTGTTCCGGTGACATGGCGCGGAAGAGTTGGCCAGGTTGAGTGTAATAGTCATGGTCATCCTCGCGGAAGTCATAATACTTCACTTCGCCGCCTTGCATTGGTGGCTCAGCATTTCCTTTGGCATCATGCAAGTTATTGTATGAGTTCGGCGTATAGTGGATGGTGCCACCTCCGTTGCCGTCCAAGCGACCTTGGCCGTCGCGGGCGTAGAAGTTCAATTCTTCTTTCACCCCTCTTGGGTAGTTAACCGGAATTTGGTGGTAGTTAGCACCGAGGCGGTAACGGGCTGCATCTTGGTAAGAGAAAGCACGCGCTTGAAGCATCCGGTCAGGCGATAGGCCAATACCTGGTACTTGGGCATTCGGGTTAAAGGCCGCTTGCTCCACGTCTTGGAAATAGTTTTCCGGATTGCGGTTGAGTTCAAATTCACCAACTTCAATCAGTGGGAAATCTTTTTTGGGCCATACCTTGGTTAAGTCAAAAGGATTAAAAGGCATATTCTCTGCTTCTTCTTCCGTCATGACTTGAATATACATCTTCCAGCGTGGGAATTCCCCTTGTTCGATGGCATTGTATAAATCTGCTTGATGCGATTCACGGTCATCAGCGACGACGCGTTCTGCTTCTTGGTCTGTCAAGTTCTGAATGCCTTGCTGGCTACGGAAATGAAATTGCACCCAGGTACGCTCATTGGCTTCATTATACATGGCATAGGTATGCGAGGAGAAGCCGTGCATAAAGCGATAGGAGGATGGGATACCGCGGTCAGACATGGTAATGGTGATTTGATGCAAGGCTTCTGGAAGAGACGTCCAGAAATCCCAGTTAGTATTTGAACTGCGTAAATTGGTGCGTGGGTCACGCTTAATCGCCCGGTTCAAATCGATGAAATGCTTAGGATCGCGGTGGAAGAATACGGGGGTGTTATTGCCAGCTAAGTCCCAATTACCTTCCTCGGTATAGAATTTCAAGGCAAAACCACGAATATCACGTTCAGCATCGGCTGCACCGCGTTCACCAGCAACGGTTGAGAAGCGGGCGAACATTTCGGTTTGCTTGCCGATTTCTGAGAATAATTTCGCCCGCGTATATTGGGTAATATCATGGGTGACCGTGAACGTTCCAAAGGCACCAGAGCCTTTAGCATGCATGCGACGTTCAGGGATATTCTCGCGTGAGAAGGATTGTAGCTTCTCAATGAGCCAAGTGTCATGCATAACAATCGGGCCTCTTGCACCAGCGGTCATGGTATTGTCATTGTTGGTTACAGGAATACCGTCTAAGGTATGAGCTTGCTTGTTCTCAGGGACCCGGTCATTTCGACTGGATCCATAGGGTTTGAGGCCATTTTTGGCCATAGGGTTACGTAATTCTTCTGTCATTATTATCCTCCTATAATGTGTGATACATTGGTGCTTTAAGGCTAACAAATTTCTCGGATTTATCCAAATAGTTTGCTTGCAAGGGAGTCTTGCAGTAAAGTGAGGGTAGATTAAAAAGGAGGGATTGGCATGAAGCTTGGATTTATTGGAATTGGTGTGATGGGCAAGGCAATGGCCGGTCATTTACTCGATGCAGGCTATGAGGTGCATGTCTTTAATCGGACTAAGGCTAAAGCTGATACGTTGCTTGAACGGGGTGCTATTTGGCAGGATTCCCCGGCTGAAGTGACGAAGCAAGTAGACCTTGTGCTGTCCATTGTGGGCTATCCTGAGGATGTTCGGGAGATTTATTTCGGGGAGGAAGGCATTCTTCCGGCGGTTCGCCCGGGGCAAATCCTTATCGATATGACAACAAGTACTCCGGCCTTAGCTAAGGAAATCGCCGCCGTAGCTGAAGCCAAAGAAGCACTAGCCTTTGACGCGCCAGTATCTGGCGGGGACTTAGGGGCTAGAAACGGGACTTTAACGGTAATGGTTGGCGGTGAGGAAGCGGCCTTTGAAAGTGTTAAGCCAATTTTAAGCAGCTTTGCTAAGGAAGTCAGGTATTTCGGTCCAGCAGGCAGTGGTCAACATACGAAGGTGGCCAATCAAATTATGGTTGCTGGAACGATGACCGGTTTAACGGAAATGTTAGCCTATGCGAAAGCTGCCGACTTAACACTTGAAGATGTACTCCAAACAGTTGGCGGAGGGGCAGCAGCGAATTGGTCCTTGACCAATTACGGCCCACGTATCCTGCAAGCAGATTATAGCCCTGGTTTCTTTGTGAAGCATTTCGTCAAAGATTTGAAGATTGCGCTGGATGAAGCCGAAGCGATGGGCTTGTCCTTGCCGGCTACGACCTTAGCCTATGATTTATATGAACAATTGGCACAAGACCATGCCGACGAAGGCACCCAAGCTTTGATTAAGTTATGGTGGCCGGACGGTGAATAAAGAAACGCCCCAGACGCAAAGAAGGTCTGGGGTGAATTTCTGCTTGGCAATTAGAAGCTAATTGCGTGTGGCCATCGTCCATCGCTACACCGAAGCTAGGGTTTGGAAGCAGCTAAGCGCGCTTGGCGAAATAATTCGTCAGGCTACCGATGCCTTGAATATGGACGTCCATACGGTCACCCGCTGTGAGCCAGTTTTGTTCTTCGGGTTTTTGGCCCAGAATGACGCCTTCCGGTGTGCCAGTGAAGATCAAATCACCTGGTTCCAGCGTTATATGATGGGAGATATAGCTAATGATGCGCGGATTATTGAAGATCATATGCCGGGTATTGGAAGACTGAACGACTTTACCATTTAATTCTAAGGAAATATCTAAGTTCTGCCCATCGAGGTCATCTGCTTCAACAATCCAAGGCCCCACCGGGGCAAAATGGTTGGCCGTCTTGCCAAGGAGTCATTGCTGGGCACCCATAAATTGTAAAGCCCGGATGGATAAATCATTGCCGATACTATAACCGAAGACGTAATTTAAAGCGTCCTCTTCAGCAATCGCAAATCCTGGCTGGTCAATTACCAGGACCAGTTCTGCCTCGTAGTCCAATTCCTTACCCTTTAGCGGCTGGGGAATGACGGCTTGGTGTCTGGTGAGGGCATTGTTGAATTTACTGAAGATAACCGGCTCACTTGGCAAATCTGCCTGGGATTCACTGACGTGTTCTTGGTAATTTAAACCAACACAGAGAATCTTTTCTGGATTTTCGATAATGGGCAAGAAAGGTAATCTTAGCGTCGTCGAGTTGATAGGGTGTTAAGTCTGAGTTAGCAATCAGGGATTTATCAGTGTTTATTTGCTTCGTTTCAAGTAGACTTTTGATAGTTGAAGGAAGTTGGGGCTCTTTCGCTTCGAGTAAGCGCGTCACATGGATGAATGTATCTTGATATACTGCACCAATATGCGCCTGTTCACCTTCTTGGAAATTAAACCATTTCATCTATAAGCACGATCCTTTGGAATATTCGTTAAAACCATTATAGCTATCCTCTGAATGGATTTATAGGAATACTACGAAATTGCTGCTTAGAGGAGCCTTCATGAACAAATAGCAAACAGAAAAGCCAGCGATTTAGCTGGCTTTTCTGGAATGGAATGATGGATTGTATGTTGTTTATATTATTTACGTAATGTTTCGAAAGCTTTGGCCCAAGCAACCGTTGCATCAACTAGGCCTTGAACTGTTGGTTTACGGTAGTCGAATGGCTTGAAAGTACCTTCTTCAAATTCTGTGAATAAGTTAAAGTCAGCAAATTGACCAACAGTTGCCACATTGAAGTTTGATAGAGTGATACGTAGGGTTTGAATGGCTGTTACAGCACCGGTTGAGCCATAACCTACAAGGCCAGCTGCTTTATTGCCCCATTCTGGTGAAATAACGTCTAAGGCATTTAATAAGGCTGGTGTGTTGTTCTTGTTATATTCTGGAGTTACGAAGATGAAGCCATCTAAGGAATCAATCTTCTCAGACCAGCGTTGCGTGCGCTCATCTGGATAGTTGCGGTTTAACATCCCTGGAGGGGCTGTATCGATCATAGGTAGATCGTAATCTTTAATATCAACGATTTCGAACTTAGCGTCTTGATTGTGAGCTTTCGCTACTTCAAGAACATATTCAGCAACTTGTAAGTTTACCCGGTCTGTACGGGTGCTTCCTGTAATAATACCAATTTTTGTCATTATTTATTTCCTCCATTAGAAAATTACTCGCTTATTCTTAAGCTAGTTTGATTATACGAATTCGAGATATTTTTTGCAAGGCCGGTGTTTGATGGATAATATATTGAATATTGCAGTAAATATATCTATGAAAAGGTTAGTGTATTTCCTTCATTTCAGAAATTACGGGCCAGTAAAAAAATCGGGAAATTGACAAGAAAGCGCTTTTTGGCTATTGATATTGTTTTGTCATCTTTGGATTAATTATTATTATCATCGCTAGGGATTTGTTTGAAAGCCTATATTAGTAAATAAATATGTGATAAAATCTAAGCAAGAAATTATCCAAAGGATGTGAGTGACATCGAAGTGATGGAAGCATTTATCCAAGGTAAAGCTTCACCTGAATTATGTGAGGATGCCTTGATTCAAACCCAAGATTATATTGCTGTGATTGATGGCGTGACGGCCAAGTCCAATTTCACTTACCAAGGGCATAAGACGGGTTGGTTAATGGCCCAACTTGTCAAGAAAGTTCTCGAACGTCTTGAGCCAGCTGCAGATTTCCAGGCCTTTCTTCAAGCGGTCAATCAAGAAGTTCGCGCTTTCTACCAGAAAGTAGACTTTACGGAAGATATTAAGTTATTCGGCCTGCAGGCGGTAGGGGCAATTTATTCCAATCATCGCCGGGAAATTTGGTTGGTGGGGGATTGCCAAGTTATGGTTGATGGGAAGCGGTACCAGCAGACGAAGTTGAGTGATGATGTGCTCGAAGGATTACGCAGCTTAGTGATTCATCTGAGCAGCGAGGATGAGTCTGACGTTCAGGAGGCCCGTTCGGTGATTGAACCGTGGATTGTGCAATCAACCCAGTTTGCCAATGATCCGACGACGCCTTTTGGCTACGCGGTCTTTAATGGTGAAGAAATTCCCTTAGACCTTGTACAAATTATTCCCCTCACTGATGCCAGTCATGAAGTCATCCTAGCGACTGATGGATATCCCCAGCTTGAAGAGACTTTGGAAGCGAGTGAGGCTTATTTAGCCCAAGTCTTGGCAGAGGATCCGCTTTTATATCGCCAGGAGTTCTCAACCAAGGGCTTACAAGCAGGCAATCATAGCTTTGATGACCGGACGTATATTCGTTTCAAGGTAAAGGAAATATGATGAAGAAAGCAATTTATTTATGTGTGCTACTCCTCTTAACCGCTTGCCAAGCGAAGGATCAGCAATCTTCCCAGGAGGAAGCCAGTCTATCGAGTGCAGAAGTCACTTCCCATAGTGAAGAGGCAGCAGCCGAGCCGGAGCCATTGACCTTAAGTGAGCCCTTGGCAGGGCTTCCTGCCAAGACGACCTACGAACCTTGGGAAGGGGAGGCGAACCGTTTCGTTATTCGCTCAGTCGGCGATGTGTTGATTCATGACCGGGTCAGTCACTTAGCCGATACCTCGCATGAACTATACCAAGCAGCCAAAGCACAAATGCCGGCGGAGGTTTATGGTTTTGAGCCTGTCGCGGCGGATTTTCTAGCTGAAGGTTATGATTTCGATCCAATGGTTTGGCACATAGCTCCCTTTGTCGCCTATGCTGATTTATCGATTGCGAATTTGGAAGTCATCGCAGCCTCGCCGCAACTGCCGATGGCTGGCTATCCGCAATTTAACGCACCTAGAGCTATTCTAACTACTTTGAAGAAATTGGGGATTGACCACGTCACCAATGGATCTAACCACACTTTAGATTGGTACGGGGAAGGTGCACGAACGTCCATTGAGAATATCTCAGAAGTTGGCTTAACCTATTCCGGCTCTTATGCCTCTTGGGAAGACTATGCCCAACCGCGGATTTATGAAGCAAACGGGCTGAAAGTTGGCTTGCTGACTTATTCTTACGGTACCAATGGCATGCCTATCCCGCCGGGAGAAGAGTACTTAATTAGCTTAACTGACTTAGATATTATGCTGGAGGAAATTGCGCAAGTTCAGAATCAATGCGATGCGATGGTCGTGACCTTGCAGTTAGGTCCGGAATATGATCCATGGCCAGATGCCACGCAAGAACATGTCTTTCAAGCTTTGGCCGATGCGGGTGTGGACGTGATATTAGGGGGCCATCCCCATGTCTTGCAACCCTTGGTTTGGTTGAATGAAGGCGGTAGCTTTGGTATATATTCACAAGCCAGCTTTGTCTCAGGCCAAGAAGACTTGAGCAATAAACAAGGTGGCATTACTGAGATTGTGCTAGAGAAAGCAGCAGATGGTCAAGTTAGTGTCACAGATGTGAGCTTTATGCCCATCTTTATGCTAGGCGTGCGCGATGAGAAGATGTATGAAACAGTTCCTTTGGCTGATTATGATTACTATCAAATCCCTGATGGAGCATCTTGGTGGTCAGAATTAGCCGAGCGTATGCAGGCTTTTACGACTGAAGTGAATTATGTCACCCATTTAGAGACGGCATGGACTGAAGCAACGGATTCAACTTTTCGTTAGAACCTACACGGATGAGTCATAAGGCAATGGGAAGGTATGTTGCTTCATCTTTTGCTAGGTTTAAGGGTATTCATTGTGTAGTCACCCTCATCGGATGGTTGTACTTCTTTTGAAGGATATTTAGCTTAAGTAAAGTTAATGCAAACCTGAAGCCAGTGTAATGACTGGCTTTATTCATGGGTGCATTTTATAATAAGAACGTAGCCAGATGCGCTTTAAGCGCCAATGAACCGTGTATAAGAAGAAGTCTAATAAATAATGAGGTGAGTGCATGTGAGTGATTCCACCAATACTAAAAATCTTCTCGCTGAGAGTTTCCAGCAACTTATTCTGGAAAACCCTTCCGAAAAATAACCGTAAAGAATATAACCGATGGGGCGGGGGTCATTCGGCCGACCTTCTATAACTATTACCAAGACAAAAATGAACTATTTGAGTATATTTTGGAGCGGGATTTATTTGCCTTTTTGGAGAATTTAATCAGTGTCGACTTGCTCGGTGAAGTCGTTTCGATGATTTTTATTTATTTCGATCGGCATATGGCTTTCTACCAGAGAGCCTTTGAAACAGAAGGGCAGAATTCCTTTGAAGAAATTCTTACGTTGAAGATGACAGCATTAGTTGAGCGGATCTTCGATCAGTATCCTATGCGGGATTTCGAAGCTGTTTCCTTCTTCAGTAGCCAGTCTATTAGTCATTATTATGGTATTGTAACGGTAATTATTATTAAGTTATGGCTGCAGGAGGGGACGAAACGAAATACCGATGTGGATCAAGTTATTAGTGCGTATAAATTCTTCGCGACCCATTCCTTTGATGATGTGATTGATATTGAAAATCCTAATTACTAAAGGACATAAAAGTGAGCTGTACGTTGAAAATTAACGCATAGCTCACTTTTGTCTTATTGGATTTCTGTTTGTTCTTGGTCGATATGGCGGATAACTCGGGCGGGGTTTCCGGCGACGACCGTGTGGGCTGGGACGTCTTTGGTGACGACGGAGCCGGTCCCAACGACGGCGCCTTCGCCGATAGTAACGCCGGGAAGGATGCTGACATCTCCGCCAATCCAAACATGGTCTGAGATGGTTATAGGTAAGGCTTGTTCATAGCCTTGGTCCCTTTCCTTGTAGTTGAGCGGGTGTCTGGCCGTATAAAAGCCGGCATTTGGGCCAATAAAGACGTGGTTACCTATGGTCATGGCGCCCCCATCCATCAGGTAAGCATTGTGATTAATTGAGACATAGTCTCCTAGGCTAATGTTCCAGCCGTAATCAACCATCAAAGGTGGCAGCCATTCACTGTTACCTAAGGGTTGTTGAATGAGTTCTTCGATCAGCTGATTTCTTTCGGCTAGGTCGATTGTTTGGTTAATTTGTGTGGCTAAGGCCTTGGCTTGGTTACGCTCTTTGAGCAAGGCGTCGTCATAATTAGCGTCATACCAAGCGCCAGCAAGCATTTTGTCTCTTTCGTTCATAAATTTACTCCATTATTTATTTGTACTTTGTAACTAGGCAAAGTGGTATGTCTTTATTATAATAACAATACGTAGACTTGTCTAACGGTTTTACATGGGGAAGGAGTTACCATGGAGTATGTAGCCTTTGATTTTGAGACGGCTAATCATGAGAAAGCGTCGGCCTGTTCCTTGGGTGCGGTTCGCGTTAGGAATGGGATTATGGAGGCGCATTTCTATGAATTAATTGATCCTAAGACTTATTTCACGCCAAAGAATATCGCTATTCATGGTATTCTTCCGGAGGATGTGGCGGGGCAGGCTGATTATGCGGAAGTGATCGCCCGCTTTACCGATTTCACGAAGGGCCTGCCTGTCGTGAGTCATAGTCAGTTTGACCGGCGGGTGATTCAAGCTGAGAATCGACGTTATCGTCGGTCCGCTTTAGGGCTAGATTATTTCGATTCCTATCAACTGGCACGCTCAATTTGGGCGGGTAAATTACCCCGCTTTGGTCTGAAACCGCTCAGTGAGCAAATTAAATTTGAGTTTAACCATCATAATGCCCTCGAGGATTCCCGGGCTGCAGCTTATATTATCCATGCCCTCGGCATGTATACTAAGAGTGAGACGGTCGAAGAGCTCCTAGCTGCCGCCGGTGTGCAGGCTTTTTATAAATTGTAGTATTGACTTTGGCGCGGCATCTAGCTAACTAGCGGCCTTAACGATACGCGAGCATATGCGTCATATGAGGCTTTGATTAAGCCATATCTAGGCGGCATTAGCAATTTTGGCTTGCAGAATAAGCGGATTGAGGCTTGTTGAACCATGTGCTTTGTGATATATTAAACAACAAGAATGTTATGGCTTATTTAGAAAGGAAATGCGCATGTCACTTTCGATTAATTTACCTAATATCACTGTCGGTGTCGATGCTTATGAAGCGATTGAGCGTTATGCAAGGCCTTATGGAAGCAAGGCGGTTCTCATTGGGGGCAAGAAAGCCCTGGCCGCGGCTGAAGCGCGTATTCAAGCAGCCCTTTCAGACAGTTCGATTACAATCATTGATACCTTGTGGTACGGGGGGATTGCTAGTTTAAGTAATATTTCCCAATTAATGGATCAGCCCAGCGTACAAGCAGCCGATATGCTTTTCGCAGTGGGAGGAGGCAATGCTTGCGACACGGTCAAAACATTGGGCAAGCGCTTGGGGAACAAGCCGGTATTTACCTTTCCGACCATTGCTTCCAACTGTGCGCCAACGACCAAAGTAAGTGTTCTTTACGAGGATGATGGGGAAATGCATGGCTTGGATTTCCAAGATGCTCCGGCGATTCATTGCTTTGCCGATAGTCAAATTATTGCTGAAGCACCCACTCAGTACCTTTGGGCTGGGATTGCGGACGCTTTATCCAAAGAGATTGAATCGGAGTTCTCCAGTAGGGGCCGTGAATTGACCTTCCAAGATCAATTGGGTATTCAA
This sequence comes from Suicoccus acidiformans, assembly GCF_003546865.1. GTDB lineage: Bacteria > Bacillota > Bacilli > Lactobacillales > Aerococcaceae > Suicoccus > Suicoccus acidiformans. Next base: position 2,166,796 of record NZ_CP023434.1, read on the forward strand.
GTTGTGAAAGGCTGTAATGAACGCCTATATCAAAGTGGCAAAGCAGCCTTGGAAGCTGCCGAACAGAATCAAGCATCCCCAGCCATTGACAAGGTATTGTTGGAAATTATTGGCACCACTGCCTTAACGTCGGTTCTGGTAGATGATGATTACAGTACCAATATGGGGCATGCCTTCTATTACGGTGCGACCAGAATTCCGGCGGGTGAAAAGCATTTGCACGGTGTTCTGGTGGCCTATGGCACCCTTGCTTTGCTGACGATGGATGAACAATTCCAAGCACGTGACCGGATGCTTGCGTTTATGCAGGAGATTTCCCTGCCGACCACCCTCAAAGGGCTAGATATTCATACCCAAGCAGAATTAGAAGAATTAACGGATAAGGCGATGACCATGGATGACATTCGGGTGTCACCTTATGAAATTACGCGTGAGAAGTTTCTCCAGGCAATCGAAGATTTAGAAGCCGTAACGAATGCTTAATTGACAAGATTATAGTAGAACAAGCCTTAGCCATAAGTCTGAGTGATTTTTTCAGCTCAGGCTTATTTTTTTGTTTTCAACATGGGCAAAAATAAGTAAAATGGTAGAAAACGATAATAGGAAAGAAGTGAGTCTATGAAATTCTCAAATCGCATTGAAGCTATCGGTTCTTCGCCGATTCGTCGCTTAAGTACCTATGCTGACGCTGCACGCCAGAGAGGAGTTCACGTGATTCCTTTGAATATTGGTCAACCAGACATTGAGACACCTAAGGAATTCTATGAAGCTATTTCAGACTATGAGGTCAGTGTGCTAGAATATGCGAATTCTCGAGGAATTCAAAAGACCCTTGAGACGATGCAATTATACTTGCATAATTACGGCTTGGACTTCGCCATCGAAGAGCTGATTATTACCAGTGGGGCGAGTGAGGGCTTGATGTTTACCATGATGGCCTTATTAGATGAAGGGGACGAAGTGCTCACCATTGAGCCTTATTATCCTAATTACGACAGCTTCGTCAAGATGGTCGGCGGCCGTTTAGTCACCGTTCATTCAGACATCGCAGATGGTTTTCAAATGCCTAGTTTAGAAGCCTTCCGTTCGCAGCTTACCCCGAAAACTCGGGCCATTCTTATCTCGAGCCCAGGGAACCCAACAGGACGGGTGTACCGCAAGGAGGAAATTGAGCGCTTGGTTCAGCTGGCACTGGAAGAAGATTTATTCATTATTGCCGATGAGGTGTACCGGGAATTTAACTATACGGACCGGCCTTTCTATTCTTTCGGCGACTATCCAGAGATTCAAGACCGAGTCATCCTCATCGACAGTATCTCTAAGAAATACTCCGCCTGTGGCGCTCGCATTGGCTCTATCGCTTCGAAGAATCAAGCCTTTATCGCCCATGTACTGAAGCTTTGCCAAGCCCGCTTGTCCGTCTCTACTCTTGACCAAATCGGGGCAGGGGCGATGGATTTAGTTGATGACCAGTTTGTCTATGATAACCGCGAAATTTACCAGAGACGGCGCAATGTATTAAACCGGCGTTTGAAGACAATGGAAGGGATGGTAACGAATGAAGCGGAAGGGGCATTCTACACCATTGTTAGCCTACCGGTGGATGATGCGGAGCGATTTATTATTTGGATGATGGAGAATATAACAGTGGATGGCTATACGGTTCTAGCAACTCCGGCTGAATCATTCTATACGGATAGCCAGTACGGGAAGCAGCAAATTCGCCTTTCTTACTGTGTTGAAGAAGGGATGATTGAACGGGCGATGGATATTCTGGAAGCAGCATTGGCGGCTTATCCACATAAAGTGCTTTCATAAAGGGTTGGTGATTGAAATATCTGACCGTTACATTATAATAAGTCTATAGAAAAATAAAAGGGTGACAGCATGAGAAAAACACTAATGAAATTTCTATTACTTGCTAATCTTGTTCCAGTTATTTCACCATTAACAGCTTATGCAAGAAGTACTCAGCCAGTGCCGGCTCATGGAGCGATTGAGATTTCGGCCGAATCAACCAGCGAAACGACAAGCGACGAAACCGAAGATGAAGTTCTTCGGCCAGAAGATGTCGAAGGGGCAGTTATTCACGAGCCGGTTTATCCTGAAGCATATAAGACCATCGATCCAAAGACTTTAGCCAAACGAGGGGAGCAGCGTGGCTACAATCCCAATACGATTGTAGTAGATGGCTATGAAATCCCCTATGTGGACATGCGTGGCAACACAGGCGCGGATGAAGACTACATCGCATTAAGTGAAGCCTTAGATCAGAATCTGTGTGTCTATGTTGGCGATCAAGGGATGAACACCTTCTTCGGCCACTATTATAATTTATCGGACAACGGGGTATTTAATCCCTTAAACGACGTTATTTCTTTCGGCGAAGGCTCAGAAGTCATCATAACGGATGAAGCAGGTTATAGCCGTGGTTATGAAATTACCCAAGTGATGGAATTCCTACATCCCGATCAGACATTGCAATTTTATGGCGATGATTACTTACCAACCTTAGCCTATGAAGGGAACGGCGAGGATATGGTTTACGTCCAGTATTGCCGTTGGGACTATGCACTCGGTTTATTAATCAGTAATATTGGCTACCGGGTTTGGTAGTATAGCGAAAGTCTGGCCCCAATGATTTGTGCCAGGCTTTTGCCCTAGACTGGAAATCTAAACCCTCCTATCATTATCCTTCGTAATAATTATAATGATTGCTGAACGTTGATACGACGGTATTTTCAGCATGTCTTGTATAATTATCCAATCCAGGTCAGTGGTATACATATTTTTTGCAAGGCAAAATATCCCATCAACTTTTTCGGGTTGATGGGATATATTTTTGCGTTTGTAAATGTCCACTGCTTAGTGCTGAGAGGCTGAGGAGTCTGCATCGGTGCTTGGTGTATCCGTTGCTTCGGTCATGTCTTCTGCATTCGCAGCTTCCCGAGCGTAGAAGATTTGGTTCATAATGAGCTGGGCTTTCTGCTCTTTCGTTAAGGTGCGGTCTGCATCAATCTCTTCGACACTTCTTTGGTCATAAGTCGGCTTTTGGCTTGCTGACTCCGCGGCGTGAACGGGTTCTCCTGGCGTTCTCTCAGGCAGGTGTTCCTGAAGCACTGCCTTAAAGGCGGAGCGCAGATTCTGGTCTTGGATTAGGGTGTCAATGAGTTGGTCCACTTCGTCGTTGGATTCGCCACCAGCCATTGCTTGCTCAACAGCTTCTTTAATGGCGCTACTCGTAATAGAGGCGCCTGAGATACTATCGACATCTGTCGAGTTGGCAGAGACAATTTGTGCCGGTAGGGCATCGATGGCCTTAGTGCCGATACCAGGTGTTTCCTTGTGGCTAAGCACTTCTACTTGATCAATGCTCTGGCCGTCAGAAGTCGTAACGCGTACCACGAGTTCGCCGCCTAAGCCTTGTGCGCGTCCGATATATTCGCCTTCGCCAACGGTAACCGGTTCACTTTCTGCATGTGAATCGTGGCTAGAGGCACCGGAACTTGCGTCCACGGTTGCTTGCATGGCGTCAACAGCTTGTTGGGCTGCATCGATAATAGCGTTGCGGATGGCATTGCTGGTGACCGTTGCACTGGAGATGGTGTCAACATCTAAGGAATTCTTGGCGATAATTTGTCCAGGTAAGGTCTGGAGGGCCAGATCACCGATGCCGACGGTTTCTTGCTCTTGGACGATTTCAATATTCTGGATAGCGAATTCGACGTTGAGCGCTACATCGCCAGCCATGCCGCGCGCCTTGCCGACAAAGCCTTGAGTGTGGGAAGGCGATGCGACAGGCTCGACTTCTGGCGTGTGGTTAGCTGAGGAATGCGCGTCTGCTTGAGTGTTCATAGGGTTAGATTCCTCCTTTTCTGGGTTGTGGTATTTATTGAGTGGGGCAAGAGACCCCGCGTCAGCAATTTCTTCCAAAAGACGGATAAGTGCTTGCTCTTCATTGCTACCGATAACGTAAGGGGTAATTTTGCGGTATTCAATATAAGCATTTGCCATGGCAACCGGGTAGGCTGCTAATTGATTCATGCTCGCATCATTCATCTTATTGCCGAAGGTGAGGGTCTCGTCCTTAGAAATAGCATATAAATCTTGTAAATATTCTAGGACAGCCTTCTTCCCGCCGGCCCGGGTATGGACTTCCAACCAGCCGAAGCGTCGGACAATGACATCTAAATCGGTCCGCTCTTCTTGAAGGCGGCGCCGTAATTTCTTCACATCCGGACGTTCGAGGGCGAAGTTTGCTGCTAGCTTGAAGAGAGGACGACCTTTCAATTCATCCAAGTCTTCAATCGGTTTGGCTCCAGGGTAGACCCGTTGGAGCTCACTATCTAAATAAGAACTCTTGCCTCGCTGGTAAGCGTAGACTTGCTCACCGTCATCGGCAATAAAGAGCAGATTGTCAAATTGCTGTAACTTGCTCTTATACCAAGCTAAGGCATCATCGGGCAAATCTACCTTTCGCAGCCGTTTGCCGTTATAGGTCACATAATTGCCATTATGGCTAGTTAGGTAAATATCGCGTGTATCCATTTCACTCAGGAAAGCCGTTAAATCTTGGCGGGAATGCCCGGACAGAATCGCGAAGCGAACGCCTTGCTCACCGAGGCGTTGGCGGACTGCATTAAAGCGTTCGACTTCATAGGTGAAATCATTCCGCAACAAACTGCCGTCTAAATCAATGGCGACGAGCTTTAAATCCATAGCTTACCTCATTTCTAAGTATGCTTGTACATCTTCAGGGGTATTTAAATTGAGAAACAAATGCGCTGTATTAGGAAACTGGGACCAAATCGCCCGGGGAATCATGCGATGCTTCGCTTGGCGAACGAAACGTTGAACCTTCAAATTATCCTGAAGCAAGTGTGCTTCAAGCGAATCGAGCAAGGCCAAAGAATAGAAGCTGTGAAAGGGATAAATAAAGCGCTCTTCATCTTGATTGGTCAGAATATCCACCTCAGCCTTTAACAGCTGCTGCTTTTGGTAGCGTAAGTATTCAGGGGACAAATAGGGCATGTCACAGGCAATGACGAAAAGATATTGGCTCTGACTATGGCTGAGGCCGGCATGAATTCCTGCTAGAGGCCCCTTGCCCGGGTAAATATCTTGGATAAGGCGGATGCCCGGAATATCATGCTCTTGAGCCTTATTGGTGACGAGCAGGATATCCGCGAAATGGGGCCTCAGCTGTTGGACTAAGTGATTGACTAAGCGCTCCCCGTCGAAACTTAGGAACTGCTTATCAAAGCCCATTCTTGAGCTTTGGCCCCCTGCTAAGATTAAGGCCGAGCCAAATTCTGGCCGCTTAGTCATCGGGATACAACTTGGCCAATTGGCCCTTAACGTCGAAGAAATCACTCATAAAGCGCAGGAAGACATAGCCTACCATGATTGTCGTAATATAAAGCTGCAGGCCTTGAAGTTGCTGGAAGAAGTGGCCCCAGAAATCTAGGTCCTGTTCCAACAAGTAGCCACTTACACGGCCGGATGCAACCACGCCGATAGCCATGGGGAAGGTCGTCCCGGCATAGCCAGGCGTGAAATCAAAGGTAATAAAGCGCAGCAATAAGCTGGCATAATAAGCTAAGGACAAGACGAGAAGTAGGGCCAAGCAATAAATCAGCCAAGGCTTAGGTTGCGTTGCAACGTTTAAGTAAGAGACAATACTTAAGCTGACCGGAGCAACCACAATCCCTTGGGTGTGGTAAGCGCCTTTAGCGATAGGTCGGGTGGCCAGCCTTTTGACAATGAAAGGCAATAGAACTAAGTAAATCACAATACAGTAAATAGCAATCCAATATTGCAAGGTGTTAAAGCCCATGTCCTTGCCGATAACAACCGATACAGCTAAGCCGTTATAGGTTACAAACCAAGACGGGAGGAAGTTATCCGTTTGAAAGTTGGGTGCCACGTGTTTCATCGTAAAGTAAATAATATGGGCAATATGCACGATAACTGCGATAAGCCATAAACTCCGTCCGATGCCTGGAGCATATTGGACAATATAGCTACTTAAGATCATCAGTGCCATCGTTAAGCCAGCATAGAGCGCTGATAAGGTAACTTGCTTGTATTCCTTCTGGACAATGCCTGGGAAGCGAACAATCTTTACTAAATATAGAACGCACAAAAGGCCTACCAGCCACATGGAAAGGTGACGGACCCAGGTGTAGCCCATGCCGTTATAGACGTTGCTAAGGGTTAGGACACCAACCATGGTTGGCAGTAAAGGAACGGGAAACTCACGAATTTTCTCCATTAAGCGTGCCATATACAATCTCCCCTAGCTATACAACTTTCTCAACTGCAACGGGTGCAATCTTGTAAGCCGGTTCTCTTGAATATGGATCATACTCTGAGGCGGTCAGGCGGTTACACTCGATGTAATGCAGTGGGACGAAGATTTCATCATTGCGCTGATCGCTTTGGATTTGAACATCTAATTCCTCAACCGCCCCATTATGGGAATGCACGCGGGCACGGTCACCTTCATGAATGCCCAATTCGTCTGCCAGGCCAGGTCCCATAATGAGGTAGGCGTTCGCCGGGTCAACTTGACGGGTTCCAGCAATTTCACGCGTACGCGAACGGGTATGCCAGGAGGCGGCAGAAATCCGGCCCGTATTTAAGACAATTGGGAATTCTTCCGTGGTCGGAATAGGCACAGCGCGAGGCTCTTCAAAGACGAAATTTGCCCGTTGATCGGCCGTGAAGAACTTGCCGTCTTCATATAGACGACGTTCCCGGTCTACCTCTGCCCCATTTAAAGTCGAAGGGTATGGCCACTGAATGCCATCTGAGCGGGTGAGCCAATCCCAATCGACCCCGGTAATGTCACATGGCTTGTTCCGGGTGACTTCCTTCATCAATTCAAAGGCATCCCGTGGCGTCTGCCAGCGACTTAAATCCATGCCCAAGGCCTCACCGATACCCCGAAGCACTTCAAAATCAGTCTTCTCATTGCTAGCTCGCTCTAAGACCGAGCGTACCGGAGATAAGCGGCGTTCGGTATTGATGATGGTGCCTTCTTTCTTAATAGCGGGTACAACGGGAAGGAAGTGGGTGGCGTGCTCAGACGTCTCAGTGTCATCATAGATATCTTGGACGATGAGCAGATCAAGTTTCTCAACGGCTTCTTTAAAGGTCGTATTATTTGTCCAACTATGCATTGGGTTGGTACAAATGACCCAAAGGCCTTTAATTTCACCTTTATTGACTCCTTCAACAATGGCGTCATAGGTTTTGGTTGGTTTATCAGCGAGGTAAGTTGGCTCAACCCCTAAGATGTCTGCGATGCGTTGGCGACCCGCTTCATCGGCGAAGTCGGTACCCCCGTGCAGGGCGGTTGTATTACTGAATAGACGTGAACCCATGGCGTCCGTTTGTCCTGTTAGTGAGTTGGCACCTGTCCCTGGCTTGCCGATATTACCAGTCATCAGGGCTAAGTTAATAATGGCTTGAGCTGCCCGCACCCCTTCGTGGTGTTGGTTAATACCCATAGTCCACCAGAAACTGACGCGCTTGCCGCTTTCAATCAGTTCTACAAATTCCATTATTTCTTCTTCGCTAAGCCCAGTGCGTTCAGGCGCTTTGGCTAAGGTGAAGTTTTGAACGAATGCTTTGAAATCTTCAAAGCCATTGGTATGTTCTTTGATAAAGTCATGGTCAATAGCAATATCCCGTTCAATGAGAAGATTAGCGAGTGTATAGAATAGCGGCAAATCAGAAGCATGGTTAATCGCATAATGGTAATCGGCCTGCTTGGCGGTTGCTGATTTACGAGGGTCGACGACAATGATGCGGTCTGTATCCTTGCGTGAACGACGCACTCGGTTCCAAATAACAGGGTGAGCAGCCACCAGATTGGCCCCAATCAGCACAATCGTATCAGATAGTTCAATGTCTTGAATTGTATAAGGCGGCGCATCAAAACCATAGGATTGCTTGTGGGCAACGACGGCGGTCGCCATACATAGACGGGTATTCCCATCCAAATTGGTCTGTAAATGATTGCGCATAATATGTCCTAATAAGGCAAAGTCTTCAACTAAGAGCTGCCCCGTACTAATACCTGCAAAAGCTTCTGGACCATATTTCGCTTGAATAGCTTGAATTTGTTCAGCAACTTCTTGGAAGCCTTCTTCCCAAGAGACAGCTTTCATGCTACCGTCTGCTTGGCGAATTTGCGGCAGAGGATTGGGCTTATGCATACTTTGTTGCTTATCAGTATTTAAGCCTTTAATGCAAAGCAAATTAGGGTTAACGGGATAGTTCTCCTTGGGCAGAATTTGTTTAATTTCATTATCTTCAACGTAATAGTCTAAGTTACAGGAAATCGCACAATAATTACAGGTTGATTGAATTTTCTCCATAATGGTCTCCTTTCCGAAATTAAACTTCTGCAGAAGTAGGGCCAGTTAGTAAGGCTTCGGCTTCTTCAGTGCTTAATTCATAATGATAGAATAGCTGGTAGAATGATTGAGCTTCTTCGACTAAGTTGAGTTGATATACATCAGGGTAATACATTTGGCCAGCCCAGTTGATACCTAGAATGGCATTGACCGATTTAGGACCTGTGAGCCAGTTATACGGCGCATCGGGCACTAAGTAAATTGCATCTGTTTCTAAGCTGTCCCAGAATTCCTGGTCACGTTCGGCGTAAGTTTCCGGGTAGAGGAAGGTGACACTGTCTGGTTGCCAGGCAAGAACTTGCTCACCGGATACATCTTGCCAGCCAAAGCCTTCCGCTTCTTCAGCCGAGAGGACGTTCGTTAAGCCTACGCGGTCAAAGACCTCGGTATGGAAACTGTCAGCTGGTGCCGTCTTAAAGCCATTGTCACCATTGGCTAAGTAGTAGGTTTGACCGTCCGCTTGGATAGTTGCTTGATGCTCTGCTGCCCGCTTTAAGGTGGTTTCAATATAAGCCACTTGCTCTGCTGTATCGACGCCCAACACTTCGCCTAAGTTGGTATATAAGGCAGGCATGTCGTCTAAATTACCATTGAAGAAGATGACCGGTACCCCTGTTAATTCAGAAAGTTGATCTAATTCCTCTTGGATGCCTTCCTTTTGTTCGCCGACGTCAATAATGACATCTGGGGCAAGGTCGATAATCGCTTCAAGATTTAATTCATCAGGGCCATTGAATAAGCCGCCCACTTCAGGGATTTCGGCAGCTGCTTCAGGCATGTAAGCTAAATCAGCTGTGTCCGGTTGATTGCTCCAACCTACCATGCGCTCGGGTGCAACGGAGTAGAGGACAATTTGAGAGGTGGAGCCGGTACCTAAGATGCGCTCGATATTTGCTGGAATTTCAATTTCTCGTCCTAAGTCATCGGTGTAGACAATGGTTTCTTTGGGAGTAGTTGCTTCAGTACTTGCTTCTTCAGCTAGAACAGTATTTACTGGACTGGCTGGTAGGAAGGTCAACGTTGATGCCACTAAGGAAGTTACGATAATTTTAGAGAATGTGATGAATGTTTTATGCATAAGTTTAAGGTCTCCTTTGATAAAGTTTAGGGATGACTAGTTGAGGGTACTTCTCGTCCACTTGCTTCAACTCAACCGGTACACCGTAGAGTGCTTCGATTCGCTCTGGGGTTAAAGCCCGTTCAACCGTGTCATGAACCATCAGTTGCCCGTCTTTTAGCAGCAGGGCTTGGTCACAGAAGGTTAAGACATCTTGGGGCTGGTGCGAGTTCATAATAATTGTGTAGCCGTCTTGAGCCAGTTGGCGACATTGGTCTAACACCTTAAGTTGGTTGCCGTAATCTAAGTTAGCGGTCGGCTCATCCATTAAAATCAACGGTGTGTCTTGCATTAATGCCTGGGCAATGCGCACCAATTGTTGTTGGCCACCGGATAAGGCTTGGAAAGGACGCAGGGCCAAGCTTTCAATGCCTAACATAGTCAGGTAATTCAGGGCTTTCTCTGTTTGGTGAGGGTCTTTGGCAGAGACGTGGCCCATTTCGACCAGGTCAATGACGGTGTGGTTAAAGCTTCCGTTACTTTGTTGTGGGACGTAGGCAATTTGCTCGGCAATGGCTTTGGGGGAGGCGGTCTGTAAATTTAAATCCTGCCAGTAAATACTCCCTTGTTCAGCCTTTAACAGGCCCAGCAAAAGTTTAAAGAGCGTCGTCTTGCCTGCGCCATTCTCACCTAAGAAGGCAACGAATTGGCCAGAGTCTATGGTGAAACTGATATTCGAGAGTGTAGCTTGCTTGCTGTAACGAAAGCTCAGTTCTTTAACGGTTAAAGCCATCGCTTTTGCCTCCAATCAATAAGCTGAAGAAGATCGGTGCGCCAATCAGGGCGGTGAGAATGCCAATGGGAATTTCCGTTTGTGCCCAAGAACGAGCTACCGTATCAATACATACCATAAAGATGGCCCCGAATAAGGCCGAGCAGGGCAGAAGATAGCGGTAGTCTTGCCCTATAATCAAGCGACAAATATGTGGCACAACGAGTCCTATCCAGCCAATCATACCCGTTACGGCGACACTACTTGCCGTTAATAAGGTGGCTGCTAGAATGAGTAGCCCCTGCGTCCAGCGAAGATGGATGCCAAGCGTTTGGGCCTTCTCTTCGCCCAAGGTGAGTAAGTTAAGAGCCTTAGCTTGCCCAAAAATAATTACAAAGCCAATCAGCATCGGTATCAGAATCATATTCACCCTCTGCCAAGTTATGGACGAGAAAGAGCCCATCAGCCAATAAGTAATCTCTGGTAAGGCATTCTCAACGTCTGCGATTAATTTGACATAACTTAAAGCGGCTTGAAAGAGGGAACCGATAACCATACCGGCCAGTAGTAAAGCCAGAGTTCTTTGCATGCGAAAGAGGCGACTTACCGCAAAGGTCACCCCAACAGCTAAGAGCCCCATTACAAAAGCGGCCAGAATAGTTACTTGATTTGAAGCGTACGAAATGATTGCCAAGGCTGCGCCCAATGACGCCCCGTGATTTACACCCAGGACGTTGGGGGAAGCCATCGGATTCTCGAACAATGCTTGGAAGGAAGCCCCAGATACCGCCAAGGCCGCACCAATACAAATATTTGCGCTTAGGCGAGGAAGGCGAATATTGGCAATAACCAGGTAATGTTCGCGGGGTATCGTAGCTGCCTGGCCCCGCAAAAGTAAGTGAAAGGTCTGGCGAACATCAGCTAGAGAAAGAGAGTAACGGCCGAAGTTGAGGGCGATGAAGGTCGCTACAATAAGCAGAATAGCCAGGCCCACCAGTATGCCTATGCGTCGCCTTCTTTGCCTTTGAATGGCCTCCATAATCACGCTCCATTCTAAATTGGAATTACTTTTAAAAGTTTAATATAGTATAGCATAAATCTATTAAGCTTGTTCATAAAATTGCAATTTATCCCAAGAAATGCCTCATACTTAGTGTAGCGCTACCAATTCTTTAAAATTAAAGTCCACGTAATTGCTAAAGAATATTTCATGTCAATTATCATGATATTTAACGAGATGTTGTAAAAACGTGAACAAACAAAATCATTAAAAGAAAAAGTAGGATTCGTGCCCCATTTCAGGTATGATAGGGAAACGAAGAAGAGGTGAAGTAATGAAGAAACAATATCCAACAGAAGTATTAGACGTTAGAATTGATAAGCTCGATAGCAAAGGTATGGGCGTGGCGAAATATGTCCACCCACCGGTTACAGGTTCAAACGGCAAGCAACTCAAATTATTTATTCCTAATACCGTCCCAGGTGATTTGGTCAGAGTGACGGTACCGAACGCCAAGGGGCGTCGTAAAGCTACACTCAATTTCGATACCCTCTTAGAAGCTGGTCCAACGCGCAATCCAGAAGTAGATACCCAGGCGAGCCGAGCGGGAGGGACTCCGTTATTGGCAATGACTTATGCTGGGCAGTTGGCCTATAAAGAGAGTCTTGTACGAGGATTTATTGAAGGTCAAGGCTTCGATGGGCAGTTAGTTCAGCCGATTATTGGAATGGATACGCCGACCCGCTACCGCAATAAGATGGAATTAACCTTTGGTAGCCGTGGCGAGTTAGGCATGCATGCCCAAGGAGATTTCCGCACAATCATCGATATGAAAGACTCCATTCTGGCTCCGGAAATCATGGTCCAAGCCAAGCATATTGTAAGCGATTGGCAGCAAGCCTATCAACTCCCCGGCTACGACAAAGAAGCCAAAACAGGGCTACTGCGCAATCTTATGATGCGCTATTCTTTTGCAACGAAAGAATTAATGGTTGTTCTATACGCCACGGACACTTCAGCAAACTACGCTGAAGCCAGTCAAGCATTAACCGACCGTTTAAGTGAGCAGCTCCCCAATTTAGCTAGCTTTATTTGGATTAAGAATACGCGCATTGCTGACAAAGTAGACGCAGAAGAGACTGCCGTCTTATATGGACGTGACTTTATCTATGATGAACTTGCAGGTTATCGTTACCGCCTATGGCCGGATACTTTCTTCCAGCCGAACCCCGTTCAAGCTGAGAAGATGGTCCAACTAGCCATTGACATGGCTGAAGTAAAAGAAGATATGCGGGTCTTGGATTTATTCTGTGGTGTTGGTACATTTAGCCTACCCCTGGCATCTCGGAGTAAGGAATTGGCTGGCATCGAGATTGTGGAAGCGTCCATTGAGTCAGCTAAACGCAATGCCGCAGACAATGGCTTGGAGAATACCTTCTTTATGGCAAGTGATGCGCGTAATGGCCTGAAAGTTCTGCCTGAAGTGTGGGGCCAACCGGACCTCTTATTGTTGGATCCACCAAGAAGTGGTGCTGGCGGTAAGGTCATGCGAGCGATTGGACGTTTCGGGACGGAGAAAGTTGTGTATGTTAGTTGTAATCCGAAGACCTTAGCTGAAGACCTTGTCTGGTTGCGGGATTTCGGTTATGCATTGAAAGTGGTACAGCCAGTCGATCAATTTCCATATAGTAATCATGTGGAGTGCGTGGTATTGATGGAAAAAGATAGATAAGAATCGCTTAAAAACGGGGTTTCTGAATGTTCCGAAAGTGTTTTGAGACCCCGTTTTTGCTTTTACTGTGTCTGGTAATTGGAATTCTTGATTTTAAGCTGTAAAAGTTTAAGATGTATGTGGGGAGTGGTCCATGTTCCCAAATGGCGGCAAAATGATAACGGTTCAAAGCTTACAATTTAATAAAGGGAAAAAGCCTTGATATAGTGTTTTTACTGGAAAGTAAAGCGATTATATCAGGGCTTTTTTAGTTGGTTGAGAGGTGGAGATTGATGGTTGAGATGGAGGGTTGCATCCGAGGGAAGTCGAGAGGGTGGGTATGTTAAATTGTTTGCTAGAGCGTTAAAATACCCACGGCTACTTGTTTAACAAGAGTAACTGTTATTTTTTTGCTATAATATACAAGAGTACATTTAGGGAGGGAGATTACTATGACTGACTTTGAAAAATATATGAATCAATTTGTAGAGTTTTTGGATAGTGAAAAGAAAAGCATTTTAATCACGGGATTAGACGATGATGCAAAAGTTCGGATGGTATTAAATGGGTTAAATGAAAGATATAAGAATGGCATGATTAGATGCTCTGAACTAGGCAGAATTGCTGAAATTATTAATGGAGCTTTTCATAATAAACATTTACCTTCGAAAATTAGCGGACAAAAAGTATACTCAGTTGGAAATATGGAAATAACTTTTTCTAAATATGTGGATTCGATAGTTAGACATACGATCGGGGAGAGATTCGATTTTGTTTTATACTTCCCTATAGAAACAGTTCTGTTTCCAGGTAAGGAAAAATATTTGAATCAATTATTAAATAATATTAGTCATACAGGTTCTTCAAAAATTGTTTTATTGACTACTAACGATCATAAGAAAAATTTGAAGGCTTTACGAGACATTGCCGATGAGCATATCCATTATGACATTTCAAATGATAATCCCGAATTGCTTGAAGTAGTAAAAAGTAATTTAGGAGATTTTGAATATCCATTATTTGAGTAAAAAATAAAAAGGGAACATTTGCTCTTGTTTTATGGTATAATCATTTTAGATAAAAGTAAATTGAAAAGGCTCTTAGAATTAATTTATACCTTGATAAAGTTGAGGTTACTAGGTATTCTTAAGTAAAGAAAGGTGATATAATTGCTTTTGCCACGAAAAATAAATATCCCTCAAGTACCGCCGATTAAGATTCAAGGAATAAAAACGAAGTTAGTACCTTTTATAACGGAATCTGTTAAATGGGATGGTGAAGGAACTTATTTTGAACCATTTATGGGTTCTGGAGTTGTAGGATTTAACATAGCCCCTCAAAGAGCTGTGTTTAGTGATACCAATCCATATATAATTCAATTTTATAAAGATGTGCAAGATGGTACGATTACCCCTCATATTGTGCATGAGTATCTAAAAGAAGAGGGATATAAATTATCTCAAACCCCAAACGATAAGACTTCATATTATTATGAAGTGAGAAACAGATTCAACAAAACACATTCTTCTTTAGATTTTCTATTTTTACAAAGATCCAACTTTAATGGTATGATTAGATTCAATTCAAAAGGAGAGTATAATGTACCGTTTGGAAGGAAACCTCAGAGATTTCAACAGGCATTAATTACTAAGATTTGCAATCAAGTAAAATGGGTACAAGAAACTATGAAGAATAAGGAATGGGATTTTCTTTGCGTTTCTTTCGAAGAGATTTTTGAAATGGTAGAAGAAGGAGATTTTATATATTTAGATCCTCCTTATATTAATAGACATGATGGTTATTACGATTCGTGGAACGAGGAACTTGCTAACCAACTTGCTTATTTAGCTCAACATTGTGATGCAGGGTATGCGTTTAGTATGTGGTACGAGAATAAATATAGAAAAAATGATCATATATTAGAATGGGACAAAGGTGTATTGCTAACTACTGAACATTTTTATCATGTAGGGGCAAAAGAGGCGAATAGAAACAAAATGATCGAGGCATTAATAGTAAGCGAAAAAAATGTTAACTATCAAGAAGTTAGAGAGCCTTTTGAGCAGTTGGCGTTATTATAAAAAATTAAAACTTCCATTATTCAATTTAGGCTCTTTGTCAAATAGGGTTGATGAGTAAATTTAAGGTCAAGCGACTAAATTTGTTGCTTGATCTTTTTCTTTGTTCTTAGGTTCATAAAGTCGGCACATGAGTAATATTCTGTCTCTAAAATGACTGAAGTTTCTGTAACCATAACCATTGCGTTTGAGTAGTTTAATCTTATTATTAATCCCTTCGATAGGACCATTACTAAGGCCTGCATGTGTGAGTGTGTTATGGATATATTCCCCATACTTTCTGAACGTCCTTAATACACGCCTTAAGCCTTTTGAAAGTGTCATGGACCGGCTTTGTGCCAAAATCTCTTGATATCGTTGCCAGTTCCTATCCCTTAAGGCATCGCCCAATTGATGCACCATTTGATAGGTATCCTTCAAGACGTCGTCGTGCTGAATGAGATAGTCCACAATGCTACGAGTATTGGTTAACCAATCAAACAGTGGGAAGCGATGGTATTCAGTAGACATTAAGTCGCTTTTTGGTTTGAGTATTAATTTCCAATAACGCTTAAGTTTATTATAGAGTCTTGAATCTTTATAACGAACCTCGTTCATGTAACGAATTCGTGTCCGATCTAATTCGCGATTTAAGGCTTGAATTAAATGGAACGGATCAAGAATAATCTTTGCATTTGGAAACCATCGCTTTGCCAGGTGCATGTATGGTTCGTACATATCTATCGTAATGGTTTGAACTTGGTAACGTGCTTGGCGACTAAACCTTGAGAAATAAGCACTGAGTGAGTGTGTTTTTCTGTCTTCGACCACATCTACGATTTTATGTGACAGTGTATCACAACAGATGAAGCTCATCGCTGCTTTAACCGACTTAACGCTTTTAAATTCATCAAAGGATAGATGCTTAGGCAACTGTTCAGTGGACCGTATTCGAATAGCTCGAGCGGTTTCATGAATCACCCGTCGGACTGTATTTGGTGATACAAAAGTATCTTTGGCGATATCTGTTTCACAAGTGACTCTTGTGGCGCGGTCCATAATCTGTTGTTTGACTTGATTCGTAATATAGCAGTCAGGATTAACGATGGATGTCTTCGCTGTAAATGACCGCCCACAGGCTTTGCATAAAAAGCGTTGCTTAGCTAGGATTAAGTAAGCAGGTAAGCCTGATTTGGCTGTTAATGTCAGACGAGAGGAGCGTTTTCCATTACTGACAATGACATAATCATTATTGGCAATGCCACAATGAGGACAAGCCTCCGGTTTATATGCCAATGTTCCTCGATAAAAGAGCGATGTTCGCCCTTTGAATTCTATCTCTTCACAATAATCCATATCGATTTCAATGTTTTTGTCTTTTAATTGGAAGGTTTTTTCGATAAAATGATTCATACGTAGATGTTCTCCTTTATTATTGGGTCAACTTTAATATTAAAGAACATCTGCGTTTTTTGCACTTAAAAACGGTCGAGAAATTTCCATCAACCGTATTTATTTTAGAACCTCAATTTATTAGAATAGTGGAAGTTTTTATGTGGATCAATAATGCTAAATATTAATAATCAATATTTCCTAGTTCAGTTTGCTTCCTATAATCAACAAGGTACTGATCGTATTTATCTTGTAAAATACTAGCTTGTTTTGAATCTGTTTTTCTGATCCATGAAATATAAGAAGATAAATCAGTAAAAAGAGAATCTCTAACTTCCTTTGAATCTGTATATCTTGGGTGGTTTGTCCAGTAGTGGTTAAAAACATCTTCTCCTAAATAGGAAAATGGACCAGCGCCATATACAAATGGCTGAATGTTACTGGCTTTAATTGTTCCTATATTATCAGTATTTCCACTCCCTTTTTTATCTCCACAAATCCTAAATTTTTCTTGAACAAAAACTTCAACATCTTTATATGCCGGAATAATACCTGTTCGCTTATCTAATTTCACCCTACCGTGGGTTGGTTTTTCCTCTCTAACATATACAACTCCTAAAATATAGTGAGCTTTATAATCGTCGTAATGACCAACTATATTTTTCGTTCCGTTCCGCATAAAACTTGTAAAACTTCCACCTGTAAATCCAAATTTAGCTTTTTCTGATCTTCGATAAGTAGTTTTCACATCAATTCCAATTTTATTACCAATGCTATCAAAAAAATAGTAGTCTGGATATACAGTTTGTTTCTCGGACATACCTAATTGGAATCCTAGTTCATTCGCAGATTTTTCAAGTGCGTCAAAAGTAATAACTTCAAATAATCTACCTAATATTTTCGAATCGTTACCAAAGGTATAAATATCATCTTTTTTATTAACAAAACCAACTAACTCCCACTCTTCTTCTGTAGTTGGTAAATGTTTTGTAATTGTGCTTATGATAATATCTGTGTGTTTTTGTATTATATCGATTTTGTTTTCTTTTGTCATTCTATAAGTGTCTCCCTTTTGAATTGTGTTAGTCTGGACTAGGTAAAAACCCATTTTTCTCTGTTAATTCTATTAAATTAACACCTCGAGATTGAAAATTTAAATAAGGTAAGCTCCTAGAATTTTCAACAACAATGATTTGCCCCTTATCTTGATTGCTAGACATATATTCGAATAATCCCGTTCGCATATTTTCACTAGCGGCTTCAGCTGAACCCTGGTCAAGACCTAATAGAGGAGTATCAATCAGAGTTATATTTAAGCTATAAATTCCTGAATGATATAATAGTTCCCTTAACATAAGTATTACAATCGTATTTAAATATGCTTTATAGCCTTGTCCAAAACTGCTTTTTGGATTACCATCAATTTTAATATCAAATTTTGTTAAATCAAATCTTGCAGAAACAAATCTGTCATAATTGGCCTCCTATAAAATTTTATTTAACAAATTATTTATTACTCTGATTGTACTATCATCAAAATAACTTTTTGGAAGAAACTCTAAAGTTTTAGTTCTATCTTCTTTCTCTAACTCAATAAGATCATCATTCCAGTCTTCAACAATCTTCTGTAGTGATTGAAGTTGAGAGTCAATCTTTTCGTATTCAGTAATCTGGGAAATTGTGTCTTTAATATCATTGATTAAAGGCGACAAATTAAAACTGATTTTACTATTAATTTCATCTTTTTTTACTCTCAGCTGAGAAATTTGCTTTCTTAAATGACTTTTGTCTTCTACAACTTCTTTTATTGTTTTTTCTAAATCGTTTGCTTGCTTAATTAGTCTTAGCAATTCATTGTTAACTGTTTCTTTGTATGATGAAATGCCTTTATACTCAATAGGCTGATCACAAAATGGACAATTCTCATCGTGGCATTCTTCGCTTAGTTCTTTATGGATTTGTTCACCTTCAAGAATTAGAGTTAACCTTTTTATATCAGATACGTACTGTGTCTTTAATGCATCATATCTTGAAGAAAGTACCTCAAGCTCATATAACACGCTATTTAAATCTTTAATCTGAATCAAAATGTTTTGACGTTTATCCATTGACTCTTGTAATTTATTTTCAAGTTTAGTAAGTTGATTGCTTAATTCTTCAACACTAATGCCATCAATACTACCTGCTATACTTTTTAGCTTATCATCTAGCGCTTTATAAGATTCTGCGTAAGAATTTTGCTTGTTTTTAATGTATTCTCTAATTGCTATCTTCTTGGCATTTTTTATTTCTTTTTTGATTTCCTCACTGTACTCAGAAAAATCATATCCATAAAGCAAAAAAAGAATTGCTGATATTACTAGAGTATTATTGGTATATCCTTTTGGCAGTAAGATGGAATCCTCTTGAGATATTCTATTTTCGTCAACATAAAATAGATGAATTATACCTCTTAAGTGTAGAGAAGTCAAACATTTATGACACAAGCTCTGAAAAATAGTTTGTGGAAAAGCAGTTAAACAATCAGAATACTTCTGGAAAGTTTTGTCAAGGCCTTTAGAGCGAAGCGTGCCTTGACGAAACTTGGAAGAAATATATAATAGCTAACCTACTTTTTCAAAAAATTCAGCGACAACTTCATTTGGATTCTTGAAATTTAAAATCTTCCGGTAGGTATTATTGTAGCTTGTATTGTACCTTCTTAAAGCTTTTTCTAGCTCCTCTTCACTGGAAAAACGTCTTCTTGAATAGAATCTTGTTTCGTCTTCTCGGTGACTCCTCTCTACCAACCCGTTCTGCCAAGGACTATAAGGAGCAGTCGTTTGATAGTCGATATCCAAGAAATTTAAGATCTTTTGAAACCTTGATTTCTTATCGGTTTCCTGAGGGTCGTTGGTAAATTCTTTCCCGTTGTCAGTTTGTATCTTGTCAATCTTAAAGCCCATTTCCTCTTCCAAAGTGAGAACGAATTCAGAGGTTGTATAGGTGCTATTTTCATTCATCAGACTTCAGCGCCCTCTTGCGTGAATAAGCGTCTATGGCCGTGATTTGGTAGTATCTTTTATGGTGACTCACAAAGCCGATAGAGTTCACAGGAACGTATTTAACATCAATTTGAACCAGTTGACCAGGATGAGTGTATTTAGGCTTTTCTTTCTGCTTCTTGCGTTTTTTCTTGGCTTTTGAAGGCTTGCCTAGACCCATCTTTCTGATTTGTCGGCACAGGGAATCATAAGACCTGGTGTAGCCCTCATCTTTGCATTTGCGGTAGACGTGAGCTAACCCACGGTGTCTATGGTGCCTATGCATGTGTTTAATCAGATCTAATTCATCCTGTGTATGTTGGTTAGGATGTGATTTAGGACGAGTAGACTTCTTTCGCAAGGATTCAATTGATCCATCATACCTTTGTCGCCATCTCTGAACATATTGCCTGGATTTATGATATCTCCTTGCGGCTGCGGCATTATTATTCACTTTAATGGCATACTTAACAATTCGTTCGCGATGTTTCATACCTTCTGTTATAATAGACATATAAGAGATCCTTTCTATGTTTATAATTGTTCACAAATCTATTATAACAGAGGGGTCTCTTTTTTATTTGTTTTATGTCACATATGTATTATCTCATAACAACTTTTATACTCCGTTTGGGATTTAAATGCTATTATTGCCATCGAAGTATTAGGTGCTGTGATTGCATCTATTACGGTAGCAATTGGACGTATACCTAAGCTGGGTAATCAAGTACAAAGTTTGGAACCAAATTTCATAATAGAAATGAAAGAAGGAATTGTCGTTCTGTGACAAAACAAAGGATTGTTTGCCTTATTACTTTTAGGAACACTATATACTTTTGTTTATATGCCAATTAATGCACCATTTCCTTTAATAAGCATGGAATACTTTAATGGAACACCTGTGCATACTTCTATTACGGAAATTTCCTTTGCCTTTGGAATGCTAGCAGGAGGCTTATTGTTAGGAAGATTAGGGAGCTTCGAAAAGCGTGTATTACTAATAACTAGTTCATTTTTTATAATGGAGGCCAGTTTAGCCGTTTTGAGAATACTTCCTCCAAATGGATTTGTAATATTTGTAGTTTGCTGTGCAATAATGGGGCTTTCGGTGCCATTTTATAGCGGTGTGCAAACAGCTTTTTTTCAGGAGAAAATTAAGCCTGAATATTTAGGACGTGTATTTTCTTTGACCGGAAGTATCATGTCACTTGCTATGCCAATTGGGTTAATTCTTTCTGGATTCTTTGCTGATAAAATCGGTGTAAATCATTGGTCTTTACTATCAGGTATTTTAATTATTGGCATTACTATAGTTTGCCCAATGATAACTGAGGTTAGAAAATTAGATTTAAAAAAAAATAAAGGAGTGTGCTCGTATGATAGATAATATTATTCAATCAGTGACAGAAAAACTATCCTCTTTGCCTTATATAGAAGGCATCGTATTAGGGGGTTCCCGTGCAAGAGGTACCCATACAGAGGATTCTGATATAGATATCGGAATCTATTACAAATCAGAATCATTTGACATTACAGCGATTAATCAAATTGCTACAGGGTTGGATGATGAGAATAGAAATAACCTTGTTGTACCTCCCGGAGCGTGGGGCGATTGGATTAATGGCGGCGGATGGTTAGTTATAAATGGGTATCATGTTGACTTGATTTTACGTGATATAAAACGGGTGGAACAAATAATCAAAGATACGGAGCAAGGAATTGTTACTGCTAATTATCAGACAGGGCATCCCCATGGATATATAAGTGCTATGTATCGAGGAGAATTAGCGATTAGCAAAATACTATATGCTAAGAATGAAAGCTTATGCGAATTAAAAAATCAGGCAGAACGTTATCCAACCGCTTTGCAGAAAGGATTAACCGAATTTTTTATGTTTGAGGCAGGTTTCTCATTAATGTTTGCTGAGAACAATATAGATAAAGACGATGTATCCTATGTTTGTGGGCATTGCTTTCGAAGCATATCTTCCCTTAATCAAGTCTTATTTGCAGTAAACAAAGAATACTGTATAAATGAAAAAAAGGCTGTTAAGATGATTGAAGATTTTAAGACCAAGCCAAGCGATTACAAGGAAAGGGTCGATAAGGTTATTTCCTTAATATCAACTGATGTAGAGTGTACAAGAAAAGGAATAGAGATTCTTCAAAGACTAGTAAATGAGGTTAAATACCTGAAAGGAGACCATGTTCAATGACTGGACCAGATAAGAAAAAACTTTATCCTAACGAGAATATAAAGAGCGTTTGCTATATAAGTAATTTGCCTAAACGCCCTAATGTAGAAATTGGCGAATATACTTATTATAGTGATAACAAAAACTCACCTGAGAAATTTTATGATAATATTAAGCACCATTATGAATTTATGGGGGGATAAACTGATAATAGGTAAGTTCTGTGCGATTGCAGAGGGTGTTAAGTTTATTATGAATGGATGGAGCTACAACCTATCCCTTTAATATCTTCGGCAATGGATGGGAAAAAGTGACTCCTACAATTGAAGAGGCTGCTGAAAAACCCCAAACAAGCGTTCCAAAATATCCGAGCGATTCGGTATTTTGGAACGCTTTTGATATAATCATACTAAATGGAGGTGCCAAAAATACTGGTAAATCAAACATCTTTGCTCTTAAGTTTGTAGTCAGAGTTATATGATTTATTAATTCCTGAGGATCATATTCTTCGTCAAATGAATGACAGGGTGGACTTTAGCTTCATTTATGAGGAGTTGTCTACCAAATACTCGCCCGACAATGGTCGTCCTGCTGAATGCCCCATTCAGTTACTTAAATATCTACTCCTTAAGATAATGTATGATTTATCAGATAGAGATCTTGTTGAAAGAGCACGGTATGACATGTCTTTTAAGTACTTTTTGGGCTTAGCCCCGGAAGATACCCCCATTGACGCATCTACGCTCTCGAAATTTCAACGCCAATATATCAAAGACGAGACACTTCTAGATATACCTATTCAAAAGGCTGTTGAGATAGCGCTTGATGAAGGTGTACTCGAAAGTAAAGATCTAATTATGGATGCCACGCATACTCACTCCATTTATAAATCGAGAAAACCTCAAGAAGTTCTCCATGAACGTGCCAAACAATTACGTAAAGCTATTTATAAAGTAGATGACTCAATTAAGGAAGAGCTTCCGCCTCGTCATGATGAAGACAATCGACAAAGTGAGCTTGATTACTGTCAATCACTCATCCAAATGATGGAACAGAAGCCAGAATTACTTGCTTATGAAGCCATCAAATAGAAGTTAAACCATTTAATTGAATCAGTCGAAGATGATCTGAACAATTTACACTCTCTAAGCAAGGACGATACGAAACTTGGGCATAAGTCTGCAGATAGTTCATTCTTCGGATATAAGACCCCTATCGGTATAAGTGGCGATCGAATTATTACAGCAGCTATTGTAACATCTGGCGAGAGAGCAGATGCCCTGAAATGAAGCAGCTCTATGAAAAGTCACGTAATAATGGCATGGAAATTGAAGCGATCACAGCAGACAAAGCATACTCTTGTAAGCGCAATATTGAATATGCTTTAAAACATAATTTTGATTTAGTCTCACAATTGAATTCTGCTGTTATGGACGGTTATCGCGAAGATGAAAATAAATGGGATTATAACAAGGATGCTGAACGCTACCAATGTACCGCAGGTCACTTAGCTATTCGCAAAGCTCGCCAAGGAAGAAAAGATGCCAAAGAAAATCAACGTGAGGTCTATTTCTTTGATGTGGAGAAATGTAAGATATGTCCAATTCAAGAAGGATGTTATAAAGTAGGCGCGAAGTCCAAATCATATTCTGTAACTATTCAAAGTAACTTACATCGACATCAAGCGAGTTTCCAGGAAACAGATCGATTTAAAGAGAAAGCTAAGACGCGCTATATGATTGAGGGCAAGCATGGTGAATTAAAGAACCGACATGGTATGAAACAAGCCAAAAGTGTCGGTTTATTAGGCGTGACTTTACAAGTAGGTGCAACTATATTCATAACGAATATGAAGCGAATAATCAAATTAAAGGAAGAAAAAGAAGCAAATAAGTAAAAATAATAGAGGCAATGAGTCACCCGATTGAATTGGTGAAACTCATGACCTCTATTTTTTACAATTGTTGGGGCCCGCTCACAGAAATACCTGAGGTTTATCAGCAGTCCCCAAAGGGTGGTCCCTTTTTCAACGGCAAGGTGGTCCCTTTTTCACTTGACATATACAACATCTGACGGATAAGGGTAGGGTCTGTATAATAGGCTGTCAGAGAGGACTGTTTCATATCCGAATACTCTTTATCTGTGACTAAGCTTTTCAGTTCTTCTCGTTCCTTAGAAAATTTTGGATTATAGTCATCAAAAAATTCATTGGCTAGTCCACCCCAGCCTACATACTTGGCAAGGAGTTCTTGTTCATTTTTACTTGCCTGACGGTGTCCCGTTTCAAGTGTTTTAACCAAACGAATGGCCGCAATGTTTGTCTCAACCTTATCTCTAGCAGTCTTTGGATAAAAGTCCGTCATATCTTCTGGAAAATAAAAGTCCATTACTGGAATCTCTGGAATTGTTTCGACGACTTCCTCTTCAGGAATTTGATTATCTGTTTCTTCAAGATCAGTATCGTTATGACCTTTTTCTGAACCATCTGGTTCCAATAGTCCAATACTCTGAACTGGCTCCTCTTCCAGAAATGAAAAAAGATTTAGTTCTTGGTCCGCTTCTTCTAACTCTGTTTGTGGTTCTGCCTTTAGCTGATGAAGTGCCTGACTGACTTCTTCCCAGGTCCTCACATAAAGAACTGGATTTTGTTCAATGATATCCGAAAAGTCATTGACTAACTCAATCCGAATCAAACCGTTCAATCGAGCATCGCTGACCGACATGACCTCAAAGTCCTGTCCCTTATAGGAAACCAATGACCCCAGAGGATAAGTGTCCAATACTCTCTGGACTAGTGGATTATTCGCAAATTCTTCATCAACCACTACTTTCGACTCAGCTTTCTCTAGCTTGCTCTTCCAATCTCTGAGGGTTAAATCTGGCTGATTACCTTTATCTTTTTCAAATTGTTCCGCATCTTCTCTGCTGAGTTCTTGGTGTAAAAAGGCATAAGCAACCTGTCGCAACTCTTCTAAAGATAGTTGACTGCCAAAGAAAAATTCAACCTTTTCATGATTTAGTCCCATTTGGAGTAGTTCTGTCGCAAGGGCTAGTTGAGTTACCGAGGCTTTGGGATAACCACCTAATAAAGCAAGGTCCGAATTTTTCAAACGAAAACGACCTGCGGCATCCAATAAAATGCCGACTTGGTCTTGGTCAAACTGAGATAGCTCAATCCCTAGCTGAGTCAATTTTTCTTGATTTTCTATCCTAATGGCTCGTCCAATTTTTTCTAATTCCTTTTCTTCGACTGTGGTCAGCGTTCGTTTCAGCTCATAGGGACTACCATTAGCCTCTAGATAGGTTAGTAACTCTTCTCCCTCAAAGACTGGTATCATTTCCATATCAGTATCAAAATCACCTCGTCTAAAACTTGGGACTTTGGAACGTTCATTACGAATTTGGTCAAAATAAGTTAGAATCTCAAATTTACGTCGTAATGACAACTCTTCATAGGCAGGCAGATGACTGGTTTTTCCTGTTTGAACATCTAGTTGAGACAAATCTACATCCAAACGAGCAATAACCAGAGAGCCCTCTTCTCGAAAAGATATTGCTTGATGAACACTTGTTTTGTGCTCATCAACAGTTTCTTCATTTTCTAGAATAGTTTCATCAGCTCTTGTTTCAAGATCAGGCTCGTAAGTTAAGAGAAACTGTTCAATATCTCGGCTGATCCGATCCGCTAAATTATTAGCCACACGATACACATTGACCAAATTAGCTCCCCTACTCTTTTGTAATAGAGAATCTGGTGAAATAGTTTGGTAGTGTCCATTTGAGTCTAATAGTTGAAAACGAGTGGCCAGATTGAACAAGGCCACTTCAATCACCAAGTCTTTTTCAGACGGCGATAGTTTGTCGAGTTTTTGGAGACCAGTTTGGCCGAAAACTTGTGTATAGGTCAATAGATCATGAGCAGTATCATAAGGACTAGCCTGGACAAAAGCTGAAACATCTGTCTCAAAGTGAAGTACCTGAACAGATCTTTTGATTCCCTGCCTATTGGTCATAAACTGACGAATAAGACTATCCCACTCCTCATCAAAATGCTCTGCTTGGTAATATAAAAATGCCTCAAGCAGGGCTCTATCACGAGGAATGGTGGCTCTCATCATTTGTAGTAAGACTTCTTGATTCATTTTCCCTCCCATTTCAAAAGGGCTGAGAGTTTTTCTCAGCCCTTTACGTTAATCTAGGACCAAGGCTCGTTGGTCTCTTTCTTGTGGAATACCTTCCATTACAGTTGCCACATAGTGTTGTAAGAAACGACTTTTCTGGTCTAGAAAATCTTTTTGCAAGGCAAGGTGAACCAAATCTCCAAAATAATCCTGACTGGAAATAGCCAATTCCTGTTGAATTATGGCCTGTAAGGTTTCAAGGCTAAGTGGTGAATAATCGTCACTATCCAAAACCTCATACTGTTCCAAGGTGTCTGAGAGACTATTTGAGGACATTAAATCCATAATAAAACTAGAGCCTTCACCTGTTCGGTACAACTTTTCCAGAATGTCAGTCATATCTGCCTGCACTTCATCCTGATAACTATCAACTTTAACTCGTAGCTCATCACTAATCAAGGATAGGTCATCCTCATCCATATAATCTTGATAAACCTGATTGAGGATTGTTCTATCAGAAATACTTAATTCCAAAGAGAGAAAAGCCTTGATAAACTCTTGGTAATCGACCTTCTCCATTTCAGACAAAGCCTCTTTCATGGTGTCAAAGTTCCAAGCCATCACACAACTCCTTTTGTGGGACTAGTGGTGAATGTCCAGATTGTAGCTTGTATATGTCAAGTGAAAAAGGGACCACCTTGCCGTTGAAAAAGGGACCACCTTTTGGGTCAATGTAACGGCTTAGGCTAATTTATGAAAAGTTAGTTAAGAAGAAAGTGTCTCAGCGCTTCATACCTCCTTTTGGCTGGCTTGCGCCTCCTTCCAGGCACTGGTCTGCTTCATCCGATAACTCTCCCCTCGCATGTCCACAACATGCGCCTTAAAGGCTAAACGATCCACCAGGGCTCCCGTTAAGGTCGGGTCTTTAAAGCATTCCTGCCAGCGATCAAAGGTAAGGTTCGTCGTAATCATTGTAGAGCCCTTTCCCATCCGATTAGAAAGAAGATTAAACAGAAGCTCAGCCCCGGCTTCATCAAAGGATAAATAACCTAATTCATCGACAATCAAGAGATCGACCTTATTTAATCGCTGTTTGAAGCGATAAAATTGACTTTGCGTGACGGCCTCTCTTAATTCAATAACAAGATTTGGGGCATTTACGAACTGTACATGATAATTCTGCAGACAGGCCTCCATGCCAAGACCAATGCTAAAATGCGTCTTCCCTGTTCCAGGGTTGCCAATAAGAATGACGTTCTGTTTCTCTTGAATAAAATTCAGGGTCTTTAATTCGCGTAGTTGTTGGCGAACACCTTCCTTAAACACTTTCTCGTCAAAGTCCATCAGGTACTTCTTTTGGCTAAACTTGGCCTGTCGAATCCTTCTTTGATAGCTTCGATTTCGACGTTGTTCCACCTCCTCTGTCAATATCTCTGTGAGGGCTTCTTCCAAATCCAGTCCGCGACTCGTATATTCCAGGAGCAGGTGTTGGTAATTTTCCTTCAGATAGGGAAGTTTTAGTTCATTAGCGGCTTCTGCGATTGTTAACATAAGCTTTCCTCCAAACCATAGAGAGCATTTAATTGATGGAGCGTTGCTTCTGTCTGATGAAGAATCGCCTCCTGATTTTTAGGAACACCCTCATTTTCCGTTGTGACACGTTGCACCAACTGATCATAGGCCAATTGCTGGCACAAAGCCTCTCCACTGAGGCTATGGTATTTCTCAAGTTGTTCTATGAATTCTTTAGGGTGTCCGCTATAATATTTATGATAGAGTGTTTCCAAGCCGGGGGTTTGTTGAAGAACCAGCGAGTGTTCCAGAGCACCAGGTTTCTTCTTGAGGGTTTTGATATAGTGACTGATATCAAGCTGAAACCCATGGGAACCCTCTATTTTATTATGCCTGGCCACTTCTTGTTCATTGGCATAAACCACGAGATAATCGGCATAAGCCTTGATCTGAACTCGCTTCCCTACCAAGTAGTCAGGGACAGAATACTGATTCTTCTGATAATGAATCGTGGCATACTTTGTGACGCTGAGCTGACAAAGTTCTGCCAGTTCAAAGGGAGGACGGTATTTAAGAAGGTGGCCTTTTTCTTCTTCCAAACGACTCTCTTGATTCAAAGTCCGTAAGGACTCTTCCAAATGCTGGCGAGCTTCATCTAAAGATTGAAATTGATATTTTTTGGTGAAACAGTTTTGTCTGACATGCTTTACACGACTCTCTACTGTTCCCTTCTCATTCCCACTGAAGCAATTGGTGACATTAATATTAAACCCATAATAAGTGGCTAATTGGATGAGTTGGGGGTTTAGCTCCTTTTCATTACGCCCAATAAAACGAGTGACCACATTTCTCATATTGTCATAGACAAGCTCCGCATACACCCCACCCAGGTTTTCAAAAAATCGCACATGCGCATCCTGAAAGACAGCTTTTTTCTGGTTGGTATAGAGGTAAGCCCAGTAATAATCTGAAGCAGGGCTAGCCCACACAGCGAGATAATAGGTTTTAACCACGCCCTCAATTTCTAATTTGACCTCTCCAAAATCGAACTCCACCCGTGCACCCAATGCATAATTTTGCTTGATAAAAGCCTCTTTAGCTTTCGCTTTCATTTTTGACCAGTAATGAGCGACTGTCCGGTATTTAATCGCATACCCTTCCTCTGCTAGGATTTCATAAACAGCCTTAGCCGTTAGTGCTTGTTTATGAGGTCCTAGCCTTCGATCCTTTTCTCTTTCTTTTTCCAGTAATTCGCTCATTCTAGCTTCCACCTCTGGTGTAAAGGTTCTTTTTTTCCGATTGGAAGTATCATATTTTCTTTCTAAGACTAATTGTTCGGTTGCTGCTTCGATTTCTTTCTCATTTTGAGCGTCATCCAAAGCATCTATACCTGCTTGGTATCGATCCCTTATTCTTCGAATCGTTTTTCTATCAATGTCCATGTCTCTGCTAATTTTCCTAATGGATTCCCCATTTCTAAAACGGTGAATCACTTCGAATTCTTTATTGATACGAATCACTCCTTGGCACCTCCATCTATAATACGTTTATTATAGATGGAAAGGCATGGCAAGTGGTCCCTTTTTGAATAGCAATTTACCCCGAAGGTGGTCCCTTTTTAGATTACAACAAACATAGCTCTTCTAAATCAGCTTGACCATCACCATCTGTGTCAACAGACTGCGGATTGGTTCCCAAATCTAGTTCCTGAGCATCTGTCATACCATCTTGGTCTGAATCCTTTTCATAAATAGTTTTTGGATTCATCTACTTCTCCTCCTTTTTCTTCAGTCCATAAGCCGTACCAAGTAGAATACCAGCTCCAATCAAGCCCAAAAGGGATTCCTGTTCCCCTGTATTTGGCAAAACGCTAGCTGAAACAGGCGGTTCAATAGTCTCAATTGGTGGATGAGGTGGTGTGGGTTGATTTGGACTTGGTTCTTCAGGTTGAGGTGTACGTGTTACAACTGTATTTGAGCTGATGACATAGCCATTCACTGTATGAAGGTAGGTATTCTCCACCTGACCAGTCGCAATCCGTTTCATCTGCAGGTAAACATCTGCCTGAAAGGCTGAATCATCAGAGATAGTCTCTAAGAAGGATTTATCAAATGAAATTGACACTAGGCCATTTTCTGTATCCACCTGTTGCAAGGTATATTTCGTGACTTCTGTCCCCTCTTTTAAGACAGAACCGTCTTTGAGGATGACATCCGTCATCAGATAGCTGCGATAAACACCATTATACTCATCATGCTTTTCATCATAGTTATCTTCAAAACCATATTCAAATAAATCAGTCGCACGATTGCTTGGAATCAATGCTCCAACCAAGCGATAGTTAAAGGTTTGATGCAAGGCCACTTCTTTCCCGTCAAGGCTCTCATATTTATGAGACAAGTCGATCACCACATCTTTTTGTGGGTCTAATTTTGGAACATTATTAACCACTGTTTCCGTGACATAGGCCAAGCCAAAATCAATCTGATAGGCTGTATTTTCATACTGACCACCTGTTTTGGTCAACTCATTTTTAACTGTCATCGGAAGCGTGACAACTAAGGTTTGACCAGTCCTCACATAGGTCTCATAAAAGGTTTTGGGATCATCGCTACTAAGGACCTGAATGGCTCCTTTAGGTGTAAACTGGCGTTTAGCCATGGCATCTTGAACAACTTTCGGAGCTTCTGACAAACTAGCGTATGTGCTAACAGAAATACCAGATACACGATTGCCATCCTTATCCAAAACTTGAATGCCGTCAGGAATTAGGGTAAGGGCTTCTTCTGGGTAATCGTCTACCATGTAAAATCCCTTGGCAAGTACATCATCCGTCACGACCATGTCCTTGTATTGACTGTAATCCAAGACAATTTTGTAATAATTGACCGTATTCGGAAGAACAGTCTTTCCATCAATTGAAATACCTTCTTGGTTGGTATTAGACTTGTGTGGAGTTACTTTAGGGACAAAATTGGTCACCGTGTTGGTTTCATAGGCTTGCCCAAAGTCCACCTGATAAGCCACGTTTTCATAAGACTTCCCTGAATTAAGCATGGTTTCCAAAACCGTCATCGGAGTGACAATGGTAATATTCTCCCCCTTGGTCACATAAGATTCAAAAAAGGCTTGTGGGTCCTCAGGCATGAAAACTTGAAAAGCTCCTTTAGGCTGAATTTTTTGTTTCGAAAGGGCTGCTTGTAGCATTTTAGGAGCTTCTGATAATTGAGAATAAGCCTTCACCGTGATTCCTGAAACTGTTTTGCCATCAGATGTGATAAACTGAATAGCTGCTTCATCCGGCAATAAAGCTTCTTCTGGATAATCATCCACAAAGTAAAAACCTTGTGCAATCTGAGAGTTGTCTGCTTTAATCCCTCGGTATTGGTCCAAATCCCATGAGAGAGTATAGTGATTTTGAGTTCCCACTAGCATGGGCTTCCCATTGATGTCTACTTTGTCTTTATTGAGGTTTTGTTTCTTGGGTTCTGGAGAAACAAGCGTGTTAGTCACTTCTTTGGTTTCATAGCCATTGCCGAAATCAACTTGATAAGCCTTGTTTGTATAGGTCTTAGTTTGACCATAGAGACTATCTTTCACCGTCATTTTGGTCAAAAGAGCTAAAGAAGTTCCTGTTTGAACATACTGGTCATAAAAGGCTTGGTTGTCATCCGGCAAAAAGACTTGAAAGGCACCTGTCGGTGAAATCTTAGCACGAGCTAATTTATCTTGAAGGTCTTTAGGAGCTTCATTTAGTGAAGCATAGTTTTTAACCGTTATTCCTGATACCTTCTGACCGTCAAGGGTTGTGATAGCCATCCCATTTTCCACCACATCAAGCACTTCCTCTGGGTAATCGTCCACAAAGAAGAAGCCTCGTGCAATTGTCTCTTTAGCAGAACGATCTCCCTTATACTGGTCCAAATCCCAAATCAATCGGTAGTGGTTGGTTGTACCAAGGGCTACGACCGTGTCATTAATGAGGACACCATCCGCATTTTCATTGTTTTTATCTGGTGTAATGAGTGTGGTTGTCTCCCCATCACCTGGTGTACGAACCGTTACAACATTTGAAGTGACTGTGTAAGCATTGGTTGTACCCTTGTTCAAAAGGAGTTTGTAACTATTGGAATAAGTTGCCCCATCATTTTGAACAGAACCATAGAGTTTAGGAGCGGTCAGTTGATAAACCTTGGTTAAATCTTTATTTACCTCCTGCAACAAGTTTTCCTTTGCGGTCAAGGTCACAAAATTCTTAGTCTCATCAAAGCTAAGGACATAGTTTCCATTCTCTTTTTGTGTTGTTTCCTTATCAAATAGGTAACCAGCAGGCAAGTAGTCCTCAAAAATGAGACTAGTCGTTTGAGCACGATTGGGCGATAAGGCATCAACTGTTAAGGGATAAATCACCGTTGAATCTTTTGCGACAGTTTTCTCATGAAGATTAGCTTGGTCACTATTGACCACTTCTTTCATAATCTCTGGAGTTGTCGTCAAACGGTACGCATGATAATGGACAGTTGGTACTTGTGGTGGCGTTGGAAGTTCTTTTGGAATAGGTTTGACAGGTAAGGTTACCTTGGTCAAAGTCAGACTAGGCTGGCTCACTTCTTCCAAAGGCTTTGGCGTGAAGGTCACAGGATTTTCAGGTGTAAAGGTTTTTGGAGTAAAGACATCTGGTGTTACAGTAATAGGTTCTGGAATGGGTTCAAGTTCCACCGCTACATGAGGTTTGGGACTATACGGTGTTACTGTACGTGCAACTGGTAGGGTATTTAAGGCAAACCAGTAAGACAATCCAACATTCTGTGGCATATCGCCTTGGCCAAAGGTGACTGTATAGGTATTGCCTGATGTAACTGTTGAGACAATAGCTCCTTTATAAGCATAACGACTTGATGTGGTATCCCATTCCTCAGGTAAATTCAAATCACTTGCACGGTTGGAACCCAAAGAACGGGCCAGACCTTCATTAGTCACTTGAACGGTTGAACCATTAATCGGCACAAATTTCCCAGAAGTATCTTTGACATATTCTAAACCAATGTCATTATGATTGAGGGAAGAATGCGTGAAGACACCTGGCTTTTCTTTTGAGAAGGTAACTTGTGAACCGTCTTCCAAGAAATACCTGGCAACTACACGAAACTCCATCTTGTCTGTTCGCCAATCACCGTTTCCGTCATTTCGATAGGCAATAAAGCCTTCGGTAGGATCATTTGGCACAACTAGTTTCACAGCATCGGTTCCAGCTGGTGATACAAGGTTGGTAATATCGTAAGTCACACGACTAATCTTTTTCCCATCAAATCGTGCATTTTGGAGATTTTGATAGTTAAAACTAAGAGTCTCACCTGTTTTGAAGCTGTCATAGACAAAGAATCCTGTTGAATCCAAAATTCTTGAGTAGCCACCCAGCATAGCATCGCCAGTTGAAATAATCTGATTAGGATTTCGGGTAATTGCTCCATGTTTTGCTTGTGGCTCACCGTTATTGAGATTGAGGGCTTGAGCAAGGGCTTCAGAAATATAACCTTCTTCACCTTTCGAAATCTCGGCCAAATCACGTTGGTAGCGTTCCATTTCTTTGGCATTGTAGGCATCAATCGCTTCATTCTCTTTTCTGGCTGCGACTTCTTTTTCTTTATTACGTTTGGTAATAGCTTCAATCTCAGCTGCTCGATCTGAAACGAATTGTTGTTTCTCCTGATTAGCTTGATCTACTGCGGCTTGACCAGCACGGTTTTCAGCATCAACAGCTGCTTGACCTGCCTGATTCCGCTTTTCAATGGCTTCGTTATCTGCTTTTGCCTTAGCAAGTCCAGCTTCATTTTGTTTTTGAATGGCCTGATTTTTCGCAACAATATCATCTGCCTTTGTTTTCTTTGTTAGATAATCTGCTACAGCTTGTTCGTTAGTTGATTGAATGGTTTCAACAGCCTTGCCATAGTTTGTATAGTCAAGTACAGATGTCCCATTTCCTGATGAAACTACTTGTTCAATTACTGTCACATCAGCATCTGCATACTGGGATTTTAGGTCATTGACTTTGGTATCAACCCAAGTATATGTCTCTTTACCAGTTTGGTTGGCCCCTTCGTAGGCCTGTGACAGCTCCTTATTTTCTTGTTCAATGCGGGCTTTATTCGATTCGTATGTCGCTTTGTCAGCTTTGTAGCTTTCAGTAACTTCATTGATAGCCACAACTTGGTTTTGGGCATCTGCTTCTGCTTTTGAAATTTGTTGGCTGGTCTCTGACGCAGAAGTTGTATTCCCCAAATCCATTGGGCTATCTTCAACCGTAGAAACACCTTCAGCCTTTGCCTGTTCCACTGCTTGTGTTACCGTATCATGTGGTACGGTGACAGCAATTGCACCGTTAGATTGTCCAGTTGATGCCATACTTTCAGTTTGTTCAGAAACAGGGGTTGGTTGTGCTTCTGGTAAATTCGTGGCTGGATTCTCCGTTCGTTGGATGGTGGTGTCAACTGATGGAGTAACTTCATCAGCATGTGCAACCGTTCCTCCCCAAGCAACAACAGCTGTCACCATGGTTCCAAGGGCAACGGAACATAAAGTACGATATTTTTTACTCTTGCGAAAGACGTGTTTCTCGCCTTTTTCCTGATTGACAAGAAAGTGATGATTACATGTTTTGGTCATAAATAGTCCTTCTTTTCTTTTATTCTTTAGCAACAAACTGTCACTCTTTCCTCATCATAAAAAAGAAGGCTTGATTTTGTTATCACAATCAGTTCAGGGAAAAGAAAAAAGCTATCGGAAGCACAACCGATAACCTTTGAAGAAGACTTAAAAATAAAAAAAAGAGGAGGACTGACGCATCAGACCCTCCCAGACGTGACTAGCACGCCCCAATTCGATACAACTATGATACCACTAATTTCGTTTTTCGTCAATAAATTTACTTAATTGTTGAATCGATGTTTTTCTATTTGTACTGATAATCTTAAAGAGAATATCACGATTATTGAGCGAAACATCAAATCGTTCAACAATTTCATTGAATTGATTGATGTAGTTATTGAGGACTACTGTATCAAATTTTAGAATATTCAAAGTCCAAATTAGTAGAATGAAATAATCTTCAATGAAAACACAAGTGAATGTCGATAATCCTAAATCTTGTTTTATCTGTTTTTTGAGTGCTTTAGATACACCGCTTGAAAAATTGGCATCAAAAATCGCACTGTTGTGCATGGTAGCATTCCTTAACTCAATAAGAGCATTGACAACTAACTCAAGAGAGTTTGACCTATTTGGAATGATCGTGAAATCTTGATTCAATTTTTCACGACTTGACTTAGTTAAACTTCCTAAAAATCTACTAAACTGTCCTAGAGTAATAACTTCAAAATAAGCCCAGAGAGGAATTTGATAATCACTTTTTAAATAATGCTTAATGACCTCATTTTTATCTGAGTAATAGTCAATTGTATCCAGTACATTTTGTCTAGTTTCATTATACTGATCGAGTTTGTTACCATATTTTTCATGGTCTTCAGGATAGTCCATGTAACAAGCTAATTGATGTTCTAATATATCTTCTATCCCACTACTAGATTCTGCGACTATTGAATCGATAGTCCGATTTTTTAATGCTGTCTCTACAAGCATCACTATTGGATAAAATAGTCCTTTTAACTCCATATCAAAATTGTAGATTGCTTCAATTTCCTTAAATGAAGAAAGGGGCAGAATCCCATCTGAATTGGATTTTTTAACGAATCTATATCGTTTATAACCATGATAATATCCCATATTTAAGAGTGTGACAGAGTCATCATCTTGAATATCTATTTTATGATTTTTAAAGATATGGTCAACTAGATCCCCAGAAGTTAAACCAGTTTTCGACTCTTTTTTCATTTTTTCAATAATTGTTTCCATTTAAAATATTCAGTAACCTCTCCTTAGTATTATACCATATCACTAAACTTATCAAAGTAACTAAAAGGTAGAATTTCTCACGAAATAATTGCAAAACAATATGCTAACAAATCCAATTATTGTTAGCATATCCTTTTTTATTTCGTCGTATAAGCAAAACTCAAGCTACTATCCACTCCAGATAATTTACGGAAGGTGTAGTTTGGATTGCCATTGTAGTTGGTTTCGGAGATAAGGAATGAGCCATCTGGGTAGACTTTTTCGACGAAGGCCACATGTCCATATTCTGTTGGTGTGCCATGTCCACCTCCCGCAAATGAGAGTATGGCTCCAGCTTGCGGACTTGTCCCTGTCTCCCCACCGAGACTTGCGGCTGTACGCACCCAATCTTGGCCATTGCCCATGGTACTGATAATTGGAATCTTCTCACCGTTTTTACCTTTGAGTTTTAGACCCAGTTGGTTGATACGGGCTGCAACTCCCCAAGTACATTGGCCGTAGGCATACCCCATACCGTCACCACCTCCTGGAACAGAGTTTTCAAAAAGGTCTCCTCGTACAGCTTCAAGTGCTTTTGGATCACTTTGTGCTGTCCCACCGTTAGGTTGACTAAAGCCTTTTTCAATTTGGTAATACCACTCACTTGCTCGTGTCTGACGTTCAAGTAGCTTATCACCACTATTTCCTTCCCAGTAAATGAGAAAGAGTTGGGCAAGACTAGCTGGACTACCTGTATTTTTGAAGAAGTCCTTTAACCAGTTGATGTAATAAGGACTATCCCCATGCAACATGAAATCCAGTTGTAACCCTAAGTCATACCACTTTTGATGTTTTCCTTTGGCATATTCCAACAATAAAGTATGTCTGCGTGACCCATCCGCGGTATCTGTCCATTGGCCTAAGCCTAAACCACGTTTGAGAATATTTGGGTAACGCCCATTGTATATAGTTGGACCATTAAGTGAGAGCCATCCCTCATCATCCCACGAACTATCTGTCGCACCAACTGGCGGAGATAAATAGTCGCCTTCAGCTCGTTTTGGATTAATGGAGGATTCTACCGACCAATTTCCTAAAATGGCTGCAATAGCTTGATTGGTCGCACCCTTACTTTTAAGATAATCATAAATAGCCTTGGCTCTCTCGAACTCATCGCCACCAAACTGACCGATAGTTGGAAGAATGGTGGTCTGAACCTGGATTACTTTTGGAAAGTAGAAAGCTGGATTGACATAGACTAGCTTATCCGTGTCATCATCAACCTTTTGATAGGTGACTTTTAGACCCGTTCCATCTTTGGTCTGACCAATAATATCTCCTGCCAAGACTTGTTGATTTTCACTCACACGACCTGAATGAATACCAAACAAGGTTAGTTTAGTCTTATTCACTCCCTTACCAGATGTCAAAATAACATTCTCTCCATCAAGAGATACCTTGCCATCCATCGGTGCCACAATGACTTGACCTTCTTTTGCTTCTAAGATGATATGGTGATGAAGCGTTGGTTTCTCATCAATGACCTCATAACCATATCGGTAGGTCATGTTTAAACTATCCTCATCGGTCTGTCCCTGAAAGGGATTGTCCAATTCTTGAAGGGCTAGATAGTTGCCTCCTTCTGTCAACTCCTTTAACTCTTCCTGGTCCTCATCAGACAGCTTGTAAGCTGGTTCTTTATATAGGTCAGACATGGATTTAATAGAATCTCCACCATTTAAGTCCATCCAGACTTGACTGAGAAATTCTTTGTAGGTCGCACCGCCTGTTTCCATGAAATCGTCAAGCTTGTAGTCTTGGTATTGATGATTCATGTAAACCATAACCTCATCAATCTTAGTGTAAAAGGTAATTCCCTTTTCGTTGGTTCTTGTATGTTCCGCATCTTCCAACGTCATGTGGGTATAACTCTTACTCAATTCTATTTCATCTTGTTGAATGACACTACTAGCTGAAACACTCATGAAAAAGCTCATCATCAAAAGGAGTATCAAGAGAATGCCTGAGATAATCCAAGTCAAAGGATTTCCCGCAAGAACAGAAAAGAAAGTCATACTTCCCTTAATGGCTTGGACAACCCCCTTAACTCCTGCTAGACTGTGCTTTCTAGCATGCTTTAAAAAGGTTTGGTAGCGTCTTCTTGGTTTAAGACGTTTCTGGCGTGTGAATCCTTTTCCCTTTTTGAAGTTCTGGAATCGTTCCTTTCCATGAGAAAATTTTGTTTTGGTAAACCGCACACCAGTCTGTCCACTTTTTACTGCCACCTTACCTGCTTGAAAGGTAAACCTTCCATAGCGTCTGGCTTTCAGGCTAGTATCCTTCATGGTTCTTAGACCATCTAAATCATCCTCCTGTGCTATCAGGTCAAGGGATTCAGATGCAGCTATGCCTAATCCAACTTTGACTTTGGTAGAGTTTTTCTTAGTCTTTTGGACTTTCTTGAGTTGTTTAACCTCACGCTTGGCAGAACTTACGTCTTTTTCTGCACTGAGTCGATCAAATGATTTTTCTTGGTGAAACTGAAAGCGAGACTTCAGGGAAGGATTTTCTTTTTGGAAAGTAAACTTGGGATTAACTGCCTTTTGCTTCTCACTTAGTTTCACTTCTGACAAATGTTTTCTTGCGGTCCGCAAACGCTCTTGAGCTTGAGGAAGTCGATAGTTCTTGATTTCCTTTACCTTCAACAGTCTAGGAGACACATAGGTAATTTCTTTTAGGAACTTCTCTTCTGCTTCCTTTTGGCTACTGAGTAGATTTCCTTTTAACTCTATTTTCTTATCTTGAAAAAGAGAATTTTGGGCTGGTTTTCGAAATCGTCCTTTTTTAGGAACAGACTGTTTTAAGGTCCTAACTTCTTTCCGATAATGCATGCGGGCTGTTTTTAAGTTGCTTCGAAAGTTTTGTCTGGCTTGTTTGACTAGCTTTTTATCCTCTTTCATCTCATGTCCTCATTTTTTCAGGGTCCGTACTCATGATGTCAAAGAGCTTGGTGTGTTGTGGAATCTTATTCTTGAATGGGACAACGGTGGAACCGGCCTTAATTAAGCCAGCCCCTTTTTCAGGATTGACCAAGTATTTCTCTAGTTCCTTAGAAAGTCCAAGCATATGCACTAACTCTTCACGATCACTCTTAGCCTGTTTTAAAAGAATCATGAACTCGCTATTGGCAATAATGCGTCTACCATTAGCATCCAAAAGAAGCGTTTCTACATTCTGAGTAATGCCTGTCGGTATCGCCCCATACTTACGGACACGACTCCAAAGTTTGAAGAAGAAATCAGAGGCATACTTGTCCAATAAGAGTAGCTGCATTTCATCAAAGTAAATCCAGGTCTTCTTCCCTAGTTTTTGATTTTTCACCACACGATTCCAAATCTGGTCAAAGATAACCATGAGGGCAATCTGTTTTAATTCATCGCCTAACTTTTTGACATTGTAAATCAGGAAATGACTGTCTGTTTTAATATTGGTCCTATGTGAAAATATGTCCAGCGACCCTTCCACATAGAGTTCCATATCCAGTGCCAAGTCCTTAGCTTCCTGTTCAGGTTGTTGAGCTAAGACAAAGACCCATTCGACCAAGGATGGTGTGTCAAAATGCTTATAAGTGAGTCTTGTCACACGGTCAATCAAGGACTTTTCACGACCATCCATTTTACGGTCCAAGAGCTTTCCAATCCAAGACAAGAGAAATTCGGACTTGACCTTAACCGGATCCTCATCCATATTCTCATCAGATAGATCTAAGACATTTAAGAAGGTAGTGGAATCTGGGGCAATATCAAGACTCTCCCCACCAAAGGCTTGACCGATAATACTGTACTCGTTTTCTGGGTCAACAATAATAATTTCAGTATCACTATCTGATTCCTTGAGCTTAGTAGAGATGATTTCATGTTTTGTCGCCATCCCTTTTCCAGCTCCAGAAGTCCCTAAAATCAAACCTGACGGAGTATTTAACTTGCCACGGTCAATACTGATGATATTACTTGAGATTTGATTGATGCCATAAAATTTCCCACCCTTGTCCTGAATATCAACGGAAGTCCAAGGTGCATTCACGGCAATGTTTGAAGTCAATAGAGACCGAGAAACACCTTCAAGATAGTTCTTCCCAAATGGCAAGAGACTATTAAATGCAGCTTCTTGCATATAGGTCAAGTTATCGATAATCATATCATTAGACCCTGCCACTTGCTTGATAATATCAAGAGATTGTTTGAGTTGATCTTCAGTATCCGCCAGCACGCCAATTAGAAATACGGTGTCAAACAGTTTATCTCCTGTTTGGGTCATGGTTTGAAGAAGAGCTTCAGCTTCATCGATGTTGTTCTCAAGAACATGGCCGACCTTCTCCAAATAGATTCCAGTCCGAGCCATTTTTTGTTGTTCCCCAATCTTTTGCGATTCCATCAAGGTCTTCTTGGTTCGCAGCTTGGTCATGGTTTCAGACTTGGTAGAGCCTTTAGCATGTAAGCTCATCATCACTTCCAAATCTGACTGCATCAAGTCTCGAATAAATTTATCCCCTAGCTCCATACCATAGTCACGAACATAGACAATCTGTAATAATCGATCGTCCAATTCAATATGATTCTTGTGTTTAAAGGAAAGATAGGTTGGTGCAATAAAGTGTTTGGTAGTTTGACCTGAGAGGGTCAAATCCTTGTAAGAGAACGGTAAATGATTTTCACCCCGCAACATATCCGCAAGGACATTCACTCGCTCCTCTCCACCGAGCAAACCAAGAGATACATCAATCTCTGAAAAGCCACTCTTGAAATATTCCCCAATTTGTGACAGAGAACGAAAAGCTAGTTTTGGTGTTTGGTCGCTCTTGCCAAATGAAAGAAACTTAACGGCTGAAAAGTTGTTCTCACCAGCCTCTAAGTTGGCATCCATCATACGATTCAATTCATCACGATAAGCATCAAACCCATCTTCCTGCAAGGGATAGAGAATACTCTTACGAAATTTTTCCAGATTGACCTTTTGATTGAAAATGGTCAGTTGGAAATTGGTCTGATCATCCAGTGAATTGATTAAATCAGAATATTTCTCAACAATAGCTCCCTTATCGTCTAAGCCAACTGTTTGATAATTAACATCTCCTAAAAGATAGGTTTGTGAGAAATAACTTGGACTGACCTGCATAAGGCCATTCTGAAAAAGTCCTTGATAGGCTAACGTATTTACGGTAGAAGGTCTGATCTCCTGCTTCTGTGTTTTCGTCTTTTGCTTTTTGTCATTAGAAGAGGTCTTTGGTTTCATTGAGTGTTTTAATTTTTTCACATTGGTCTCCTTTTCTTCCAGTAAATGTACGATCTGGTACTGTTAGTTCATAATGAAAACGGTACTTGAGATAGGTTTCAAATGGTAAATCGTTGGGGCGATAGACCCCAAATAACATGAGTGGAATGGTAAAGCTAAAAACAAAACCATAGACAAACCAATCCCCAAATTGCCAGTAAAATAGGTTCAAGCCCAATACCAAAATGGTTAGGGCGACGGCTGGAAATACAAAAATAACCTGTCTAGTTGTAAATCCCAGCCATGCTCTGTGTTGAACCTTTGAAATGTCCTTAAAGACACGTGTGTTCATAAATGTTCTCCAATCTAAGTAAGCTATAAAAAGAGGAGGCGGGCAATTTACTCCCATCCTCCTACATCCCCAAAATGCTTCGGGCGGTCCGTTGACTGCCAACCAAGGCAATGATTAACAATATGGCCTGTACCAAGCCACCAAACATAATGGCGAGTGATTCCATCACTCCAGCTCCATTTGATACGGCAATCTTTCCAGCCGATTCAAACAAGGGGACAAGAGATACAATTAGAAAAATCAAAATACCTTGAA
Source organism: Suicoccus acidiformans (assembly GCF_003546865.1). Classification (GTDB taxonomy): domain Bacteria; phylum Bacillota; class Bacilli; order Lactobacillales; family Aerococcaceae; genus Suicoccus; species Suicoccus acidiformans. The sequence continues at coordinate 2,207,827 of NZ_CP023434.1, forward strand.
CGGCATAGACCATGATGTTTTTAAGGTAACCAATCCCAACACTTCTCCAGTCATCACTAAGGAAGGTCGGAAAGGTAACAGGGGCAAAGGGAATCATCAGATAGAGTTGGATAAAGCGAATGGTAATCAAGATATTGACAACCATGATGCTGGCCATTCGTACCAACCAAATGAGAATCGCAAAAAAGCCAATAATCATTTTTCCTACAATTCCAGATCCCTTAATGCCTGAGATGGTATCATAATTAGCACCACCATTCGTGACAAGCCCTGCCACTTGTTCAATAACATAAGAGGCAATGGCAATAATGGCTTCCACAATAACCGTCGTATTGGTAATCACGACCGCGACCATGATGTAGCTGACAATCATAGGTGCCATGGCTTCAAAGGTCATTGCACCGCCTGAGTTTGCGATTTTCTTGGCCATTTTTGAAAATTCGAGTACGAGAACAACCGCAAGAATAGCTACTCCCAAGGGCTGCATAATCCCCTTGGTAATGGCTGTCATGTAAGACCACACCGTCGGATTAAAGTCCGCTAGTGACTTAACCAAGTTGGCGGTTGATTCTAAATCCACTTGAAACCCTTCAAAAAGGCTATCACTAGATACTTTTTCAGAGGCTAGAAATACAAAAGGTGACGTAAAATTCATTATCATGTCATGTGCTGTCCTCCCCTAAATGGTAATCTGAGTCACAAAAGCACCCGCGGCTCCCACCATGACTCCACCAACAATTTCTAGAATGGCATTTCGGACACCTGGCCCACCATCTTTAATGTTGGTTGAAAGGTTGATAATGCCCATGACAACAAGAAAGGCTCCTACTGCAATTAAGCCTTTTTGTAATAGAGACATGGCTTGAGAGAACATGGAGCTGGCATCCACTCCGTAAACAAAGCCTGATAGTTTTTGATTCATATAATTCCTCATTTCTATTAATGTAGTGTCGTTTCTGTGCTTAAATCCCTTATTTTATGGCCTGACAATTCTAGCTCTTCCTCAGCGGTTAGGGGATTGATGCGATAGTGCCACCAGCGTTCATTAGATTCCTTATCCGCAAGCCATTTCCAATTCTTATGTTTGAGTGGAAAATATTTCTTGGTTCGAAAAACAGGAACCCCTGCAATGCGTACGAGGCATTCATCTCGTTTCATAGTTCCAACTTCATCAGCCGTCATCAAGTCACGAGCAATTTTCTGGTGAGAGGAAGAACTTGAGCCAGTCTGCCCAAAAGAACGACTGGTGCTTCTGACATCAACGGTTTGTTTGCCTAAAAGTCCACTCATGAATTTGAAAGTTTCCTCGTCATTCCCACCCAAATAGAGGAGACTGTCACAGTTCCCCAGTATAGTTTTCCAAGCTTCTTTTTCCTTATAAAGTCCTTGGAGTTGAGCGATATTTTGGAGAATAGGCACAAGACTCATATTCCTAGAGCGGACTGTTGAGGTTTGTTCAGCGAAGTCTGGGATTTCTCCGACATTCGCAAACTCATCCAGATAGCTTCTAACATGAATAGGCAGTTGCCCTTTAAAGTCAACATCAGCC